>DASWFO010000160.1:0-46245 GCA_036394195.1 Alphaproteobacteria bacterium | reverse complement strand
TTCATGGCCGGGACGGCGGCCTTGGTGCACAGGAACGGGCCGCGCACGTTGACCGCCATGAGGTCGTCCCAGTCCTTGACCGTGAGCTCGGTGATGGCGACCGGCGGGATGTTCGAACCGAGCCCGGCGTTGTTGACCAGGATGTCGAGCCGGCCGAACCGCTCGATCGTCCGGGTGACCATCGCGGCCACGGATGTCTCATCGCGCACGTCGACATGGACCGCTTCGGCGGTACCACCGGCGGCGGCGATCTCGGCCGCGACCGAGCCGCAATCCTTGACGTCGGCCACGGTGATCTGGGCACCGTCACGGGCCAGGGCCGCGGCATAGACCGAGCCGATCGCGGCGCGGCTGCCATGGGCCGCTCCGGTCACGATCGCGACCCGCCCGTCCAGCCGTCCCATCCCTGTCCCTCCGGCCTATTTTTTACTCAATCTTGCGCGGGCCGGTCACACTTCGATCCCGTGACGCGGCGACGGTTCTTGAGTAGATTTAATCCCCAAAAGAGCGAGCCGCCAATGCCGCCGGTCAACCGGAATGCCAAATTCTCCATCGGTCAGGTCGTGAAACACCGCATCTACCCGTTTCGCGGCGTGATCTACGACGTCGACCCGACCTTCAACAACACCGAGGAGTGGTGGGAGGCGATCCCGGCCGAGGTCCGGCCGCGCAAGGACCAGCCCTTCTATCACCTGCTCGCCGAGAACACCGAAACGACCTATATCGCCTATGTCTCGGAGCAGAACCTGCTGCCCGACGAGACCGGCAAGCCGATCCGCCACCCCGACGTGGGCAAATTCTTCGGGCCGCTCAAGGCCGGCCAATATGAGGCGAAACAGCGCCAGCGCGCGAACTAAGACACTGTTTCTATGTCATATTTTCCTGATGCGGCATCGCCCGGCGGCTGGACGCGGGGCAGCCCTGCGGAGCCGCCGCTTGACCTAGCGGTGCCGAACTGCCACATAAAGGTCCGAGGCGGTGTTCGCCTCCTTGTCTCGCGACTGCGCGAAGCGCCGTTTCCGGTCCTTCAAAAACGAAGCCTCCGGGCTTCAAAGAAGAAAAGAACCCGGCGCTCCATCCCGAGAGCAATCCACGTCCCAAAGGGTCGTTCCGTTCGCGCACGGGTCGACCGGATAAAGAAATAAGGCCGCCCTCCTTATGAAAGGGGCGGACGGCCGCAGCGCCTAACCCAATTTCCTGACCGTCGATCGTCGCGGATTTTCTTGCCGCTCTGCTGCCGGACCTTAGGGCCCGGAAGAGCGGTTCCGCTGCGCGATGTCGCGGCCCAGACTGAAAGACAAACATCACAATGTTGAATACCTCTACGACTCCGACTCCGGCCCAAACGATCACCCCGCCGCCCGCTCCCGCGGCCGAGACGGGCTTCACTTCGTTGGGGCTGATCGAGCCGATCCTCCGCGCCGTCAGCGCCGAGAACTACACCACCCCGACGCCGATCCAGGCGAAGTCGATCCCGCATCTCCTGCAGGGGCGCGATCTGCTCGGCTGCGCCCAGACCGGCACCGGCAAGACGGCCGCCTTCGCGCTGCCGATCCTGCAGCGCCTCAGCGAGCAGCGCCGGCAAGCGGCCCCGCGCACCATGCGCGCATTGGTGCTGACGCCGACGCGTGAGCTTGCCTCGCAGATCGACGACAGCTTCCGTACCTACGGGCGTCACCTCGGCATGCGCCACGCCGTGATCTTCGGCGGCGTCGGCCAGCGCGACCAGGTGCAGGCGCTGCACCGCGGTCTCGACATCCTGGTCGCCACGCCGGGCCGGCTGCTCGACCTGATGAACCAGGGCCATGCCAAGCTGAACGGCATCGAGGTCTTCGTCCTCGACGAAGCCGACCGCATGCTCGACATGGGCTTTATCCATGACGTGAAGCGGATCATCGCCGCCATCCCGAAGCAGCGCCAGACGCTGCTGTTCTCGGCGACCATGCCGCCCGACATCGCGCGGCTCGCCGACGGCATCCTCGCCGATCCGGTGCGCGTCGCGGTGACGCCGGTGGCGACGACCGCCGAGCGCATCGAGCAGTGGCTGCTCCATGTCGAGCGCCGCGACAAGCCGGCGCTGCTGGCGACGGTGCTGAAGGATCCGTCCATCTCGCGCGCCCTGGTGTTCAGCCGCACCAAGCACGGCGCCAACAAGCTCATCCTGAAGCTGGCGAAGGACGGCATCCGCGCCGACGCGATCCACGGCAACAAGTCGCAGAACGCGCGCGAGCGCGCCCTGCAGGATTTCAAGGCCGGCCGCATCCGCGTCCTGGTCGCGACCGACATCGCGGCGCGCGGCATCGACATCGACGGCATCACGCACGTGATCAATTACGACCTGCCGAACGTGCCGGAGACCTACGTCCACCGGATCGGCCGCACCGCGCGCGCCGGCGCCTCGGGGATCGCGATCTCGTTCTGCGACCACGAGGAGCGGGCGTATCTGCGCGACATCGAGAAGCTGATCCGCAAGCCCGTGCCGGTGGTTGAGATGCACCCGTTCAAGGCCTCGGCGAACGGCGCCGATCGCCCGGCCCCGGCCGAGCGGTCATCAGGCAACGGCGAGCATCGTCCGGAGCGCCAGCACCGCGGCCGTCGCCGGCGGCGCTAGGACCGGGTTCGGATTACGTCGAACTGCCCTCTCCATCGTCATGCCCGCGAAAGCGGGAATGACGCGAGAGGATTTTCGAGTCTATCTGAATGCTGCTCGCCGCCCCGGAGGCGTACCGCTAGACTAGGAACGAAAAAACGCCGAGATCCAGGACGCGATCCGCTCGGCATAGGACTCTTCCGTCTCGGTGGCGCCGCCGCCGTGGCGCGCCGCTTCCGCCAGCTCCTGCTGACGGGTGGCCAGGATGCGGCCGAGCTCGCTTGCGAGCTCCGGCCGCGCGGTCATGATCGGCGCCAGGTCGGCCTTGGCGAGCTCGTGGACGCAGGCGCGGGTCAGAGCGCTCACCGTCGCCGTGCGCGGCGCGCCGGTGAGGAGCGAGATCTCGCCGAATGTCTCGCCGGGCGCCAGGCGGGCGATCTCGGTCTTAAGACCGGCCGGCCCTTGCTGGAGCCGGACCGCGAGCACGCCCTCGCTGATCAGGAACATCGATTCGCCCGGTGCACCCTGGCGGGCCAAGGTCGCACCGGCCGGCACCGTCTCAGTCCGGCAGCGCCGCGCTAGATCGGCCCGCTCGTCGGCCGAGAGCGGCGCAAATAACGGCACCTGGGCGAGGGCCGTCTCTAGCGCCGTCGCGCGCAGGGCCTCGGTCGCGGCGGTGGCCGGGGCGGGAACCGCGGCTTCGTCCATCTGGATGCCGGCCCAGGCGAGATGGTGCCACACCCGCTGCGCCACCTCGCTGCGCGCCTTCGGCGCGGTCGCGAAATCGTCGACGGAATAGGTCAGCCGGTATTCGATGGTCTTCGGCCCCAGCGCCCACACCTCGGCCTCGGGCGGCGGCTCATGGCGCACGGTTTTCGCCGCCAGCAGGGCGGCCGTGAGGACGGCGATGGCGCGCTCGGGCGGCGTGCGCGCGTCGATCGCCACCGTGAACTGGGCGGTGTGGATGCGGTCGGGAAAGTAGCGGTTGACGATATTCGCCTTGGCGATCGTGCTGTTGGGCACGATCAGGTAATCGCCGGTCCGCGTCTTGAGCCGGGTCGCGCGCCAGTTGGTCCCCACCACCTGACCCTCGATCTTGTCGTCGATGGTGATCCAGTCGCCGGCGCGGTAGGGCGCTTCGACGCTCATGAACAGGCCGGACACGATCTCGCCGAGCGAGGTCTGCAGGGCCAGGCCCAGCACGATCGCGACCACGCCCGATGTCGCCAGCACGTCGGACACGTCCTGCTCGAAGGTGAACGAGAGGATCGCCAGCAGGCCGCCCAGATAGATCAGCACCGAGACGACGTCGGCGATGAGCTTGCGGCCGCCCGGCTGCGCGCCCGGATACAGCCAGCGCCACAGCACGACATTGATCAGCTGGACCGCGAGCCAGGCGAGGACCGCCCACCACACGATGTCGTAGGCTTGGACGACGATTCGGGCCAACGGCGCGGTCGGCAGCGTGTGCAGCACCAGCGGGATCTCGCCCTGGCCGAGATAGCCGAGGAACAGCGCCAGCCACAGCGCCGCCCCCCAGGCGAGGCGCCGGGTCTGCCGGTCGTGGACGTAGAAACCGGCCGCGATCAGCGCCGCGACGACGGCGCCGATCGCGGCCAGCAGAACCGGTTGACTGAGGACAATCTCCACGCCGATGACAGCCGAAAATCCCCGCGGCCCCCGCCGCCGGACGACGCTCACCAGGGCAAATTCCGGGGGCGTCCGCCACGGGTTCGCACGGCAAAACCGCCACCGGCCGGCCACTTGCAGAAAATTATTTTAAGTCTAAAATAATTTGGCCTCCCGTCCTGTCAGCTGCGGTAGCGGGGTCAGCGTTGAAGATCGTCAGCATCGGCGGCGGCCCGGCGGGTCTGTATTTCTCCCTTCTCATGAAGAAGGCGGACCCCCGGCACAACATCACCGTCATCGAGCGCAACAAGCCGGACGACACGTTCGGCTTCGGCGTCGTGTTCTCCGACGCGACCCTGGCCGAGCTGCGCGACGCCGATCTCGTGACCTATGCGGAGATCACCAGGAGCTTTTCCCGCTGGGACGACATCGACATCCATTACAAGGGCGAGGTGATCACCTCGACCGGCCACGGCTTCTCGGGGCTGGCGCGCAAGAAGCTGCTCAATATCCTGCAAAAGCGCGCCCGGGCGCTGGGCGTGTCGCTGCAATTCGAGAGCGACGTCGCCAATGTCGAGCGCTACCGCGGCGCCGACCTGGTGCTGGCCGCCGACGGCGTGAACTCGATGATCCGCCAGGTCTATGCGGCGCATTTCCAGCCGCAGATCGACTGGCGCCGCAACAAGTTCGTCTGGCTCGGCACCACGCGGCCGTTCCCCGCCTTCACCTTCTATTTCAAGGAAAGCCCGCACGGCCTGTTCCGCGTCCACGCCTACCAGTACGACAAGAAGTACTCGACCTTCATCGTCGAGTGCACGGAGGAGACGTGGAAGCATGCCGGGCTAGACCGCGCGACCGAGGACGACACGCTCGGTTACTGCGAGAACCTGTTCGGGGCCGAGCTCGACGGTCATAAGCTGCTGAAGAACCGCTCGCTGTGGCGAAGCTTCCCGACCATTCGCACCAAGCGTTGGCACCATGAGAACGTGGTGCTGATGGGCGATGCGGCGCACACCGCCCATTTCTCGATCGGCTCGGGCACCAAGCTCGCGATGGAAGACGCGATCGGGCTCGCGAGCACGCTGAAGCAGCACAGCAAGATCGGCGACGCGCTCGCCGCCTACGAGGCGGCGCGGCGGCCGGCGGTCGACGCCGTGCAGCGCGCCGCCCAGGTCAGTCTGCAATGGTTCGAGGAGGCCGAGCGCTATTTCGGCCGGCTGGCGCCGCTCCAGTTCGGCTATTCCATGCTGACGCGCAGCTTGCGCATCCATCACGCCAACCTGAAAGTGCGCGATCCGAAATTCGTCGACCGGGTCGAGCGCTGGTTCGCCGAGACCGCGGCCAACCAGTCCGGCGTCAACGTACGGGTCGATCCGCCGCCGCCGCCGATGTTCACGCCGTTCCGCCTGCGCGACACCGTGGTGATGAACCGCGTCGTCGTCTCGCCGATGTGCCAGTACTCGGCCGAGGACGGCCTGGCGAACGACTGGCATCTGGTACACATCGGCAGCCGGGCGCTGGGCGGTGCGGGCCTGATCATCACCGAAATGACCGACGTGGCGCGTGACGCGCGCATCACGCCCGGCTGCGCCGGCCTCTACAAGCAAGAGCACGTGGCCGCCTGGAAGCGCGTGGTCGAGTTCGTCCATGCGAACAGCTTCGCCAAGATCGGGATCCAGCTCGCCCATGCCGGCCGCAAGGGCTCGACCCGCCTCGCCTGGGACGGCATCGACGAGCCGCTGCCGGACGGCAACTGGCCGCTGGTTGCCGCCTCGGCGATTCCGTATCTCCCGCATTCGCAGGCGCCGAAGGCGATGGACCGCGCCGACATGGACCGGGTGCGCGACGAGTTCGTGCGCGCCGCGCGCTTCGCCGAGGAGGCCGGGTTCGATCTGCTCGAGCTGCACTGCGCGCATGGTTACCTGCTGGCGACCTTCCTGTCGCCGCTGACCAACCGCCGCACCGACCAGTACGGCGGCTCGGTCGAGAACCGGGCGCGCTATCCCTTGGAGGTGTTCACGGCCGTGCGCGCCGCCTGGCCGGCGCACAAGCCGATGTCGGTGCGCATCTCGGCGACCGATTGGGCCGAAGGCGGATTCACGCCGTCGGACGCGGTCGCGGTCGCGAAGCTGTTCCGCCAGGCCGGCTGCGACATCATCGACGTGTCGGCCGGCCAGACCGTGCCCGATGCCAAGCCCGTCTACGGGCGGCTGTTCCAGACGCCATTCGCCGACCGCGTGCGCCACGAGGCCGACATGCCGACCATGACCGTCGGCAACATCTCGTCCTGGGCGGACGTGAACGCGATCCTCGCCGCGGGGCGCGCCGATCTCTGCGTGCTGGCGCGCGGCCATCTCTTCGACCCGTACTGGACGCGCCACGCCGCCTATGAGCAGAACCACGACCTGCCGTGGCCGAAGCAGTACCTCTCCGCCGGCAGCTTCACGCCGCGCGAGAGCAAGTAGCGCTCACCCCAAAATCCCGATCACCCCGGCCACCGCCAGCGTGGCCAGGGCGGCGCGGATGTACATCTTCTCCGACGTGCCGTGGAACAGGCGCGAGCCGATCGCGACGCCGCCCAGCAGCGGGATGCTGAGCAGCACCCAGCGCCACACCGTCTCCAGCGAGATCAGCCCCAGATAGAGGAACGACGGGACGGCGATGAAGGTGATGAAGGCGAAGTAGACAACGAGATTCGCCCGCATGACGGCGATCGCCGTGTCGCCGGACAGGTAGTAGAGGATCGCCGGCGGGGCGCCGATGCCGGTCAGGCCATTGCAGAACCCGCTCACCGCCCCGGTCGCGACCCGCACCGCGGTGTTGCGCGGGCCCCGGTAACGCCAGCCGAACGCCAGCATCGCCACGAAGAGCAGGGTCATCAGGCCGATCGCCTTTTTCACCACGAACGGATCCAGCACGTGGAGCATGAAGGCGCCGACCGGCAACAGGACCGCACAGCCGGCAACCAGCCCGGCGATCTCCTTCAGGTCCGCCTTCGGCCAGGCGGCCGGCACCATCTGCACCATGACCCCGATCTCCATGATGATCAGGAGCGGCACCGTGGCCTGTGGCCCGAACAGGACGGCATAGATCGGCGCCAGGAAGATCGGTGTCCCGAACCCGGTATAGCCGCGCATGAGCCCGGCCAGGAACGCAAGAAGGAAGGCGGCGGCGGTCTGCCAGGTAACGAGAAAGTCAAACACTGGAACGACAATACGTGGATTACACTTCTCCTTAAGCGGGAACGCACCGCGCGGCAACCCGTAATACGCCGGCCGCCGGAATAAGCGCATCGCGCGCGGTGTTGATGACATTCAATCACGTCCGAAGGAGGGGAGACCTCACCATGAAAATTCTGCGTCATTCGGCCTGGATCGTGGCTTTGTTTCTGCTCGGGCCGGTCCTGTCCGACGCCCTGGCCCAGGCGCCGCAGGGCACGCCGACCCGCATCCGCGGCACGGTCGAGAAGCTCGACGGCAACACCCTGATGGTGAAGTCGCGCGACGGCCAGGACCTCACCATCAAGCTCGCCGACAACTACGCCGTGCGCGGGGTGGTGAAGAAGAGCCTGTCCGACATCAAGCCCGGCGACTATGTCGCCTCGACCGGCATGAAGGGCACCGACGGCAAACTGCACGCGGTCGAAGTCCGCATCTTCCCCGAGGCGTTGCGCGGTGCCGGTGAAGGCCAGTTCCCGTGGGACCTGATGCCGGACAGCATCATGACCAACGCCACCGTCGCCCAGATCAGTGCTGCTCCCCAGGGCCAGACCTTGAAGGTCAGCTATAAGGGGACGGAATCCGAGTACATGGTGGGACCGGAGGTCCCGATCCTGGGCTATGTCAGTGCCGATGCGAGCTTGTTGAAGCCGGGTTCTGCCGTGTTCATCGGCGCCCTCAAGCAGTCTGACGGGACGCTCACGTCGAACGCCGTCACGGCGGAGAAGGACGGCGTCAAGCCGCCGATGTAAGACCTTAGCGGCTTTCGCGCGGCGGGATCGCCGCACGGCGGCGAGTATTTAGGCCGGGATCCGGGGGGCTTCGCTCCCTCGCAATATCCGGCCGGTGGGGCGGCTAAAGGCGAGCCGCTCCACAATAAGAGACGCGGCGCCGGCAGGAATCTCCTCCGGCGCCGCGGCCGCGATTAATAGCCGAGCAACCGCGGCAGCAGCAGGGTCAGCGCCGGGACGAAGGTTACGGCGGCGAGCACCACCAGCAACGCGGCGACGAAGGGCAGGACCTCGCGGAAAATCGCGCCGAGCGGCGCTCCGGTGAGGTTTCCCATGACGAACAGCAGGAGCCCGTGCGGCGGCAGGGCCAGCCCGATCATCATGTTGAGGATGACCACCACGCCGAACTGCACGAGGTCAATGCCGAGGCCGGCCGCGATCGGCACCAGCAGCGGCACCAGCACCAGCAGCATGGTGATCGCATCGAGCACGCAGGCCAGCCCCAGGAACAGCATGTTGACCGCAATGAGGAAGATCCACGGCGGCGGGTTCCACGCGAGGAAGGCGCGCTGCAGCGCCTGTGGCACGTTCTCGCTGGCGACGACGAAGTTGAACACGAACGCGCCGGCGATCAGCAGGCCGACGGCCGCCGTCGTCCGCACCGTCTCGGACAGCACCGTCAGCAGCTCGCGCCATCCCATGCTGCGGTAGACGAGCATCGCCAGGACCAGCGCATAGGCGGCGGCGATCGCCGCGGCCTCGGTCGCGGTCGCGATGCCCGAGTAGATGATGCCGATCAGCAGGCCCGGCAGCGCCAGCGGCAGCGCGGCCCGAAGGCAGATCGCCGGGATCTGCCGCCAGGGCGGTGCCGCCTCGCGCGGGAAGCCTTTGCGGCGGGCGAGGATCGCGATCGCGGTCATCAGGGCGCCGGCCATGAGCAGCCCTGGAACAAGGCCGGCGAGGAACAGCGCGCCGACCGACGCGTTCGCGATCAGGGCGTAGAAGATCATCGGGATCGACGGCGGAACGATCGGCCCGATCGTGGCCGCGGCGGCCGATGTCGCGGCGGCAAATCCCGGCGTGTAGCGCCCGTTGCGCATCATCATGCGGGCGACGATCAGGCCGGGTCCGGCGGCATCAGCGACGGCGCTGCCGCTCATCCCCGAGAAGATCAGGTTGCAGACCACGTTCACATGCGCGAGGCCACCGTGGAACCGGCCGACCATGGCCGATCCGAAGTCGAAGAGCTTGTCGATGACCCCGCTGGCGTTCATCAGGTTCGCCGTGAAAATGAACAGCGGCACGGCGATCAGCAGATAGCTGCCGTAGAGGCTGTTCATCGTTTGGTCGACGACCAGGCCGACGTCCTGATGGGTCGCGAACAGATAAGCGAAGCCGGCCGCCAGCATTGCATAGCCCAGGGGGGCTCCCAGCACGGCGATGCCGAGGAACACCGCCAGCAATACCCAGAGTCCGTAGCTCATGAGGGGTCCGGCCGGCGCATCAAAGGTCCTCGCGCCAGCGCGGGCCGAGCAGTTTCACCAGCCCTATCAGCGCCCGTCCGCACACGGCGGCGGCGAACAAAGCGAAGCAGGTGTAAACGACGTCCAGCCGCAGGAAGAGCACCGGCGTGCGCTCGCGCCACAGGAAGAGGATGTAGTCGACCACCCCCGGGAGGGCGCAGGCGAACAACACGCCGACGATCGCCAGCCGGGCGACCATCGCCCAGCGCCGCGCCCGCACCGGCAGGAGCTTGACGACGAGGTCGAACGCGATCTGTTGGCGATCGGCGATCACGAACGCACTCGTCCAGAAGATCACCCACACGAAGAGGACGACCGAGAGCTCGTCGGCCCAGGCGACGGCGTCGTGCAGCGCATAGCGCATGAAGACTTTGAACAGGAAGATCGCGAACACGCAGAGAAACAGCGCGCCCGCGATGATATCGGCGGCGCGTTGCGCCAGGCGCAGGACGCGCCGTCCTCGCGAAGCCGCGCGGTCCATGCCGGACTATCGCGTCTCCATCACCAATTTCGTCAGCGCCGGGTCCCACTGCTTGGCGAGGTCGGAGTCGGCATAGACCTTCTCGGCCAGCGTCCGGAACTGCGCGACGTCCGGCGTGGCGACGGTCAGTCCTCTGGCCTTGAGCGCCTCGGTCACGCTGGCCTCGTCGGCCAGTCGCGCCTCGTCGTTGCTCTTCGCCGCGACGCGCGCCGCGGCCGCGACGGCGGCTTGCTGCTGCGGGCTGAGCTTTCGCCAGAACGTCCGGGCGATATCGAAGAACACCGGCTGCACCATGTGCGCGGTCAGCACCACCTGCTCTGTGACTTCGTAGAATTTGGCCGCGTTCATGATCGTGAGCGGATTTTCCTGGCCGTCGATGGTCCCGGTCTTCAGCGCCAGATACACCTCCGGCATGCCGAGCGGCACCGGGCTGACGCCAAGCGTCTTCCCAAGCAGCAGCCATTCCGGGCCGGCCGGCATGCGCATCTTCACGCCCGCAAGATCGGCCGGGCCCTTGACGTCGCGCTTGTTGCGCAGGTTCACCTGACGGGTGCCGAGATAGGCGACCGCCAGGATCTCGATCTCCATCTTGTCCGCCACCTTGCGCTTGTAGTCGTCGCCGATCGGACCATCGAAGACCTGGCGCAGATGCGGGTAATCGCGGAACAGATAGGCCCGGTTGAACACGCCATATTCCGGCATCTGCTGCGCGACCTCGAAGGTGGTCATGGTGCTCATCTCGAGATTGCCGCGCTGCAGCGCCGGCACCTCGGTGCCTTGGCGGAACAGGACCGATGCCGGATAGGACTCCACCTTCACGTCAGGCGCGGTGCGCTCAGCCTCGGCCTTGAACGTCTCCAGCGCCTTGGCAAGGAAATCCGCCGGCGGCGCGGCGGTCGAGAAGCGGATCGTGACGTCCGCCGCCCGGACCGGCCCGGCCAGGCCCAGCCCCACAACCGCGGCCAGCAGGCCGTGCCGCAAGATCGCTCTCGGTTTCATTGGATCTCCCCCGATCGGTCGAAGTTATGAGGCGGTGGTGCTGCGTCGCGATCGCTCGAGGCGCGCCAGGATCTCCCGCCGCTCGGTGTCGGTGAGGCTCGACCACGCCGCGATCTCGTCCATGGTCCGGCCGCAGCCGACGCAGCGCTGGGTGTTGCCATCCAGCTCGCAGACGCCGATGCAAGGACTCGCGGTCATGCGCGGAGTATAGCGGAGCGAGTTTGGGCCGGCCAAAGCAAGAGCCCCGTCCCACTGCCCCACTGAAGGGATCGGGGGATCGGGGCTCACTTTTCGGCTGAAAGCCGGTCCGCTCCAAGAGCGGATATAGGTCCGAGGATCTCATTCGCCGCATGGCCACCGCGGCGATTCATCCTGCGGTTCATCTGACATCGTCGGGTCGGCAGTCTGGATTCTCTTGGCCGGAGATTGCGATCGCTTATCCAGACTGTGGCCCTGCGCTGCGGCAGGGCCGGCACTGATGATCAGGTGGTGTTTCCATATGACTGGCCTCCTTTCCGCGTTGTTGATCCTGTCGTCCGTCGCCCTCCGCTCCAGCGCTTCATTCTGCGGGGGGCAGAAGCATTCGCCCGAGACACGGGAGGGTTGGACGATAAAACGGTCGCTCCGCGCATTGTGATTGTCAAGTTACATCGGGCCATACCCTAGGAAGCTCCCTTGTCTCGTCCCGTCCGCCCGGTCCAGTATCGGCCGGTATCATACGGTGCGTTCAACGATAATGCCGGGGAGTGACGTCACATGGCCAAGGTCAGGGTTGCACTGATCGGCAGCGGCTTCGTCGCCGAGCTGCACATGTACGCCTACAAACGCGTGCATGGCATCGATGTCGAGGTTGCCGCGGTGGTGTCGCGCGGCGATCACGTCGTCGATTTCGCAAAGAAGCACGGCATCGCGGCGACGCATCGCGATTGCCGGGCGCTGCTCGGCGACCGGACCATAGACGTGATCGACATCTGCACGCCGCCGGCTTTGCACGCGCCGATGATCGTGGACTGCATGCGCGCCGGTAAGCACGTCATCTGCGAGAAACCGTTCAGCGGTTATTTCGGGCGCGAAGGCGACAAGGCGCCGATCGGCAAGCACGTGCCGAAGTCGGTCATGTACAGCCGGCTCATGGAGGAGATGGGCGCCACCCGCGCCGCGATCGAGCAAAGCGGCCGGCTTTTCATGTACGCCGAGGACTGGATTTACGCGCCGGCGGTCACGAAGACGGTCGAGATCCTGAAGGCCACGAAAGACAAGATCCTGTTCATGAAGGCGGAGGAGAGCCACAGCGGCTCGCATGCGGCGCACGCCGCGCAATGGGCGCTGACCGGCGGCGGCTCGCTGGTCCGCATGGGCTGCCATCCGCTGTCGGCGGTCCTCCACCTGAAGCAGGTCGAGGCGCGGGCGCGCGGTGAGAAGATCGCGGTGACGCACGTCACCGCCGAGGTCGGCAACGTGGCCGCCGGGCTGAAGCCCGAGGAGCGGCCGTTCATCAAGGCCAACCCGGTCGATGTCGAGGATTGGGGAATGTTGACCCTCACCTTCTCCGACGGGACCAAGGCGACGGTCTTCTCCGGCGACATGATCATGGGCGGGGTGCGCAACCTGGTCGAGACGTATACCAGCGGCGGTTCGCTGTTCGCGAACATCACGCCCAACAATCATCTGGTGAGCTACCTCACCGACGAGGCGAAGCTCGGCAACGTCTACATCACCGAAAAAGTCGACCGCAAGACCGGCTGGCAGTTCGTCTGCCTGGAGGAGGAGTGGACGCGCGGCTACCTGCAGGAGATCCAGGACTTCATGGAGTGCGTCGCCTCCGGGCGGCAGCCGCTCGCCGGTCTCGACCTCGCCTACGAGACGACCAGGATCAACTACGCGGGCTACTGGGGGGCGGAAGAGGGCCGGCGGATCGAGCTGTAGCCTAGCCGCCCGTCGCTGTTGCGCGCTCGACGTCGGGACGGGCGGCGGGTGCGCGGCGGAGTCCTTCAAGGGCACCGACCAGCCCGCGCGGCAGGAACACGATGAACAGGATGAGGAGGATGCCGTAGATTGTATTGGCGGCACCGATGAAGTTGCTGCCGAACAGGATGCGCAAGCTTTCCGCGAGCACGATGGTCAGCACGGCACCGGCGGTCGGGCCCAGCAGGCTGTACATGCCGCCGGCGATCGCCGCGAACACGATCTGCAAGCCGGGATTGATCCCGGCCATCGTCTCCGGGTTCAGGTACATCAGGTACTGAGCCATCACCGATCCGCCGATCGCGGTCATCACCGCACTCAGCAGCGTGATCGCCAGTTTGCGTCGGGCGACGTTGATGCCGACCGCGGCGGCCGCCATCTCATCATCCGAGATCGCGGTCAGCGCCTTGGCTTCCATGCTGCGGTCAACCCAGCGCCAGACGAGCAGGCCGACTAGCCATAGGCCCAGCGCGATGTAATAAAACGTCTCCTTGTCGGCGAATTGCAGGGCGCTCAACGACGGCGTGGGCACGGGATTGGGCGTCATGCCGAGCGAGCCGCCGGTGACGTCGCGGGCGGCGATGATCGCCAGTCGGATCACCTCGCCGAAGGCCAGCGTGACCAGCGCGAAATAATGGCCGACCACCTTCAGGCGGAAGCACGGATAGCCGATGAGCACGGCGCCGACGGCGGCAAGAACGGCCCCTGCCGGGATACCGATCCATGGCGAGAGGCCGGCGTAGTTCCACAGCAGGCTCGTCGTATAAGCGCCGATCGCCAGGAAGCCGCCATGGCCGAACGAGGTCAGGCCGAAGCGGCCCATGAGCGACCACGCCGTGTAGACGAAGCTCCACAGCAGGATCTGATTGGCGATGTGGAGCATATAGGGCGGGATGCCGAACGGCGGCAGCACCACCAGGATCGCAACCCCCGCGAGCATGGGCAACGTGCGCGGCATTGTTCTAGCCCCCGCGCCGCGCCAGCAGGCCGCTGGGCTTCAGGAACATCAGCAGGATGAACAGCGCAAACGCGATCACATAGGCGACGTCGCCGGTGAAGAAGTAGCCGCCGATGGCGATGATCTCGCTCATGACGAACGCGGCGAGGAAGCCGCCGGCAAGGCTGCCGAGGCCGCCCAGGACGCAGATCATGAACGTGATCGGCCCGAAGGTCAGGCCGATGAACGGATGCACGTCATACTGCAGGACGAGAAGGCACGCGGCGAGACCGGCGAGCCCGCCGCCGATCGCTGACACGACCAGGTAGATGGTGCGCGGGTTGACGCCCATCAGGCCCATGATGTCGCGGTCCTGGGCGATCGCCCGGATGGCGACGCCGATATAGCTGCGCGACAGGAACAGATAGAGCGCGATCGCGCCGGCGAGCGCCATTCCGCAGGCGATGATCCGCGCCCAGCCGAAATACATGTCGGCGATCTCGATGCTCGGCAGGCGCACGCCGATGTTGCGGAAGTCCGTGCCGAACAGCAGCGTCGCGACGCTTTGCAGCAGGAACAAAAGGCCGCCGGTGGCGAGCAGCTGGTTGATCGGCGCTGAGCCCAGGATCGGCTCGATGATCAGCAGATGCACAAACAGGCCGAGGAGGCCGACGCCGCCGATGGCCGCGGCCCCCGCCACCACCAGCGGCAGGCCGTGGACGATATGGACCCAGTAGATGATGTACATGCCGACCATGACCAGCTCGGCATAAGCGATCCACACCACGTCGATCACGCCGAAGATGAGGTTGAGGCCGAGCGACAGCAGGGCGAGCACCCCGCCCAGCAGGAGCCCGTTCAGGATCGCTTCGAGGAGGAAGATGTCCATTGGCTAAGGTCCGGTCGCTCTGATCACCCCCCCCGCGTGGGCTGCAAACGCTCCACTGGAGCGTTTGCGGGCGCCCGACGCACCTCCCCCGCAAGGGGGGAGGGAAGGAGAGCCGAAGGCGAAGCGCTGTTCGCTCTTACCCCTTCCCCCTTGACGGGGGAGGGCTGGGGTGGGGGTGGATCGCACATCACGGGTGGGGGAGGACCACATGCGCAATCTCACTCCTACAGCCCCAGATAGGCGCGGCGGACGAATTCGTTGTTCTTCAGCTCGGCGGCCGAACCCGAGATCTTGATCGCGCCGACGTCGAGCAGGTACGCCCGATCCACCAGCTCCAGCATCTGCTTCACGTTCTGCTCGACGATCAGGACGGTGAAGCCTTCCTCGCGAATGCGCCGGATCAGCGCGAACACCTGCTGCACCACCACCGGCGCCAGCCCGGCCGACGGCTCGTCCATGAGCAGGATCTTCGGCTTTGACATGAGGGCCCGGCCGATCGCGCACATCTGTTGCTCGCCGCCGGACAGCGTTCCCGCCATCTGCAGCCGGCGCTCGGCCAGCCGCGGGAACAGGTCGTAGACCCACCGCCGGCGCTCCTCGAATTTGGCGCGCGCCGAGCGGATGAAGGCGCCCATGCGCAAATTGTCCTCGACCGTAAGGCGCGGGAACAGCCGCCGGTTCTCGGGAACGTGCGCGATCCCCTCGACCAGGATGCGGTGCGCCGGCAGCCCGGTGAGGCGCCGGCCTTCCAGGGTGAGTTCGCCCGAGCGCGACGGCAGCATGCCCGAGATGACGCGCATCAAGGTCGTTTTGCCGGCGCCGTTGGGGCCGAGCACACCGACCACTTCGCCGGCTTTGACGGCGAGGCTGACGCCGTGCAGCGCCTGAAACGAGCCGTAGCCGGCATGGATCGACGTGAGGTCGAGCATCAGGCCGCCTGCTCCGTGGTGCCGAGATAGACCTCGATGACCCGCGGGTCGCGCGCCACCTCTTCCGGCGTGCCTTCGCAGATCTTCTCGCCGTGATCGAGGACGATCACGCGGTCGACGACGCGCATCAGCACGCTCATGATGTGTTCGACCCAGATGATGGTGATGCCGGTGTCGCGGCGGATGCGCTCCAGCATGGCGGCGGCCTGCTCCATCTCGTCGTGATCGAGGCCGCCCAGGCTCTCGTCGGCGAGCAGCAGCTTCGGGCGGGTCGCCAGCGCCCGCGCCAGCTCGAGCTTCTTCAAGCCCGCCGCACCCAGCCCGTCGAGGGTTGCCGCGGGATCGACCGGCAGGCCGACGAGGCCGAGCGCTCGCTCCGCCGCCTCGTTGGCTTCGGCCCGGCTCGGCGGCGTGGCGCGGCCGTAATGCGCCGCCAAGGTCACGTTATCGAGCAGGCTCAGCTTGCGAAACGGCCGCGGGATCTGGAAGGTGCGCGCGATACCGAGATGGCAAACCTCGTGGGCGGGCAGCCCGGCGATGTCGCGGCCCTCGAACTCGACGCGCCCGGCGGTCGGCGCCATGGCGCCGGCAATCATGTTGAAGGTCGTGCTCTTGCCGGAGCCGTTCGGCCCGATCAGGCCCAGGATCTCGCCGGCGCCGACCGCGAACGACACTTGGCTGACCGCGGTGAAGCCGCCGAACCGCTTGGTGAGGGAGTCGACCGCCAGCATGAGCCTGTGCTCGACGCCCGCACCTGGTGACGGAGGACGGGCGGCGTCTCAGCGCGCCGCCAGCGGGTGGCTCGCCGGCAGCGGCAGGACCGGCTCGGCCGCCGCGACCTCGGTCGGGAACACGGGCACCGATTTCTTCCCGACATATTGGGTCAGCACGGGGAACGAGCGCAGGTTTTGTCCGGCGATCCGGTCGCCCGGCGGGGCGAACTTCACGCCGTAGCCCTGCATCGTGCCGCCGACCGGAATGTCGAGATCGAGGGCCGCCTTGCGGATCGCCTCGGCATCGACGCCGTTGTACTTCTGGATGGCGACCGGCAGGACCTTCTCCAGCAGGATCCACGTGTTGTTGAATCCCATGCTGACATGCGGCGGCACCTCGTGGGCGTTGGTCTTGGCCTTGTAGCGTGTCACCATGAGCTGGATGAGGTCGCCCAGGCCCGGCGCCAGCGTCTTCGGATCGAGGAGCTGTCCCGCGACCGGGTCGAGGTTGAACACGAAGTCCGACATGTTGCCGACCGATTCGACCAGCTTGTCGTACTGCGCATAGCCCGCACCTTCGCCGATGAGCGCCTTGAACTTGAGCCCGGCCTCGCCGGCCTGGCGGAAGAACAGGGTGATGTCGGGATTGTAGCCGGCGTGGACGATCACGTCCGGCCGCGCGCGGCGCAGCTTCGTCACCAGCGCCGACAGGTCCGGCGTCGTCGCGGCATAGCCCTCCTTGACCACGACCTGCATGCCTTTCTGCTTCGCCACCTCTTCGGCGTGGTTGCCGATGCCGGCGCCGTACGGCCCGTCCTCGTGCATGATCGCGACCTTCAGGTCCTTCACGCTGGCGGCGCCCAGCTTCTTGGTGTTGGCCTCGAGGAACGCGATCGTCGTCTCGGCGTACTGGTCGGTGTTGACCTGCGGGTGGAACGTGTACTTGAGATTGCGGTCCTTGACGATCGCGATCGACGTCGCAACCGTGATCCACAGGATCTTCTTCTGCGCGTCGACGCGCGGCGCAATCGGCACCGCGTGCGCGCTGGAATAGATGCCGAGCAGGATGTCGCAGTTCTCCTGGCTCATCAGGCGCTCGGCTTCGTTGAGCGCCACGTCGGCCTTGCTTTGCGTGTCGGCGGGTACCGCTTCGACCTTGTACTTGCCGAGCACGCCGCCTTTCTCGTTGACCCAGTCGATCGCCAGCTGCGTGCCGATCGAGGCCGCGACCGAGCCCGCCGCCGCGAACACGCCCGACAGGTCGTAGAGGACGCCGATGCGGATCGGCTTTGCCTGGGCTTGGGCGATCGTCGTGCGGGCCAGGGCCGGAGCCAGCAAGGCGCCGGCCAGGACGGAACGACGGGACAACGGCGACGTCGGTTGACGCATCTGTAACCTCCCAGGTTCGGTGCCGCCTGATTGGTGGCTGGCGGGCGTTTTATTGTTTGGTGCTGCTCCCTGCGCGCACCGGCGGATACTCTAGCCTCAGTCACGGTCGAAGCAAAGGGGCGGGGCAATCCGTCACTGCGAGCGAAGCGAAGCAGTCCAGTCCTGGATTGCTTCGTCCCGCTTCGCGGTCCTCGCAATGACGCGGGTTACGATCCGACCAGGATCATGTCGCTCGCCTTCTCGGCGATCATGATCACGGCGGCGTTGATGTTGCCGGATGGCACCGCCGGGATCACCGAAGCGTCGACGATGCGCAAACCCTCGACGCCGCGCAGCTTCAGCCGCGGATCGACGACCGCGTGCGCGTCACTGCCCATGCGACAGGTGCCGCACGGGTGGTAGATGGTCGAGCCGCGGTCGCGGATGAAGGCGAGCAGATCCGGGTCGGAGCTCACGCCGGGGCCGGGGTCCTCCTCCTTCGCGATCAGCGGCCGCAGCGCCGGTGCGGCCAGGATCCGGCGCATCAGCTTCAGCCCCTCGACCTGCACCCGGCGGTCTTTCTCGGCGGCGAGGAAATTGGCGCGGATCGCCGGCGGCGCGTCGGGATCGGGCGACGTCGCCATGACCTCGCCGCGGCTCTCCGGGCGGAGCTGGCAGCTCGACACCGTGAAGCCCGAAAACGGGTGCAGCGCTTCGCCCATGCGGTTGACGCTGAACGTGATGAAGTGGCACTGGATGTCCGGCCGATGATCGTCCGCCACCGGCGTGCGGAAGAAGCCGCCGCCATAGCCGGCACCGATGGTCAGCGCTCCGGTGCGGAACAGCGCATAGCGCAGGCCCAGCGCCAGCTTCCGCCACAGGCTCTGCATGTCGTCGTTGAGGGTGATCCGCTGGGTGCAGCGAAGCACGAGGCGCGCCTGCAAATGGTCGTGATAGTTCCGGCCGACGCCGTCGGCCGCCAGCACCGGCGTCACGCCGAGCCGGCGCAGCACGTCCGCCGGGCCGACGCCGGAGCGCTGCAGCAGCGGCGGTGTGGCGATGGCGCCAGCCGACAGGATGACCTCGCGGCGCGCCCGCACGGTTGTCAGGCGGCCGCGATGGCGGAACTCGACACCGGTTGCCCGCTGGCCCTCGAACAGCACGCGCGTGGTGAGCGCGTCGGTCAGCACGCGGAGATTGGGCCGCCGCAAAGCCGGGCGCAGATAGGCCCGGGCGGTACTCGCGCGCCGCCCGCGCCGCACCGTCAGCTGGTAATAGCCGGCCCCGTCCTGGGTGGCGCCGTTGAAGTCCGGATTGCGCCGGACCTGCGTCTGCTCGGCGGCGTCGATGAAGGTATCGCAGAGCGGGTGCGGCTCGGTGTCTGAGACCGACAGGGGTCCGCCGACGCCGTGCCACTCATCGGCACCCCGCGCCTGGTCTTCGGCGCGCTTGAAATAGGGCAGCACGTCCGACCACCCCCAGCCGGGGTTGCCGGCGGCGCGCCAATCCTCGTAGTCCTCGGCCTGACCGCGGATGTAGACGAGGCCGTTGATCGAGCTCGACCCGCCCAGCACCTTGCCGCGCGGATTGTAGATGCGCCGGTTGTTGAGGTGCGGCTCGGGCTCGGACGTGTAGCCCCAGTTCGTGCGCGGATCGAGGAACAGCTTGCCGTAGCCGAGCGGGATGTGGATCCACGGGTTGCGGTCGCGCGGCCCCGCCTCGAGCAGCAGGACCGTGGACGTGCCGTCGGCGCTCAGCCGGTTGGCGAGCACGCAACCCGCCGAGCCTGCCCCGACGATGATGAAGTCGAACGTCTCCTCCACGCCTCTTTGGTAGCGCCGGGCAAGCCCGCGGACAAACAAAAAGGGCCGGCTTTCGCCGGCCCTAGGCTGCTGCGTCTGACCTGTTGTTCAGAACAACCCGACGATCTTGCCTTCGGCGTTGACCTCGATCGAGTTCGCGGCCGGCACCTTCGGCAGGCCGGGCATGGTCATGATCTCGCCGCAAATGACGACCAGGAACTCGGCCCCCGCCGAGACGCGGACTTCACGAATCGGGATCGTGTGGCCCGAGGGAGCGCCCTTGGCGGTGGCATCGGTCGTGAAGCTGTACTGGGTCTTGGCGACGCAGATTGGGAAATGACCCATGCCGGCCGCTTCGAGGCCCGCCAGCTGATCGCGGACGCTCTTGTCGGCCGTGATGTCGGCGGCGCCGTAGATCTCGGTCGCGATGGTCTTGATCTTGTCCCACAGCTTCATGTCGTCGGGATAGAGGAACTTGAAGTCGGCCTTTTTCGCATCGCAGATCTTGACCACCGTTTTCGCCAGCTCCGCGGCGCCGGCGCCGCCGGCCGCCCAGTGGTCGGAGATGAACGCCTCGACGCCGAGCTCGGCGCAGGCTTTCTTCACCAGCTCGATTTCGGCCGCCGTGTCATTGCTGAAGCGGTTGAACGACACCACCGCGGGCACGCCGAATTTCTGCACGTTGGTGACGTGGCGCTTCAGGTTGGCGATGCCCTTCTTCAGCGCCTCCAGGTTCTCCTTCTTCAGGTCCTCCTTGGCGACGCCGCCGTGCATCTTGAGCGCCCGGATGGTCGCGACCAGCACCGCGCAATCGGGCTTGAGCCCGGCCTTGCGGCACTTGATGTCCATGAACTTCTCAGCCCCCAGATCGGCGCCGAATCCGGCCTCGGTGACGACGTAATCGGCGAGCTTCAGCGCCGTCGTCGTCGCCAGCACCGAGTTGCAGCCATGCGCGATGTTGGCGAACGGGCCGCCATGGATGAACGCCGGGTTGTTCTCGAGCGTCTGCACGAGGTTGGGCGCCAGCGCATCCTTCAGCAGGGCCGTCATAGGGCCGGCCGCCTTGAGCTGCGACGCCCGGATCGGCTTCCGGTCCCGCGTGTAGCCGACAATGATGTTGCCGAGGCGCTTTTGCAGGTCGTCGAGCGAGGTCGCCAGGCAGAAGATAGCCATGACCTCGGAGGCGACGACGATGTCGAACCCGTCGGCGCGGGGGAAGCCGTTGGCGACGCCCCCCAGCGACGACGTGATCTCGCGCAAGGCGCGGTCGTTCATGTCGAGGACGCGGCGCCAGGTGACGCGGCGCTGGTCGAAGCCGAGCTCGTTGCCCCAGTAGATGTGGTTGTCGACGAGCGCGGCCAGCAGGTTATTGGCGGCGCCGATCGCGTGGAAGTCGCCGGTGAAGTGCAGGTTGATGTCTTCCATCGGCACCACCTGCGCGTAGCCGCCGCCGGCGGCCCCGCCCTTGACCCCGAAGCACGGACCCAGGCTCGGCTCTCGCAGGCAGATGATCGCCTTCTTGCCGATATGGTTGAGCGCGTCGCCGAGGCCGACGGTGGTCGTCGTCTTGCCTTCGCCGGCCGGGGTCGGGGTGATCGCACTGACCAGGACGAGCTTGCCGTTCGGCTTGCCCTTGAGCGTCTTCACGTAATCCAGCGACACCTTGGCCTTGTAGTGGCCGTACGGCTCCAGGTTCTTGGCGTCGATGCCGAGCTTCTCGCGCGCCACCTCGACGATGGGACGCATCTTCGCCGCTTGCGAAATCTCGATGTCCGATTTCGGGCTGGCGTGTTGTTCGGCCGGGTTTCGCATGTGTCGCTCCTGCTGTGGTCCCTCGTGCATTGATCAACTCCCCAGTCGGGCGCCGGGCTGAAGGCCGGCGGCGGCCGCGAACTCGGCGCCGGTCACCTTGCCGGCGTCGCCGCGCGCCCTGAGCACGCGGATCCGGCCGTCGGCGCAAGCGACGGTGAAGCCCTCGCCGTCGACCGCCATGACCTCGCCCATGGCGCCGCCGATCCCCTTCGGATCGCGCGCCGGAAGCTTCTTGGTCTCGAAGATCTGCACCTTCCGGCCGTTGAGCGTAGTCCACGCTCCCGGGGCCGGATTGCAGCCGCGCACCAGGTTGTGAATCTGGTAGCCCTGGCGGCCCCAGTCGATGCGCGCGTTGTCCGGCGTGCACCAGCCTTCATAGGTCGCGTTGGATTCGTCCTGCTGCACCTTGGGGGCGCGACCGGATTTCACCAGATCGAGCGCCTCCAGCGTCGCCTCGACGCCCATCGGGAACAGCCGGTCGAAATACACCGAGGCCAGCGAATCGTCGTCGGAGATCGGGGTCTTCTTCTGCAAGAGGATGGGGCCGGTATCGAGTCCGTCATCGGGCCAGAAGATCGACAGGCCGGTCTCAGTGCGGCCCTGGAGGATCGGCCAGTTGATCGACGACGGCCCGCGGTGCAGCGGCAGCAGCGAGGGGTGGTATTGGATCGAGCCGTGGGTCGGGATGTTGAGGAAGCCCGACGGCACGAACAAGGTCACGTAGGCCATGACGCAGAGATCGGGCTTCAGCGCCCGGAACTGGTCCCAGACCTCGCCCGGCTTGCGATACGATTTCGGCTGGAACAGCGGCAGCTTCGCCGCCTGCGCCGCCTCCTTGATGGGGTCGGGCTTCTGCCCTTCCTTGTCGGGCGCGGCATAGACCGCCACCACGTCCTCGCCCCGCTTCAGCAGGGCGTCGAGAACGGCTTTCCCGAAGGCCTGCTGGCCGTGCACCACGATCCGCATGGATGGCTCCCTCGTTTTGCTTTCTTGTCGTCAGGCCGCGGCTTTCGCGCCTTCCTTCTTGGGCGCGCTGAGCGCACCCGACGCTTTGATCTCGGCCACTTCGTTCGCCTTGAAGCCGAGCACGTCCTTCAGGATCTCGTCGGTGTGCTCGCCGAGCAGCGGCGAGCGCTTGACCTCCGAGACCGAGTCGGAGAGCTTGATCGGGTTGCCGACGGTGAGGTACTTGCCCCGCGTCGGATGGTCGACCTCGACCACCGTCCCGGTCTTGCGCAGCGATTCGTCCTCGGCGATCTCCTTCATCGACAGGATCGGCCCGCACGGAATGTCGTATTTGTTGAGGATGTCCATGGCCTCGAACTTGGTCTTGGTCGTGGTCCAGTCCTCGATCCTGGCGAAGATGGCCTTGAGCCGCGGCAGCCGCGCCTGCGGCGTCGCATAATCCGGGTCGGTTTTCCAGCCCGGCTCGCCGATCACCTCGCAGATCGTCTCCCACACCGGCGCCTGGGTGATGAAGTAGATGTAGGCGTCCGGGTCGGTCTCCCAGCCCTTGCACTTCAAGATCCAGCCCGGCTGGCCGCCGCCCGAATCGTTGCCGGCGCGCGGCACCGCGTCGCCGAACGGGATGTTCTCGCCGAACTGGCTGTACTCCTTCAGAGGCCCATGCTTCAGCCGCTGCTGGTCGCGCAGCTTGACCCGGCACAGGTTCAAGACGCCGTCCTGCATCGCGCACAGGACCTTCTGGCCGCGGCCGGTCCGGGCGCGCTGATAGAGGGCGGAGACGATGCCGAGCGCCACATGCAGGCCGGTCCCCGAATCGCCGATCTGCGCGCCGGTGACCAGAGGCGGGCCGTCGCGGAAGCCGGTGGTCGAGGCCGAGCCGCCGGTGCATTGCGCGACGTTCTCGTAGACCTTGCAGTCCTCGTACGGGCCGGGGCCGAAGCCCTTCACCGAGGCGACGACCATGCGCGGGTTGAGCTTGTGGATGTGCTCCCAGGTGAACCCCATGCGGTCCAAGGCACCGGGTGCGAAGTTCTCGACCAGCACGTCGCATTTCTTGATCAGCTCGTCGATCACCCGCTTGCCCTGCGGGTGCTTGGAGTCGACCGTGATCGAGCGCTTGTTGTGGTTGAGCATGGTGAAATACAAGCTGTCGGCGTCCTTCACGTCGCGGAGCTGGCCGCGCGTGATGTCGCCGATGCCGGGGCGCTCGATCTTGATCACGTCGGCGCCGAGCCAGGCGAGGAGCTGGGTGCAGGTCGGCCCCGACTGCACATGCGTGAAGTCGAGCACGCGCACCCCGTCCAGCGCCTTGCCGGCCTGGCCGAACGGCTTGGACGACGGCCTCGGCACGCCGTTGCCGTTCGCGTTCGCGGCGCGGGCGGGCTTCGCCGCCCGGCCCTTGCGGCCGGCCAGCTTCACGACCTTGCGCGCCGCCGCCTTGGTGGTGCGCCGGGCTTTTTTCTTCGTCTTGGCCATCTGTCGTCCTCCAGACTCAAAAAATCTCAATACAGCGGCGCGTGCGTCGCATCCGGGATCAAGCTTGCTTCTTCTTGAGCGCGCTTTGCGGGTTGAGGTTGCCGATGCGGCCGCTCTCGCTGCCGGCGGCCGGATCGATCACGGCGTTGATCAGGGTCGGCTGGCCGGAATCCATCGCCTCGTTCACGGCGCGCTTCAGCTCGTCGGGCGACGTTGCATTGACCCCGACGCCGCCGAACGCCTCGATCATCTTGTCGTAGCGCGCCCCTTTGACGAACACCGTCGTCGCGGGGTCGGCGCCGGCCTTGTTGACGTCGGTGCCGCGATAGATGCCGTCGTTGTTGAACACGACGACGCAGACCGGCAGCTGGTAGCGGCAGATCGTCTCGATCTCCATGCCGGAGAAGCCGAAGGCGCTGTCGCCTTCGACGGCCAGCACCGGCTTGCCGGTCTCGACGGCGGCGGCGATGGCGGAGCCCATGCCGATGCCCATGACGCCCCAGGTGCCGACGTCGAGGCGCTTGCGCGGCTTGTACATGTCGATGATGCCGCGGGCGAGGTCGAGCGTGTTCGCACCTTCGTTGACCAGGATAGCGTCCGGCCGCTCCTTGATGATGGTGCGCAGCGCGCCGAGGGCGCCGTGATAGTCCATCGGCGAGTTGTTGTTCATCAGCCGCGGCGCCATCTTCGCGACGTTCTCTTCGCGCTTCGTCTTGACCGCGTTGATCCAGTCGCTCGGTGGAGCCGGCCAATTGCTGCCCATGCCGTCCAGAAGAGCCGCGACGCAGGACGCGATGTCGCCGACGACCGGGGCGGCGATCTCGACGTTGCTGTCCATCTCCTTCGGCTCGATGTCGATCTGGATGAACTTCTTCGGTGCTTCGCCCCAGGTCTTGCCCTTGCCGTGCGACAGCAGCCAGTTGAGCCGGGCGCCGATCAGCATCACGACGTCGGAGTCTTTCAGCACGGTCGAGCGTGCAGCCCCGGCGCATTGCGGATGCGTGTCGGGCAGGAGGCCCTTGGCCATGCTCATCGGGAGGAACGGAACGCCGGCCTTCTCGACGAGTGCACGGATCGCGTCATCGGCCTGCGCGTAGGCGGCGCCTTTGCCCAGGATGATCAACGGACGCTTGGCGCTCTTCAGCACGTCCAGTGCCCGCTTCACCGCGGCCGGCGCGGGAATCTGCGCCGGAGCCGGGTCGATCACCTTGACCAGCGACTTCCGGCCGGCTTCCGCATTCATGACCTGGCCGAACAGCTTGGCCGGCAGATCGAGATAGACGCCGCCCGGACGGCCCGACACCGCGGCGCGGATCGCGCGCGCCACGCCGATGCCGATGTCAGCGGCGTGCAGCACGCGGAACGCTGCCTTGCACAGCGGCTTGGCGATCGCCAGCTGATCCATCTCTTCATAGTCGCCCTGCTGCAGGTCGACGACCTCGCGCTCGGACGAGCCGGAGATCTGGATCATCGGAAAGCAATTGGTCGTGGCGTGAGCCAGCGCCGTCAGGCCGTTGAGGAAGCCGGGGGCCGACACGGTGAGGCAGATTCCGGGCTTCTTGGTCAGGAAGCCGGCGATCGCGGCCGCGTAGCCGGCGTTCTGCTCATGGCGGAAGGACAGGACGCGGAGGCCGGCGGCCTGCGCCATGCGGCCGAAATCGGTGATCGGAATGCCGGGCACGCCGTAGATCGTCGTGAGGCCGTTCAGCTTGAGCGCGTCGATGACGAGGTGAAAGCCGTCCGTCAGGTCCTGCGTCTCTCCCGGCGGCGCGGTCTCTTGTTTCTTCGTGGTTCCTTCGGCCATGGTCTCCTCCTGTGTCCGCACCGCGGAAAAATACGGCCGCGCTGGAACGGCGCGGCCGCGGTCTTTCGCGGTCAATCCAAATAGTCGACGTGCTTTTCCACGTGCGTGGCGAGATCGAGGCTGTGCTGGCGGACCAGCTGCTCGGCGCGCTCGGTCTGCCGCTTCTCCAGCGCCTCGACGATGTTCATGTGGTCGATGATCGAGCGCGTGGCGCGATCGTTCTCGGAGATCGTCTGGCGCCGGATCGACCGCATGTGGACGAACAGGTTCTCCATCGTGTCGATCAGCGCCGTGTTCTTGCTGAGGTTCACGATCGCCTGGTGGAAGCGGATATTGGCCTCCGAATACTCGTCGATGTGCAGGCGCGACGGATGCTCGGCAAACGCCGTCAGCATCTTGCGCAGGTTCGCAATCTCCTCGTTGGTGGCGTGCAAGGTGATCAGCCGCGCCGCCATGCTTTCGAGCGCCGCCCACACGTGGATGATCTCGATGATCTCGCTCTTCGTCTTGCGGACGATGAACATGCCGCGGCGGGGCACCGAGCGGATCAGCCCTTCCTGCTCGAGGCGGTTCAACGCCTCGCGGATCGGCGTCCGGCTGATGCCGAGATCGGCCGAGAGCTGGCGCTCGTCCAGCCGGATCTCGTCGCGCGTGGCATAGATGTCGATCGTCGTGATCGCCTGCTTCAGCGCCGCGTAGGCGCGGTCGCGGAAGCTCGGCTCCGCTTCAATCGGCTGGACCGCCAGTTTCAGCTCGCTCATGGCCCTCCGGCGTTCCCTCTAATTTGCGCAATCAAATCAAAGCGCCCCCGGCGAGCATCGCTGCTCGCGGCAGCTTGTTGTGATCTGTAAACCGCGGCGCGTTATTTTGTATACCAGATACTTATCCGCGTGCAAGCGGGCCGGTGCGGTAGTGGGCGGCTGTGCCTCAGGCCCGCGCGCCATCGGCAGGCTGGCGCGCGCGGCGCGCTGTCGCGCGATGGGCGGCGCGCAACGGACGGAGCACGGCGATGGCCATGATAGCGGCCAGGGCGTTCATCGCCGCCGCGATCGCGAAGACGGCGTGCCAGTTTCCGGTGGCGCCGCTGAGCAGATTGGCGAAGGGGACCAGGAGTGCCGCGGTTCCTTTGGCGGTGTAGAGCAGGCCCGCATTCACCGTCGCGTATTTGCTGCCATACACGTCGGTGCAGGTCGACGGGAACAGGCTGTAGATCTCGCCCCAGGCGAAGAACACCACGCCGCTCAGGATGACGAACACGACCGGGTCGTGCCCGAACGTGCTCAAGGCCCAGATCCCGACCGCCTCGAGGCCGAAGGCGACGAACATCGTGATCTCGCGGCCGATCGTGTCGGACACCCAGCCGAAGAACGGGCGCGTCAGTCCGTTCAGCACGCGATCGATGGACAGCGCGAAGGTGAGCGCCGGCAGGGTCAGGCCGACCAGGGTGACCGGGACGTCGCCGACCTTGAAATCGCTGGCGATGGGCGCCAGCTGCGCCGTCGCCATGAGGCCGCCGGCGCCGACCAGCACGAACATCGCGTACATCACCCAGAAGATCGGCGAGCGGATCATCTCGCCCGGCCTGTAATCGCGCTGCGATTGTGACACGCGCGCCGATGCCGGCACGTCCCGCGGCACGGGTGCGCGCAACAGCCACGACAGCAGGAATACGATCGCGCCCTGGGCCAGTCCGAACCATAGGAACGTGGCTTCGTAGCCGCTGGCCTCGATCATCTCCTGGATGGGAATCACCGTGAGCGCCGAGCCGGCGCCGAAGCCGGATGCGGTCAGCCCGGCGGCGAGGCCCCGCCGGTCGGGAAACCATTTGAGCGCGTTGCCGACGCAGGTGCCGTAAACCGCACCCGCCCCGATGCCGCCGATGGCGGCGGCGGCATAGAGGAGCATGGTCGAATCGGCGATCGAATTCAGCGCCCAGGCGGCGGCAACCAGGACGCCGCCGATCAACACGACGATCTTTGGCCCGAAGCGGTCGACGAACCAGCCTTCGACAGGAACCAGCCAGGTTTCGGTGACGACGAAGATGCTGAACGCGGCTTGGATCGCGGCGCGGCCCCAATGATATTTCTGGTCGATCGGGGTGACGAACAGCGTCCAGCCGTATTGCAGATTGGCGATCATCACCATGCAGATGATGCCCGCGACGAGCTGGACCCAACGGTTGGTCCAATGGTTGGTCTGTCCCCCCGAACCGGGTGCCTGCATAGATCGTTTCCTCCTGCCGTCGTTTTCTGTTGTCCGGACGAACCGTGGGCTCGCGGTGCCCGCCTCAACGTAGGCGGATCTGTCCTCGGGCGGACGGGTAGATATGACGTGGGATGGGGTCGGGCGAAATTCCTCCAGTGGCCGGCGGTCACTTCCCGGTGAGCCCCCGCATGGGTGGGGGGGCCAGGGCGGACCGTACTTCTGGATCGGCTCGTATTTTTAGATCGGCCGATGCTGATTATACGGTATACCTCATACTGGCTACCACGCAAGGCTCGTCCGGTGTAGGCTGGCGTGGTAAAGATCAAATAGGGCCGCGCTAAAGAAGGCCCGAGGGAAACGCCTCTTGTTTGAAGACATCGCGGCACTTTTCCACGGCTTTGCGGTCGTGCTGCAGCCGTTCAACCTGGTCCTGATGCTGGTCGGGATACTGCTCGGCGTCATCATCGGGGTGCTGCCGGGCCTGGGCGGCGCCAACGGTGTCGCAATCCTGCTGCCGCTCACCTTCACGATGCCGCCGACCTCGGCGATCATCATGCTGTCCTGTATCTACTGGGGGGCGCTGTTCGGCGGCGCCATCACCTCGATCCTGTTCAACATCCCGGGCGAGCCGTGGTCGGTCGCGACCACGTTCGACGGCCATCCGATGGCGCAGCAGGGCAAGGCCGATCAGGCGCTGACGGCGGCGTTCACCTCGTCCTTCGTCGGCGCGTTCGTGGCCGTGGTGATGATCACCTTCCTGGCCCCGCTGGTGGCGAGCTTCGCGCTCAGGTTCGGCCCACCGGAATTCTTCGCCGTGCAGTTCCTGACCTTCGCCAGCTTCATCGGCATGGGACGCGGCTCGCCGTTCAAGACTCTCGCCTCGATGATGCTGGGATTCGCCCTGGCGGCGGTCGGCCTCGACACGGTGACCGGTCAGCTGCGCATGACCTACGGTTTCACCGACCTGCTGAAGGGCTTCGACTTCCTCACCGCGGTGATCGGCCTGTTCGGTCTCGGCGAGATCCTGTCGTCGATGGAAGGCGGCCTCGCCTTCGAAGGGGCCAAGGCCAAGCTCAACCTGAAAGCGGTGCTGCAGACCTGGCGGCAGCTGCCGCAATACTGGGCGACCTCGCTGCGCGCCTGCCTCATCGGCTGCTGGATGGGTGTCACCCCGGGCGGTGCGACGCCCGCCTCGTTCATGAGCTACGGCATCGCCAAGCGGATGTCCAAGCGCGGCGCCCGGTTCGGCCAAGGCGAGATCGAGGGCGTGGTGGCGCCGGAGACCGCGGCGCACGCCGCCGGCACCAGCGCCCTGCTGCCGATGCTGACGCTGGGCATTCCGGGCTCGCCCACCGCCGCGGTGCTGCTGGGCGGCCTCCTGATCTGGGGCCTGCAGCCGGGCCCGCTGCTGTTCGTCGAGCAGAAGGATTTCGTGTGGGGCCTGATCGCCAGCATGTATCTCGGCAACCTCGCCGGCCTAATTGTCGTGCTGACCTGCGTGCCGCTGTTCGCCGCGATCCTGCGCGTGCCGTTCAGCGTGATCGCGCCGATCATCGTGGTGATCTGCGCCGTCGGCGCCTTCACGGTCAACAACTCGACCTTCGACATCTGGATGATGTGCGTCTTCGGTGTCGTCGGCTACGTGTTCAACAAGCTGGGCTATCCGTTGCCGCCGCTGGTGCTGGCGCTGGTGCTCGGCGACAAGGCGGAGAACGCCTTCCGCCAGTCGATGCTGCTGTCGCAAGGCTCGGTATCGATCTTCTGGTCGAACTGGCTCGTCGGCGTGATCACCGGCATCGGCGTGCTCCTGCTGGTGTGGCCGATCGTCAGCTGGGCGATGGGCAAGCTGAAGGGCACACCGCAGGAGAATCCGGCGTGAGGGACTGATCCGAAGAACAAGGCCGAACAAAGACAGGAGGAGACGATGGAATTGAACTCATTGATGCGCCGCCTCGCGGCTGGCGCGCTCGCGGCCGCCGCGATGGTTGCGGTGCCGGCCATGGCCCAGACCTGGCAGCCGACCCGCCCGGTGACCTTCGTCATTCCCGCCGGGACCGGCGGCGGGGCCGATCAGATGGCCCGCTTCATCCAGGGGATCGTCTCGAAGCACAACCTCATGCCGCAGCCGCTGATCGTGGTGAACAAGTCGGGCGGCGCCGGGGCCGAGGGCTTCCTCGACGTCAAGGGCAGCAAGGCCGATCCGCACAAGATCATCATCACGCTGTCGAACCTGTTCACGACGCCGCTCGCCACCGGCGTGCCCTTCAACTGGAAGGAGATGACGCCGGTCGAGATGCTGGCGCTCGACCAGTTCGTCCTGTGGGTCAACGCCGAGAAGCCCTACAAGACCGCCAAGGACTACATCGAGGCGATCAAGGCGGCCCCCGACAAAGGCTTCAAGATGGGCGGCACCGGCTCGAAGCAGGAGGATCAGATCATCACCGTGGCGCTGGAGCGCCTGTTCGGCGGCAAGCACTTCACCTACGTGCCGTATGCCGGCGGCGGCGCCGTCGCGGTGCAGCTGGTCGGCAACCACGTCGATTCGACGGTGAACAACCCGATCGAGGCGGTGGCGCAGTGGCGCGCCGGCAGCCTGCGCCCGCTGTGCCTGTTCGACGCCAAGCGCAGCATCTACACCGCCAAGGTCACGGCGGACATGGCGTGGAGCGACATCCCGACCTGCAAGGAAGCGGGAGTCGACGTCGAGTACCAGATGCTGCGCGGCATCTTCATGCCGCCGGGCGTCACCCAGCCCCAGGTCGATTTCTATGTCGGCTTGTTCAAGAAGGTGATGGAGACCGACGACTGGAAGAAGTTCATGGAAGACGGCGCCTTCAACCAGACGTCGATGACCGGCGCCGAATTCAAGGCTTGGCTGGAGAAGGCCGAGCAGCTTCATTACGGCCTGATGAAGGAAGCGGGCTTCCTGGCGAAAGAGGGCTGATCGATGAGACGGGGCGAGTGATGAAACAGAACGAGGAGCCGGTCGCGGGCGGCAGGACTGTCGTCACGGTGCGCACGATGGAAATCGTGGTCTGCATCGCGCTCCTGGTCCTGAGCGCCATCGTGATCCAGGATTCGCTGCGCGTCGGCGCGGGCTGGGCCGAGGACGAAGGCCCGCGCGCCGGCTACTTCCCGTTCTATATCGGCATCATCATGGCGCTCGCCAGCCTGGTGACCTTGGTCCGGATGATCATGCAGGGCGTGCAGGAGCGGCGCGCCCATCCCGCCGACGCCACCGGCCGGCGGCGGATTCCCGGGCGGCCGGACGCGGCCCCCTTCGTCACCGACGTGGCGCTGAAGCGCGTTCTCCTCGTGCTGATACCGGTGATCGTCTACGTCGCGGTCCTGCTGTTCATCGGCATCTACGTCGCGTCGGCGATCTATATCGCCCTGTTCATGATGTATTTCGGCCGCTACCGGCCGGTGACCGCGGCGGCCATCGGCATCGCGGTGGCGGTGGCGATGTTCCTGATGTTCGAGGTGTGGTTCCTGGTGCCGCTGCCCAAGGGTCCGCTCGAGGAGATGTTCGGTTTTTAGGCAGACTCGATAGAGCGCGCCTATGACCCCATAGGGAACGGACCCTCACGCCGCCGTCGGCCAATGCCTATTGTGGGATCGAACCAGGCCGCCGCCCGCCTGCACGGACACGGCCGGGGAACGCCCACGGGATACTCAAATGACTGAAGCGACCGCCGAAATTCGCAAGCACGGCAGCGGCCATGGCAGCGGGGCAGGGGGCCGCGGGGCGGGGGGACGCTTTCATCCCAAGGGACGCCAGGTCGATCCGACGGCGCTTGAAGAGGTGCGGGCCCTGCTCGGCGAGCGGCCGCGGCGCCGCGACCTTTTGATCGAGCATCTGCATCTGATTCAGGACCGCTATCACCATCTGTCCGCCGCCCACCTTGCGGCACTGGCGCAGGAGATGAAGCTGGCCCAGGCCGAGGTGTACGAGGTCGCGACGTTCTATGCGCATTTCGACGTCGTGCGCGAAGGCGAGCTGCCGCCGCCGGCGCTCACCATCCGTGTCTGCGACAGCCTGAGCTGCGAGCTCGCCGGCGCTGCGAAGCTGCTGTCCGAGCTTCAATCCAAATACGGCGGCAAGGTCCGCGTGGTCCGCGCCCCCTGCATGGGGGCGTGCGACAAGGCGCCGGTCTGCGCCGTCGGCCACGATCAGGTGTTTCAGGCGACGGCGGCGACGGTCGACGCCGCCGCGGGTGCGCGCCATCGCGACGCGGCGCTCAAGCCGGGGAAGGACTTCGCCGCTTACGTTGCCGACAGTGGCTACAAGCTTCTGCGCGAATGCCTCGACGGCAAGCGCACCCGCGACGAGGTGATCAAGCTGGTCGAGGACGCCGGCCTCCGCGGCATGGGCGGTGCCGGATTCCCGACCGGCCAGAAATGGAAGTTCGTGCGCAAGGAGCCGGGGCCGCGCCTGATGGCGGTGAATGGCGACGAGGGCGAGCCCGGCACGTTCAAGGACCGTTATTACCTGGAGATGGATCCGCACCGGATCCTCGAGGGGATGCTGATCGCCGCCTGGGTGGTCGAGGCGGCCGAGGTCTATTTCTATCTGCGCGATGAATATCAGGCGATCCGCCACATGCTGCTCGCCGAGATCGCGAAGCTCGAGGCCGCCGGTCTCGACCGCTACACCAAGATTCATTTCCGCCGCGGCGCCGGGGCTTATATCTGCGGCGAAGAATCGGCGATGATCGAAAGCATCGAAGGCAAGCGCGGGCTGCCCCGGCACCGCCCGCCTTATGTGGCACAGGTCGGCCTGTTCGGCCGCCCGACCCTGGAGCAGAACGTCGAGACGCTGTACTGGATCCGCGACCTCGTGGAGAAGGGGCCGGCGTGGTTCACCGGGCATGGCCGGCGCGGCCGCAAGGGCCTGCGCTCCTTCTCGGTCTCGGGACGGGTGAAGCGGCCGGGCGTGAAGCTGGCCCCCGCCGGCATCACGGTGCGCGAGCTGATCGACGAATATTGCGGCGGCATGCAGGACGGCCACGCGTTCAAGGGCTATCTGCCCGGCGGCGCTTCGGGCGGCATCCTGCCGGCCTCGATGGGCGACGAGCCGCTCGATTTCGGCACGCTCGAGAAATACGGCTGCTTCGTCGGCTCGCACGCCGTCGTCATCCTGTCCGACAAGGACGACATGAAGACGGTGGCGCTGAACCTGATGCGCTTCTTCGAGGACGAGAGCTGCGGCCAGTGCACCCCCTGCCGGGTCGGCACTGAGAAGACGGTCAAGCTGCTGTGCAAGCCGGGGTGGAACGAGTCGCTGATCCTGGAGCTGGCGCAGACGATGACCGACGCCTCGATCTGCGGCCTCGGCCAAGCGGCGGCCAATCCGGTGCGATCGGTCATGAAGTATTTCCGCGAGGACCTTAGATGAGCGATCCCATCAAATTCCTCCTCGACGGGCAGGAGGTCGAGGCCGGCCCGACCGAGACGATCTGGCAGGTCGCCAACCGCCGCGGCACCGAGATTCCGCATCTCTGCTATTCGCCCGCCCCCGGCTACCGGCCCGACGGCAATTGCCGCGCCTGCATGGTCGAGATCGAGGGCGAGCGCGTGCTGGCCGCAAGCTGCATCCGCGTTCCGACGCCGGGCATGAAGGTGAAGACGGCGAGCGACCGGGCGAAGGCCTCGCGCAAGATGGTGTTCGAGCTGCTGCTCGCCGATCAGCCGGAGCGCGAGGTCGCGCACGATCCGGATTCGCGGCTGTGGCGCTGGGCCGACCGCGTCGGCGTGCAGGACAGCCGCTTCGACGAGCGCGCGGCACCGGCCGCCGATCCCAGCCATCCGGCGATGCGGGTCAATCTCGATGCCTGCATCCAGTGCAATCTCTGTGTGCGGGCGTGCCGCGAAGTGCAGGTCAACGACGTGATCGGCATGGCCGGCCGCGGTCATCACGAGAAGATCGTCTTCGACTTCGACGATCCGATGGGCCAAAGCACCTGCGTCGCCTGCGGCGAGTGCGTCCAGGCCTGTCCGACCGGGGCGCTGATGCCGGCGACCGTGCTGAACGAGAACGGCGTCATGGCGGCCGAGCCCGACCGGCAGGTCGACAGCGTCTGCCCCTATTGCGGCGTCGGGTGCCAGCTCACCTACAACATCAAGGACGACAAGCTGCTATTCGTCGACGGCCGCGCCGGGCCGGCCAACGAGAACCGCCTCTGCGTCAAGGGCCGCTTCGGCTTCGATTACGTGCATCATGCGCATCGCCTGACCGAGCCGCTGATCCGCAAGGACGGGGTGAAGAAGGACGCGGACGACGTCGTCGACCCGGCGAATCCGTGGACGCATTTCCGCAAAGCGACGTGGGACGAGGCGTTGGCCAGGGCCGCGGCCGGCCTCAAGGCCATCCGCGACCGGCACGGGCCGAATGCGCTCGCTGGGTTCGGCTCGGCCAAGGGCTCGAACGAAGAGGCCTATCTGTTCCAGAAGCTGGTGCGCGCCGGCTTCGGCACCAACAACGTCGATCACTGCACCCGGCTGTGCCACGCCTCGTCGGTCGCCGCCCTGTTCGAAGGCATTGGCACCGGTGCGGTGACGGCGCCGTTCACCGCCTGCAAGGACGCCGAGGTCATCATCGTCATCGGCGCCAACCCGACCGAGAACCACCCGGTCGCCGCGACCTTCTTCAAGCAGGCGGCCAAGCGCGGCGCCAAGCTCATCGTCATGGACCCGCGCGGCCAGGCGCTGAAGCGCCACGCCACGCACATGCTGCAGTTCAAGCCGAACAAGGACGTGGCGCTCCTGAACGCGATGCTGAACGTCATCGTCACCGAGAACCTCGTCGACCGGCAATACGTCCAGGCCTTCACCGAGAATTTCGACGCGCTGAAGACCCACATCGCCGACTACGCGCCGGAGAAGATGTCGGGCGAATGCGGGATTCCGGCCGCGACCATCCGCGAGGTGGCCCGGCTCTACGCGCGCTCGCGCGCCTCGATCATCTTCTGGGGCATGGGGATCTCGCAGAGCATCCACGGCACCGACAACGCGCGCTGCCTGATCGCGCTGGCGCTGATCACCGGCCAGACCGGGCGGCCGGGCACCGGCCTGCATCCGCTGCGCGGCCAGAACAACGTGCAGGGCGCCTCGGACGCCGGGCTGGTCCCGATGTTCTTCCCCGATTACCGGCCGGTCAGCGACGATGCGATCCGCGGCCAGATCGAGAAGATCTGGAACGCGAGGCTCGATCCCAAGCGCGGCCTCACCGTGGTTGAGATCGTCAACGCGATCCACGCCAGCCAGGTCCGCGGCATGTACATCATGGGCGAGAACCCGGCGATGTCGGACCCCGACGCGCATCACGCACGCGGCGCGCTGGCGATGCTGGAGCATCTGGTGGTTCAGGACATCTTCCTGACCGAGACCGCGGCGTATGCCGACGTCATCCTGCCCGCCTCGGCGTGGCCGGAGAAGGACGGGACGGTCACCAACACCAACCGCCAGGTGCAGATGGGGCGCCGCGCCCTGCCGCTGCCCGGGAGTGCGCGGCAGGACTGGGAGCTGATCCAGGAGATCGCGCGCGGCATGGGCTTGAACTGGACCTACACCCACCCGCGCGAGGTGTTCGCCGAGATGGTGCAGATCATGCCGTCGCTGGCCAACATCACCTGGGAGCGGCTGGAGCGCGAGAGTGCCGTCACCTATCCGTGCCCGGCCCCCGATCAGCCCGGCCAGGACATCGTCTACGGCGACGGCTTTCCGACCGCGAGCAAGCGCGGCAAGCTGGTGCCGGCGAACTATTCCGGGCCCGGCGAGCCGACCGACGACCAGTACCCGATGATCCTCACCACCGGCCGCCAGCTCGAGCATTGGCACACCGGCGCCATGACGCGGCGCGCCTCGGTGCTCGACGAAATCGAGCCGCAGGCGATGGCGTGCCTGTCGCCCAAAGACCTGAAGCACCTCGGCGTGCAGGGCGGCGACGTGATCCGCGTCTCGACGCGCCGCGGTGCCGTCGAGCTGCTGGTGCGCGTCGACGAGGCGGTGCCGAGCGGCATGGTGTTCATCCCGTTCTGCTATGCCGAGGCGGCGGCGAACATCCTCACCAGCCCGCAGCTCGACCCGTTCGGCAAGATCCCCGAGTTCAAGTTCTGCGCCGCCAAAGTCGAGAAAGCCCCGCCGCGCGCCGCCGCGGCGGAGTGACGTTCGGAGCTCCCGAGCCTCATCTCTATTTCGTCATGCCCGCGAAAGCGGGCATCCATCGCGCCGCTGGAACCATGGATTCCCGCGTTCGCGGGAATGACGATGGAGGATTACGTCTGTGCACAGGTCGCTTAGCCGGCCAACCTCATCACCGCCGCGATGATCGGCTGAAAATCGATCTTCCCGCGCTTGAGGTCGTGCCCGGCGCCGGCGATCGGCAGGAGCTCGGTCGGCGCCGGGATCAGCGCCAGGGCGGCCGTCATCTCGTCAATCGATCCGAACCCGTCGGTGGTTCCGTGGACGAACACGGCCGGCGTTCTGAGCCGCGGGAAATGCTGGGTCCGCAGTTGCTCCGGCTTCGCCGGCGGATGCAGCGGATAGGAGAAGAGCAGCAGCGCGTCGGCGATCCCCGGCTCATCGGCGGCAAGCATGGTTGCTTGCCGCCCACCATACGAATGCCCGCCGAGGATTATCCGTCCGGGCGCCAGCGCCCGCAGCGCCACGGCGGCGCGTTGGATGCCGGCGCGATCGGCGGCGGCGCCGTGCGGCGAGGGCGGGCCGCTCGGCCGGCGCTGCCGGAACGGCAGGTCGAACCGCAGCACGATGAAGCCCGCGGCTGAGAAGGCATTGGCCGCCGCCGCCAGCAACGGCGCATTGCAGTTGCCGCCGGCGCCGTGGGTCAGCGCCAGGCCATGGCCGCTGGGCGTGCCGGGCCGATGCAGGACCCCGCGTATATCATCTGCCGTAAACGGTTCGCTGCCGCTCATCAAGACACATTGCCACCGAACGCAGCCGGTGTATCGTCAGGCCTTTCCATCAGGGGAGAGCATCATGACCATCAAGCGCATCAATCCCGGCCCGCGTATGAGCAACGCCGTCGTCCACAACGGGGTGGTTTACGTCCAGGGTTTCACGGCCGAGGACACGTCCGCCGATCTCAAGGGCCAGACCAAGCAGATCCTGGCCAAGATCGATGCGGCGCTGAAGGACGCGGGCAGCGACAAGTCGAAGATCCTGTCGGCGAATATCTGGCTCACCGACATCCGCACCTGGGCGGACATGAACACCGTATGGGATGCGTGGGTCGCCCCCGGCAACACCCCGGCGCGGGCCACGGTCGAGGCGAAGCTCGCCAACCCCAAGGCGCTGGTCGAGATCATGGTGCAGGCGGCGGTGTGATGGGTGCGGCGGGCTCGCGGCGCCGCTGCCGCGAGCCTGCCGTCAGGCCCGCGGCGCCGAATTCGACGATATGATCTGCGGCGTCATTGGATACGCCTTCATGAACGTGGCGAGATCGTTGTCGAGCGTCTCCCAGGTGATCGTCCGGGCGATGGTGCTGTAGATCCGGTGGATGAGCCGGTTGCGGTGGCGGCCGTAATTCGTCAGCGGGATCAGCGTGTGGCCGGTCTCGATCTTCGCGGGATACCCGGTCTGGCCGCTTTGGATCGTGGTCGCGCCGCGGGTCAGCGCCCAATCGATGACGGCATCCCAGAGACGGAAATAGAGCCGCCATTCGCGCGGGCGGCTGTAATCGATGCCGATGAACTTGTTGATGATCCGGCCGCCCATGTCGAAGCACAGCATGAAAGCCAGAATGTCGCGCGAGCGCTTTTCCCTGATCACGATGAAATGCGCGACCGGTGGTTCGGCGATCAGCTCGAAGAAGCGCCGGTTCAGGCGTTCGTATTTCGTGGTCGCCCGCTCATGGGTCTGCCAGAACAGCCGGAAGATCTCGTCCAGGACGTCGGGAGAAGGATGCTGGATGGCCTCGGCCTCAACGTCGACATGCGCGGCGCTGTGGCGGATTTTCTTCTTGAGCTGTCCGCGCCGCGATCCTTTCAGGGCGGCGAAGTAGTCGTCCTTCCGGGGGCCGGGCAGCGACACGATGGTTCCGGGAAAGCTCACCATGCGGAACAATCCGTGGCGCGCCTGCAGCCAGGCAATATCGTCGGCGTCGGATCCGGGAAAATCCTTCCACGCGATCATGTGCAGATCGCGCCGCCGCGCTTCGCCTTCCACGGCCTGCTGCAGGCATTCGAAGGCCGCCCGCCGGTCTGTTCCGGGCAGGAGGCCGACCGTTCCCTCGTCCGCGCAAGGAGAGCCGACGAACAGCGTGCGCGGTTGCAGCAGCGACGGCATGAATTTCGCCCAGAAGGCGAATGTCCGCTGCAACGGCGCGGGCACGGCAAGCAGGATGGGTGCGGTGCCGAGAAATGCCGGCGCGATGCCGATCGGCCGTTCCGCGTCGTGGATCAACGCGTATAGAAAGGTGAACTGATCATCGAGCCCGCATGCTTCGAGGGCGCGATACCACCAGCGTCCTTCCAGCGGCGGCGGAAAGCAGCGCTCCCAAAGCGCTGGCGGAATCTCCGCCTCCGACGCGAGGAAAGAGGCCGAGAGGCTCACGCGTGCGCCGCCACCAGTGTCGCACCGATCAGGATGAGGCCGACCCCCAGCCATCGCGTGTTCGTCACGTGCTCGTGGAGCAGCCATTTTGATAGAACCGTGACGGCGACGAAGCTCAGGCTGCCGATCGGGTAGGCCGTGCTGACGTCGAGCAGCCGCAGCGCGCCCGTGTAGAGCAGCGCCTCCAACAGGAAAAATGCGACGCCGAGGACCAGCCAAACCCGCGCCGAGGCGGCGGCCAGGGCCGACTTCTTCAGGAAGACCTGGGCGAACCCTTCCACAACCGTGCACAGAATCACCAGCAGGATGCCCAACGCCGTCAGTGTCATGGTGCGACGATCTTGGCCGACGGCGTCGCGTGGTCGGTGCGGCTGACCAGCCACACCCCGGCAAAAATAAGGCCGAGCCCGACCAGCTGTCCGACCTCGAGAGTCTCGCCGAAGTATTTTGCCGACAGGAAACACACCGACAGGTAGGAGAGCGCCGTGATCGGCTGGGCATAGCTCAAATCGGCGAGATCGAGCACCCGCAACCAATTGATGAGCTGTGCCGCGATCAGGACCGCGACGGCGATAAAGATCGGGTCGTGGACCGCGGCCAGGGCGGTCGCCGACAAGTCGAAGGTGCTGGGAATGCGCGCCGCCGCGACCTTCCAGGTGAGCTGCACCGCCGTGTCGAGCACGATTGCGAGGATGAGGCCGGTGATGAGCCGGAGCGGGATTCGAGTCATCCCGCAACCTAGCAACTTCGCGCCCTGGCGACTATCCGGCCTTTCGATCGGGATTTGTGGAAGAACGTATTTCCCTGCGTCATTCCCGCGCCGGTGTCGCGTTTCGCGAGCACCTGGCGGGAATCCATGGTTCAGCGGCATCTTGCGCTGCGCCGCCGCGAAGCGCCGGCGGGCGCGTACAAGACTTGGGGATGCCCGCTTTCGCGCGCATGACGAATTAAAAATGCCTCGCCTATCGCAGCCGGATCAGGCGCTTTCCCAGGTTCTCGCCGCGATAGAGCCCGGCGATGGCGTCGGGGCAGCGCTCGAGTCCGTCGAGGATGTCCTCGCGATAGCGCAGCCGCCCCGCGCGTATCCAGTCGGCGAGCCGCGTCACCGCTTCCTCGTAGCGATGTTGATAGTCGAACATGAGGAAGCCCTGGATCCGCGCGCGCTTGACCAGGACGTGGCGCTCGACCCGCGGGCCGGTCGGTGGCGGGTCCCAGCTCGCGACCGACGCCGTGCCGCAGATCACGACGCGGGCCCCGGTGGCCAGCCGGCGCATCACCGCGTCGCTGATCGGCCCCGCCGTGTTGTCGAAATAGACGTCCGCGCCGCGCGGGCAGGCCGCCGCCAGCGCCTCGTCGAGCCGTCCGGCCTTGTAGTCGATCGCCTCGTCATAGCCGAACAGGTCCAGGCACAGCTTGGTCTTCACCGGCCCGCCGGCGATGCCGACCGTGCGGCAGCCGCCGATTTTGGCGATCTGGCCGACCGCCGAGCCGACGGCACCGGCGGCCGTCGACACCACGACCGTGTCGCCGGGCCGCGGCTCGCCGACGTCGAGCAGCGCGAAATACGCGGTGACCCCGTTCAGCCCGAGAATGCCGAGCGACAGCGACAGCGGCAGGTCCGTCTCCTTGACCTTGCGGGTGATGGCGCTGCCGTCGGTGACCGCATAATCCTGCCAGCCCAGGAGACCCATCACCCGGTCGCCCTCGGCATAGCCGGGATGGCGCGAGGCGATCACTTCGCCGGCGGCGAACGAGCGCATCACCTCGCCGAGGCCGACCGGCTTTGCGTAATTCGCAACCGCGCTGACCCAGCCGCGCATCGCCGGATCGACCGACAGGAAGTCATTGCGCACCAACACGTCGCCGTCGCGCAACTCGGGCACTGGCTCGTTGACGACCTCGAAGTTCTCCGCCTGCGGAATGCCGCTGGGGCGGGATTTCAGCCGCACCTGGCGATTGGTGTTCGGCCGCACGGCGGCCTCTTACACCAGCTCGAACTCGAGCAGCTCCGCGTTGGCCTGGAAATAGGCCCGGCGGAACGCTTCGCTGTTCGGGAACGTCTGGCTCGGCAGCCGCTTGATGCTCAGCTGCACATGGCAGGGCCTGACATCGAACGGGAACGGGTCGAACAGGACCTTGTTGTTGCCGAGCGGCTTCATCGCCAGCCGCACACCGTCGGCGTCGTCCTTGCCATAGGCCGTGGGCACCGGCTCGATATAGTCCTCGTAGGGGTTTTGGCAGCAGAAAAACAGGCCGAGCAGGTCCCACACCTGCATCAGCCGGTAATTGGTCCAGAACGTCCCGTCGTCGACGCGTGAGCGCGTGTCGCGCTGCCACGCCTCGTTCTTCGTGATGAACGCCTGGACCTCCGGGCTCGGATTTTTGAGCACATACCCTTTCGGGTGCTTGATCGTTTCGTAGCGCTGTTTCCATAGGCCGGTGCGGTGCGTATTGACGATCAGGCCCGAATACGGGTCGATATCGGCCATCCAGTCGAGGCTCCATTGATAGGAGCCCATTTGCGCTTCGGTGAGCGGCACCTCGAGGAACGGAAATGGCTGGCCGGTCTTTTCATTGAACAGCGGGTTGGTCTCGTAGCGCAGCCAGCCGTAGTCGTGGAACGTGGCGGCGCGCACCACCGATTCATACGGCTGCGGCGTCGCGAAATCGGCGTTGCCCCAATGCGCCGCCAGCTGCCCGACGAAGCGCGAATGATCGGTCTGGCCGAGGACGGCGAAGCCGACATCCTGTTCCTTGCGGATGATCATGGAAAACCTCTTTCGGCGCCGGAGCACAGCTGCGACGCGTGTGGCGGGGAAGCAAGCTCCGTGCCCGTGCCGACGATCACGCCGGTCGGTTTTTGTGTCAAGATGCCCGGCCTTGCGACAGGGAGGGGACGACGTGCTCGAAGTTGACATTCCAGAGGTGCTGGCGGAGCTGACGGCGGCGTTCGAGCAATACGAGCGCGCCCTGGTCACCAACGATGCCGAGACCTTGAACGGCTTGTTCTGGAACAGCCCTTTGACCTTGCGCTACGGCGCCGCCGAGCTGCTGTACAGCTACGATGAGATCGCGGAATTCCGCAAGAACCGGGTCGTCCTCGATCCGCGCCGAACCTTGCGCAACACGCGGATCACCACCTTCGGCCGCGACTTCGGCGTCGCGAACACGGAATCGACCAAGCCGGGCAGCGACCGCATCGGCCGGCAGAGCCAGACGTGGATCCGGACGCCGGAGGGCTGGCGGATCGCCTGCGCGCATGTGTCGTTTATGTAGGTGTGGCTACTTGCCGGCGACCGCTTTCACGAAGCTGTCGTCGTAGATCGCCGCCACTGGCTTCGCGGGCGGCTTCATGTCGCCCATCTCGATCAGCACCTTCTGCGTTTCGTTGACGCTGGCATCGGTGAAGCCGACGCCGGGTGCAAAGGCCTTGATCCGGACGATCAGGTCGTAGGTCTTCAGCGCGTCGTCCGCGCTCACCTTGGTGAAGTCGGCCAGGATGGCGGCCGCCTCCGCCCGATTCTTCGTCTCGTAGATGAAGTCGACGCCGCGGCTCAGCCCTTTGACGAAGGCTGTCACCGCGCCGCGGTTGGCCTTCGCCCACGGGCCGTTCGCGTACCAGGCGATATAGGGCAGGTCGGGAATGAACGGCCCCATCAGGCCAAGATTGGCGTAGCCCTTTTGCTCGGCTGAAAATGCCATCGGCGTCGAGACGGCGACCGCGTCGACGCCGCCGACCAGGGCCGCGTAGCGGTCGGGAGTGGCGCCGGCGAACAGCAGGTCGACATCCGTGGCGCCGTCGAGGCCGGAGGCCTTCGCCATCGCGGCCCACCAGACATTGGTGATGTCCTTGGGGCCGCCGACCATGACGCGCTTGCCCTTGAGCTCGGCGACGCTGCGAATCTCCGGACGGGCGTACAGCATGGTGGTCGAGATCACGACGCCGCTGGCGACGACCTTGATGTCGGCGCCGGCGTCGATCCCGCGGGTCGCATCGAGGAGCGAGCCGGTGCCGACGTTGATCGCCCCGATCGCGGCCATCTGGACCGACTTGGCGCTGGCACTGGTGGTCACGATGTCGGCCTTGATGCCGGCCTCGTCGAAGAAGCCCTTGCGGTCGGCGACCATCGCCGGCCAGAACTCCGACAGCATGGCGACAAAGCCGATCGTCACCGACGGTTTGTCGGCCGCGCGGACTGGCGCCGGCGCGGTGACCGCACCCGCGAGCAGCAGTGCGGCGGTGGCCGTGCAGCGTAAGACCCGGGTCATGTCGTTCCCCCTCAGATGACGGCGATCCCCTGGACCTCGACCAGCATTTCCGGCCGCGCCAGCCCGGCGACGGTGATCAAGGCGCTGGCCGGGAAATCATCGCCGAAGATCTCGCGGCGGATCTGCGTGAACCGGTCGCCATGGCGCGGGTCGGTGATGAATACCGTCATCGTCACCATGTCGCCCAGCTCGCCGCCGGCCTTCGCCAGGGTCTTGCCGAGGCGGGCGAAAATCTCGCGCACCTGGCCGTCGAAGTTCCCGGCCAGCGATTCGCCGGCCGAATCCTCGACCGCGGTCTGGCCGGCCAGCCAAACCACTGTGCCGCCTTCGGTGATCACGGCGCGCGAATAGGCGCGTGCCTGGGCGGCGTCGTGCTTGATGTAGCGTCGCTTGTGCGTCTTGGGGGGTCTGCTCATGCGGTCCTCCGGCTCACTCGGCTATTGCTCAGGGGCCGAACGGCTTGTCGCGCTCCCAGCGCTCCTTGGCTTCCTTCGCGATCGACAGGTCGAAGAGCTGCGCCTCCGATACCTTCTTGTCGACATACGGGAAGTACTTGCTGCTCCAGAACTCCTGCATCTCCATGATCGAGGCGACGTTCGGCATGGCGTCTTCCGCGATATAGGACCAGTGCGGGGCGATGGCCTTCACCAGCTCCGGCTTATCGAGGGCGGTGTTCTTGGCCAGGATCTCGACGATGTCGGGATGCTTGTCGGGATCGCCGGCGGCGGCGTTGAACTCCTTGATCCCCTGCAGGTAGGCGACCGTGAAGCGGACCGCGGCGTCGTGGTTCTTGGCCAGGAAATCCTTGCGCGCCGCGTAGGTCGAGATCTGCGCGTTCGGCGCGATCTCGTCGCCATTGGCGATCATCGGCCCCCATTTGTTGTTCTGGGCGAAGAAGCCGAACTGATAGGCAAGGTCTGTCGCCTCGACCTGGTTCTGGCCCAGCATCTTCATCAGGTCCGGCTGCGGGACATTGACGATCCACTGCACGTCGTTCGCGGGGTCGAGCCCGGCCTTCAGCAGCACCTTTGCCGCGTTGAACTGGTTGATGCTGCCGACCGCGCCGACGCCGATCCGCTTGCCTTTGAGCTTCGCGAAGTCGGCCATCGTGTGCACACCCTGGTCGTACATCGCCTGGCTCACATTGACGACGGTGTAGCCGCGGCCCGGCCGGTTCAGCGCGCGGTCCAGGATGACCACGAGCGGGGCGCCCTTGGCGACGCTGTTGAACAGGTTCGCCGCGGCGGGCAGGAAGGTGATGTCGAGCTCGCCGGCGATGATCGACGGCACCGCCAGCGAGCCGTCGCCGAAGGTCTTGGTGTCGATCGCCAGGTCGAGCTTGTCGAAATAGCCTTTGGCGCGGGCGATGAAGAACCCACCGCCCGACATGAACGGCCCCTCGGCGATGCGGATGAGGTCCTTGGCGGCGGCTTCCGGCGGACCAGCGGCCAGCGCCAGTCCCAGACCCAAGGCCGCGCCGAACGCCCGATACAGCTTCATGGCCCTCTCCTGTCGTCCGTTGTGACTATTTAGTCAGTCGTGATTATTTTCTGGGCACCGTCAATGTGCGCCGGGGCCCGCCGCCCATGGCGCCACCTTGGTGTCGATCCACTGCTGGAACTTGATCACGAGCGCCCCCATGACGGCAAGCACCACCAGACTCGCGAACACCTGCTCGGTCTGCATGATCTGTCCGGCGTTGATCAGCAGATAGCCCATGCCGCTGCGGCTGGAGCCGCCGATCATTTCGGCGGCGACGACCAGGATGATGGTGACGCCCATCCCGAGATGGAGTCCGGCGAAGATGGTCGGGATCGCAGCCGGGATCACGACCTTGAGCTGGATCTGGCGCGAGTTGGCGCCGAGGTCGCGCGCCGCCTTGATCAGGCCACGATCGACCTGCCGCACGCCGGCATAGGTGCTCATCACGATCGGAAAGAACGCCGTCACCGCGCTGATCACGATCTTGTAGGTCTCGCCGGTGCCGAGCCAGATGATCAGGAGCGGGATCAGCGAGATTTTCGGCAGCGGATAGAGCGCCGCGATCCATGGGTCGGCGATCCGCGCCACCAGCCGCGACATGCCCATGAGCACGCCAAGGAACACGCCGGTCACCGCGGCGAGCAAGAAGCCGGCGAAGATGCGCAGCAAGGTGACGCCCAGGTGATAGGCGAGCGACCCGTCGAGCGTCATCTGGACAAGCGTCGTGGCGATCGCGGTCGGCGCGGGCAGGTAGATCGGCGCGATGCCGCGCAGGTCGACGAAGAGCTGCCAGCCCACGATGAAGGCGACGACGCTCGCCGCCGGCAGCACGGCCTCGGCGATCCGGGTGGCGCGCGGCCGCCGCATCTCAGGCGCCCGCCTGGGCGGTCTGCTCAGCCATGGCTTTGGTCACTTCTTCGCGGATCAGGTGGAAGGCGCGGTCGAAGAGCGCTCCGAAGCGCGGCGTGCTGACCATCTCGAGAGAGCGCGGCCGCGGCAGGTCGACCGGGATGACCTCCTTGATGCGGCCGGGGCGGGCGGTCATCACCACCACCTCGTCGCCGAGTAGGATCGCCTCGTCGATCGCGTGGGTGACGAAGAGGACCGTCTTGTGGGTCTGGTCGAAGATGCGCAGCAATTCCTCCTGCATCACGATCTTGGTCTGCGCGTCGAGGGCCGCGAACGGCTCGTCCATCAGCAGGATCGGCCGCTCCATGATCAGCGCCCGCCCCAGCGCCACGCGCTGGCGCATGCCGCCCGACAGCTGCCCCGGAAGATGCGTCTCGAAGCCCCGCAGGCCGACCGAGGCGATCATCGCCCGAGCCCGTTCGTGGCGCAGGGCGCGCCGCGCGCCGCGCATCTCGAGCCCGAAGGCCACGTTGTCGAGCACGCTGCGCCAGGGAAACAGGTTGAGGTTCTGCCACACCATGACCGAATCGGCGCCCAGCGCATGTGGGGTGCCGCGCGGCACCGGGTCTTCGATCCGCACCGTGCCGGACGTCGCGGTCTCGAGCCCGCCGACGATCTGGACGAGGGTGCTTTTGCCGCAGCCGCTGGGGCCCAGGATGCAGGAGAACTTGCGCGACCGGAACACGTGCGAGAAGCGGTCGAGAGCGGTGACACCGCGCCCGTTCGCGTCGCCCCAGATCTGCGACAGGTTATCGACGATGACGTCCAAGGTTCTCCCCCGGGCCAGCTTACGCGAGGGTGCGCTGGACTCGCCATCGTCTTTTCTCACCGAGTTGGGGCACAATGCGGGACAACCGCGGACGCGAGGGGATCGATGGGCCGGACCGATTACGAAGACCTGCGTGACTTCATCGACCGGGTCGATGAGCTGGGCGCCTTGCGCCGCATCGGCGGCGCCGATCCGGCGGCCGAGATC
>DASWFO010000159.1:0-11517 GCA_036394195.1 Alphaproteobacteria bacterium | reverse complement strand
CCGGCGATCGATACATTACCCACGGCGCCGTAGACGACGGCGGTGATGCTGGGCGGCACGAGCGCAGCGATGGTCGATGCCGATGCGATGATGGCCGCGATGAACGGCGGATTGTAGCCTTCCCGCTTCATCGGGCCGCTGAGCGCGCGGCTGATGACCGCGACGTCCGCGGTCGTCGAGCCGGACATTTCGGAGAAGAACATGCTGAAAACCGTGACAACCTGCGAGAGTCCGCCGCGCATATGGCCGACCAGGGCCATCGACAGATTGGCGACGCGGACGACGACGTTGGCGGAGCTCATCAACTCGCCGACCAGAAGAAAGAACGGGATTGCGAGCAGCGCCTCGCTGTCCATGCCGTCGAACATCTTCTGCACGATGGCGGCCAGCGACACGTCGGTGAACGTGGCGCCGATCAGCACGCCGGCCATGAGCGAAAACGCGACCGGCACGCCCAGGTACCCGAAGAATAGGAACAGAAACGTCATCAGCAGCAGGATCAGCGGCGGGCTCACAGCAGGTCCCCCGGCCGCGGCAAGGCTTCGGCTTCCGCGCCCGGCTCCGCCTCCTCCGGATGCTCAAAGCCGTGGCGCCAGCCATTGATGAGCTGCTCGAGCGTGAAGAGCGCGATCAGCGCGCCGGAGATGGGAATGGCCACGTAGAGCGAGGCGATGGGCGTCATCGACGGCATGCGATAGCTGGTAAAGCCGCGAAGAAAATTGACGTAGCCGAAATAGACGAGGCAGAGCGCCACCGCGAGCGTCACCAAGCGGACCAGGGCCTCGACGACGAGCCGGGAGCGGCCATGCAACGCCTCGGCAAGCGCCGTGAGATAGAGATGGTCATTGCGCCGCGTCGCGACCGCCGTGCCGGTGAAAATCCCATAGATGAAGAAGGCCGACGTGACCTCCTGCAGCCACAGCCAGGGATGACCGATCGTGCGGGTGACGATGTCGAAGGCCACCGAGGTCGAGAACCCGAGCAGGGCGATCCCGCACATGACCATCAGAATGGTCTCGAGGCGGTCGAAGGCGCGCCACTTCAAGTGACGTTGCCGTCGAAGCACCAGCTTTTCGGCGAGAGACATGGGCCCAAACTGTCCGGAGGCGCGGACGCTCAGCCGAGCGCCCGCGCTCCCGGCGTCACTAGTTGAGGGACCCGATCAACTGCTGGATCTTGGCCGCGTGCGGACCCAGTTCCTTGGCCATTTTGTCGAGGTAAGGATCGGCGACTTTGACAAACCCGGACTTGTCGACGTCGGTCACGACCTTGACGCCGATCGATTTCAGCTTGGTCTGGGACTCGTGCTCGAGGTCGAGCGCTTTGGCCGGCTGGGTCTTGTTGACCTCGGCGGCAGACGCCGTCACCCACTGCTTCTGGTCGGCCGACAGGCTGGACCACAGCTTGTCGCTGATCCAGATCAGGCTGTTGTTGGCCTCATGTTCGGTCATCGACAGGACGGGGGCCACCTCGTAGTGCTTGTTGACGAGGTAGACGTTGACACCGTTCTCGGCGACGTCGACCACGCCGGTCTGCAGCGAGGTGTACACGTTGCCGAACGGCATGTGCACGGTTTGCGCCCCATAGGCGGGGAACATCGTGTCTTCGGTCGGCGTGGCCTGCACCCGGACCTTCAGCCCTTTGATGTCGTCGATCTTCTTGATCTCGCGCTTGCTGTACATGCTGCGCAGACCGAGCGTGGCGAGCCCGATCACGTGCGCCCCCTGCACGGTCTGGTCGATCAGCTGTTTCACCGCGTCGCTGAGCCGCGGATCGCCGAGCGCCTTGGTCAGATGAGACTCGGACTTGAACAGGAAATGAAGCGACATCACGCCGGCCTCCGGCGACAGCGTCGCCGCGTTCGCCGATGACGAGATGCAGAAATCGATGTCGCCCGCTTTGATGAGCTGGAGCACCTGCGGCTCCTGCCCGAGCTGCGCGCCCGGATATTGGTCGATCAGCATGGTGTTTTTGCTGAGCTCCGCCAGCTTGCCGGCGAAGGTGTCGCCAACGATCCCGTAGCCGGTTGGCTTCGGCTGGTCATACGCGAAGCGATAGTGCTTGACCCCCTGCGCGGCGGCACCGGCCGCCGAGCCGACGAGCGCCATGATCACCGCAAGTCCCGTCGCAATCGCCCTCATTTGAAATCCTCCCTGGATTGAATTCGTTATCGTTCCTACCGCCACTCCTATCCCCGATAGCCGCGCCGGCCGGCATCGCGGAGCCACAGGCGCACGAGGTGGCGCTTGCGGTCCGGCTCGGGGTGATCGATGAATTCGGTGCGCGCGTGCGCCGTGGCGCGGTTGTTGACGAACTGGATCTGACCGGGCTGCAACTCGAGATCGACCCGCAGCTCCGGCCGGTCGAAGACCGACTGGATGGCCGCCAGCGCCGCCCCCGTCTCGTTGTCCACCCGCTCGCCGCGCAGCTCATAGCCCGCGTAGATCTCGCTGAGCGCCAGCCGCGCCTGCAGGGTCTCGCCGTAGTCGAAGACAGGGGCCGGGAACGTGGTCGGCTCGCCGGGCTCATGCTCGGCGTGGCGGTCGTACCAGAACGGACGATAGAGCCGGCCCAGGACGTCGGCATGGCGCTCCAGCAGCGCGTTGTGCACCGTGTGGACGCTCACCACCTGGCTGACGCCGCCGGTCTTGGCGGTCTGCTGACAGAGGAGCCCGACATATTCGGGCGGCGTCTCGTTGTACGAATTGTCGTTGTGGAAGCGCAGGTCGACATTTGTGACGGTCGGCCGGATCCCCGAGCCCGGCTTCAGCTTGGCGCCGGTGTCGCGGACCTCGAAGAACATCTGGCCGTTCAGCTTCTGCGCCACCGGCCGGGCGAGCAGGCTGGCGAGCAGCCAATATAGACTGACCGCTTCGTCGCGCGTCATCTCGTCCATCGGCAGGCGGTCGATGACCGCGAACATCGGTCCGTTCCACGCGAGCTCGCGGACCCGAGTCATCGTTGCGCGGCAGGCATCCAGGGCGTAGTCGCGAGGATCGAGGACAAACACCGGGACGGGCGAGCGGCGCAACTCCCGCAGGACGGCGCGCAGCTCGTCCATGGCGGCTGGCGTCAAGGTCACGGTCCAGTCCGCCGGCGCGATCGTATCTCGCGTCCAGGCGCGCGGCCCCGTGATCCTCTCGGTCAGCACCCGAGGCGACATCGTTTCCTCCCCGCCGACATTCGATGGGCGGCCTGGCGGATAATCTGCATCAAATGCCGGCGCGCTTCTAGCCCGGGCCCCTAAGTGATCGATCAGCCGCGCGCGGTTCGCCAGCCGACGGCGGCAGCAAGCAGCAGCAGCAGGGCCGCCATCAGAAACGGCGCCCCGGGCAGCTGCCAGTCGCGATACCCCGCGATGAAGGTCGCGAACAGCCCGGTGAACAGGGTCGGCCCGATGAGGTTCGCGATCCCCTGCAGGCTGCCCAGCGCACCCTGAAGCTGGCCCTGCTCGTTCGGCGTCACGCGCTTGCTCGCGAGCCCCTGCAGCGCCGGGTTGGCCAGTCCCCACAGCGCCATCACCGGCACGCTCACCCAGTACCATAGGCCGGTCTCGGCGAGGCCCATGACCACGAAGGCCACGGCCCCGCAGAGCAGGCCCGCAAGTAAGGTCGCCCGCTCGCCGAAGCGCCGCACGACCCTCCCGATCAGACCGCCCTGCACCGCCGCCGTGCACAGGCCGACGCCGGCCAGCATCAACCCGGTCTGCGTCTCGTTCCAGCCGTAGCGGTAACTGACGTAGAGCACGATCACCGCCGGGAGGGCCGCGTGCGCCAGCTGCGACAGGACATGGACGGCGGCGAGCGACAGCAGTTCGGCATGCGAGCGCAATAGAACCAGCGAGCCGATCGGGTTGGCGCGCCGCCACGAAAACGGCGCGCGGCGGTCCGCCGGCAGGGATTCTGGCAGAATGAAGAATCCGTAACACGCGTTGGCGAGGCTGAACGCCGCCGCGACCCAGAACGGCAGACGCGGGCTGATGCCGCCGAGAACGCCGCCGAGCGCCGGCCCGACGATGAATCCGACGCCGAACGCGATGCCGATTCGGCCGAAGCTGGCGGCGCGCCGCTCGGGCGGAGTGATATCGGCGATATAGGCAAAGCCGGTGCTGACGCTAGCCGCGGTGATGCCGGAGATCACTCGACCGATGAACAGCCACACCAGGTTCGGCGCCAGCGCCATCAGCACATAGTCGAGGCCCAGCCCGAGATTGGAGGCGAGGATCACCGGCCGCCGGCCGAAGCGGTCGGACAAGGCGCCCTGAATCGGCGAGAACAGGAACTGCATCAGCGCCCAGGCGGTGCCGAACACGCCGTAGATTGCGGCCGCAGCGGCGGTATCGCCGCCCTTGAACTCGACGACCAGACGCGGCAGCACCGGGACGATCATGCCGATCGACAGCATGTCGAGCAGGATGGTGATGAAGATGAACACCACCGCCGCCGGACGGGCGGATCCGGCACCGGATGTCACGAACCGTCCCTCACCACTGCAGCTCCGGGAGGACGTATGTCGGGCGGACGCCGTAATCTTTCATGAGATGCGCCAGGGCTGCGGGATCGGGCGCACCGCCCATCTGCTTGATCCCAAGCACCTCGGCATGGATGCCGCCGGGGATGAACGCGACGTCGATCCCGGCGGCGCGCGCACCGGCGACGTCGGTGCGCAGCGAATCGCCGACGGCCAGGACACGCCGCTTATCGGCCACGCCCAGCAGGCGCAGCGCGCGCTCATAGATCTCCGGGTACGGCTTGCCATGGTTGCGCACGTCGCCGCCGAGCTCGGCGTAGCGCGCCGCGATCGCGCCGGCGCAGACCAGGAGCTGCGGCCCGCGCATCACCACCAGGTCGGGGTTGGCGCACAGCATCGGCAGGCCGCGCCGCCGGCAAGCGACAAGCTCCGGCTCGTGTGCCTCGACGGAGAGGTGATCCTGCCGCGGGCCGGTGCACAGGATGAAGGTCGCATCGTCAACGCCTGCGGCGGCCACGACGCCGTTGCCGTCGAGCATGCCGGTGTCGCGGTCGGGCCCGATATGCAGAGAGCGCGTGCCGAGCTTCGCATGCCAGTCGTCGTCGCGCCGCGCGATCGCCTGCCACGTCGCTTCGCCCGACGACAGCACGGCGTCGTAGACGTCTGCCGGCACGCCGAGCCGGGTCATGCTGGCGATAACGGCGTCGGCGCGGCGCGGCGCATTGGACAGCACCAGCCGGCGCTTGCCGGCGGCCCCAACGCGGCGCAGCGCGTCGGCCACATGCGGAAACGGCGCCACCCCGTCGTGGATGCAGCCCCACAGATCGAGCAGGAAGCCGTCGTAGCGGTCGGCGATCTCGGCGAGGCCGGAGAGGAGGGGCGGGGAAGAGGACACGGCGTGAACTCGAGGACGATGGAGGACAGAGGGGAATATCCCCCTCACCTGCTCCCGGGGCGCCGGGGCTTCGCCCCCGAAAAAGATTCGGGGCGCTCGCGACCTCATCCCGGGCGGGGTGAGGGGTTATCTCACGACCGTTTCGGGAAAGGCAAATCTACGCGGCGTCTTTCGGGGCTTCCTTGGCCAGGCGCGGCTCGCCGAACAGGTAGCCCTGTCCGAAATCGACCGGCATGTCGAGGATCTCGAGCAGGGTCTGCTCGCTTTCGATCTTCTCGACGATGAGATCGATCGCCTGCTCATCGAGCGCCCGCTTGAAGGCGCGGATGTCGAGGCGCTGGGTCGACGCGCGGGTCTGGTCGAGCAGCCGGCCGGCCTCGATCTTGATGAAGCGGATGTGCAGCCGGCGCAGGTCGGCGACGTCGAAGTCCAGCGCAGTCACCTGGTCCATGGACAGCCGGAAGCCCTGTTTGCCGAGCCGGTCGAGCTCGGCCATCGCCTCTTCGCTGCGCCGCTGCACGCTGGCTTGGCTGAACTCGAACACGAGGTGCGGCGCCAGGTCGCGGTTGGACGCCATGAAGGCGACGAACTCGCGCAGGAACCGCGTGTCCGCCACCGTGTGCTCGGAGATGTTGATGAAGATGTTCGCGTCCGAGTTCGCCTTCTGCAGCCGGCGGACGACCTGGATGCTGCGGAACAGCAGCATGTTGTCGATGGCGCCGATCAGGCCTTCGCGCTCGGCGATGGCGAGGTACTGGTCGGGCATCAGGATGGCGTCGTGCTCGCCGCGGATGCGCGAGAAGCATTCGTAGTGGCGACGCTTGCGCTGCGGCAGGCTGACGATGGGCTGGACGAACAGCTCCACCTTGTTGTCGCGCAGCGCCTCGCGGACCATGTCGAGGATCTCCTCCTCTTTCAGGCCCATTATCACCCTGGACGTCGCCGCCTCGGCGGGTACCGGCGCCTTCTTGTCGTCGACGATGTAGGACGGCTTGCCCTTCGGCTTCTTCCCCGCGGACAGCTGCTCGACCAGGTCCTGGAGCACCCGCACCTCGGCCATCACGGTGTCGATGTTCTGCGCCTGGCCCTGGCGGACGTCGCTCGCGGCGCGGATGGCATCGAAGATCCGCCGCGCCTCGTCGCGGGCCCGCGCCAGCTCCGAGCGCAGCTCGGCATAGCCGATCTTCAGCGCGTCGATCTCCGCCGCCTCGGCCTGGTCGAGCCGCAGCCGGGCGCTGGCGAGATGGACCAGGGCTGCGACGAAGATGACGACGCCGGCGAGCTCGACCGCGACGCGGCCATCGACCGGGGCCACCTGCGGGAGCGCGACCGCGATCACGCCGGCGATGACGGCGTATCCGAGAGCGATCAGGACGTGGCTGACGACCGGCATCTACGGGTCTGATTGCGGCGGGATTTCAGCGACTCGGGGCAGCGTGAACAAGGCTGCGCGCCAGATTGGCTTACCGCCGGAGGAGCGGTCAACACTCCGTCATCCCCGGGATGGACGATCTCCATTCCGTCATGCCCCGCTTGATGCCGGACGGGCCGGGGCAGGACGAAAGAAAAAGACCTCTCCCAGGACGGCAAAACGCGGTCGCGAGATTAACCGAGAGGATCTCGCCGCTCAGTTCACCAGATGCTGCCATGCATTGCGCGGCACGCCGAAATCCTCTTCGGCCTGACACATGGCGATGTCGAGTGTGGACTCCCGGTAGTCGTGCGTGCACCGGGCGCCCTCGAACACGGACAGAAAGAAGCCTGCGAGCGGGTCGCGCTCAATCACGAAGCGTCGCGGCTTCAGCGCCGCCGGCTCGGCGATCCACTTCATCCTTCCCCCCAAACCAAAAGGACTGCGTGTGAACCCTATTTTCGGTCAACACCGACCGCGTCGGCAACTGATTTGAAGCCGTCGCGGCGCAGCAGGATACCGAGATCGCGCAAAATTTCGGCCACCAGCCCGGGCCCGCGATAGATCAGCATCGAGTAGAGCTGCACCAGCGAGGCGCCGGCGCGGATCTTGGCGTAGGCCTCGCGCCCCGAGCCGATGCCGCCGGTGCCGATCAGCGGCAGCCGGCGTTCGGTTAACAGGTACATATCTCCCAGTACCGCGGTCGCCAGCTCGAATAACGGGCGGCCGGAGAGTCCGCCGGCCTCGCCGCGATGGCGGCTTTTCAGCGTCTCGGGCCGGCCGATCGTGGTGTTGCCGACGATGAGGCCTGCGACCCGCGACGCGAGCGCCACCTCGGCGATGTCGCGCTTGTCGTCCTCCGTGATGTCGGGCGCGATCTTGAGCAGGAGCGGTGGCGGCGACGGCAGCCGCGCCAGCGCCACCTGTACGCGGCTCACCAGCTCGGCCAGCGGCGCCTTGCCCTGCAGCGCCCGCAGGCCCGGCGTATTCGGCGAGGAGACGTTGCAGACGAGATAGTCGGCGTGCGGCGCCAGCGCCTCAGCGCCGCGCACGTAATCGGCGGCCGCGTCCTCGGTGTCCTTGTTCTTGCCGAGATTGATGCCGACGATGCCGCGGCGCGCGCGCGCCGCGAGCCGGGCGCGCGCCGCCTCGACGCCGCGGCAGTTGAAGCCGAGGCGGTTGATGATGGCGCCGTCTTCAGACAAGCGGAACAGCCGCGGCTTCGGATTGCCGGGCTGCGGCCGCGGCGTGACGCTGCCGATCTCGACGAAACCGAAGCCCAGCCCGAGCATCGCATCGGGCACCTCGGCGTCCTTGTCGAAGCCGGCGGCGAGGCCAACCGGATTCGGGAAATCGAGGCCCCACAGGCGCTGGCGCAGGATCGGGTCTTCCGGCAGCCGCGCCCGCGGCACCAGCCCGGTCTTGAGGGCGGCGATGGTCAGCCCGTGGGCCTGCTCCGGCTCCAGGCTGCGCAGGATCGGACCTGCGACCGAATAAAGGTCGATCACACGAGGCCCCACGGGAAGACGTGGCGGCCGTCGGCCCCCAGCGGCAGATCGGCCACCCGGACCACCGCCGCGACCGGCAGCGGCTTGTAGAGATGCGGGAAAATGGCGCCGCCGCGCGACGCCTCCCAGCGCAGCTCGGGGCCGAGCTTCTCGGCGTCGACCTCGAGGATCAAAAGGCCGCTCTGGCCGGCCCGATGCTTGGCGGCACTGGCGACGACCTGGTCGGCAGCCGAGAAGTGGATGAAGCCGTCGGCTTGGTCCTGGCTTGAGCCCTCGTAATGCCGCTTCGCCTGGGCCGTCTGCCACTCGTCCCGCCGGCACACGTGATAGATGCGCGTCATGGTCTCTCTCATACAAGCCGCCCGGGCAGATCGCCACTCCTAAGCATTTGATTCTATTTCGCGCGACCCTGTTAAAAATTTCCTATAGCGCGCCCGGAATGATTGTGAGAAAATTCTTACATGATCCTGCGTCACGCCGACATCTGGCAGGCGATCGATCAACTCGCCGCCGAACATGGATATTCGCCCTCGGGCCTCGCCCGGCGGGCCGGCCTCGACCCGACGACGTTCAACAAGAGCAAGCGCATCGCCCGCGACGGGCGGCCGCGCTGGCCGTCGACCGAGAGCATCGCCAAGATCCTGGAAGCGACCGGCGCCACCATCGGCGAGTTCGTGTCCTATGTCGGGACGGTGCCGAGCGCCGGTGGCGCCATGCGGCGCATTCCGGTCATCTCCTACGCCCAGGCGGGGGCCAAAGGGTATTTCGACGAGAGCGGCTATCCCACTGGAAATGGCTGGGATGAACTGCTGTTTCCGGAGATCAACGACACCCATGCCTATGCGCTGGAGATCAGTGGCGACGCCGTCGAGCCGGTCTACCGGGATGGCGACACCATCATCGTCTCGCCCGCCGCCAGCCTCCGCCGCGGCGACCGCGTGATCATCCGCACCGTCGACGGCGAGATGATCATCAAGCAGCTCGCCCGCCGTGGTGCCCGCAAGATCGAGCTCCTCGCTCTCAACTCGCCGAACCCCGACCGGACCCTGCCGACCGAGCAGGTCGCGTTCATCCACCGCATCATCTGGGCCAGCCAATAGGCCGCACCCGCGGGCGCGCGGTGCGATTTTACGGCGCCCCAGCGGAATCTTCACCTGACGGGAGTCCATATTTACCTGACGGCCTATAGGATTAAGGTCAGGTAGAGGGCGACGGATTTCTTCTCATTCGTCCTGCCCGCGAACGCGGGCATCCCTCTTTCCGTCGGCCCGATGGACCCCCGCTTTCGCGACGCTTTCGCGGGGGTGACGAAGGGTAGTGCGGCCGTCGGCGCGCGTGACTCGCCAGCGAGGGGCTACGTGGCCCTCTCACCCGCGAGCACGCGCTGGATGAGCGCGACAGTCTCGGCAACGCCGTAGATCGCGATGAACGAGCCCATGCGCGGGCCTTGCTCGGTGCCGAACAGGACCTCGTAGATCGCCTTGAACCAGGCGCGCAGGTCGGCCGCGTAGCCGTGGCGCTTGCCGACTTCGTACACCTCGAACTGGATCGCTTCGGCGTCGGCGTTCGGCGGCAGCTTTTGAAGCATCTCGGCGAGATCCTGGAGTGCCCCCCTCTCCTCGTCGGTCGGGGGCCGGAAGCGCCGCGTCGGCTTCACGAAGTCGCGATAGTAGTTGATGGCGTGACCGACCAGCTTGTCGAGGAACGGGTTGGTCGCCGGCGAGGCCTTCGGCGCGTAGCGCGAGATGAAGCCCCACAGCACCGCCTTGTCCTCGGTGTTCGCGACACCGACGAGGTTCAGCAGGATGTTGAACGGCAGGCCCTCTTCGTCCTCGCGCGGCGGATGGCCGGCGTGGATGTGCCATACCGGATTGTCGAGCTTCTCCTTCAGCGCCTGCGTCGGGTAGCGCTTGAGAAACGAGAGATAGTCGTCGACCTGGCGCGGGATCACGTCGAAATGCAGGCGCTTGGCACTTTTCGGCGAATTGAACATGAACAGCGACAGGCTTTCGGGCGGTCCGTAGCGCAGCCATTCCTCGACCGTGAGACCGTTGCCCTTCGACTTCGAGATCTTCTCGCCCTTCTCGTCGAGGAACAGCTCGTAGGTGAAGCTCTCGGGCGGCCGGCCCCCTAGGGTGCGGCAGATCTGGGTGCCAAGCCGCACCGAATCGATGAGATCCTTGCCCGACATCTCATAATCGACGCCGAGCGCCGTCCAGCGCATCGCCCAGTCGACGCGCCACTGCAGCTTGCAGTTTCCGCCGGTGACCGGCACCTCGAACAGGCCCTCGACCTCATCCTTGAACACGATCGTGCCGCGCTCGGGATGGATTTCGACCGCCGGGACCTCGAGCACCTGCTTGCGGCCGTCGCGGACGCGGATCGGCAGGAAGGGGCAATAGGTGGCGCGGCGCTGCTCGCGCAGCTCCTTCAGCACGATCTTCATGATCGCGTCGTAGTTCTGCAGCACCTTGAGCAGAGTCGGATCGAAGCGGCCGGAGGCGTACCAGTCAGTGGCGCTCTGGAACTCGTACTCGAAGCCGAACGCGTCCAGGAAGGCGCGCAGCCGGGCATTGTTGTGATGGCCGAAGCTTTCATATTTGCCGAACGGATCGGGCACCGACGTCAGCGGCGTGCCGAACGTGCGCTGCTTGTCGCCGATGAACTTCGCCGTCTGCTCCTGGTTCGGCACGTTGTCCGGCACCTTGCGCAAGCCGTCCATGTCATCCGAGAACGCGAACAGGCGGGTCGGAATGTCCGACATAACCTGGAACGCGCGGCGGACCATGGTCGTGCGCACCACCTCACCGAAGGTGCCGATATGCGGCAGGCCGGACGGGCCGTACCCGGTCTCGAACAGCACGTAGCCCTTCTGCGGCACCTTGTTCTGGAGGCGCGCCAGCAGCCGGCGCGTCTCCTCGAACGGCCACGCTCGGCCTTGCAGCGCCTGCTCGCGCACGTCTTTTGGAACCGGAGTTTCCGACATGGGGGCGGACCCTAGGGGTGCCGGAACCCCGCGTCAATGCTGGGTTTTCCGGCTAGACTGAGCCCGCGCCAAGCCACCCGAGGACACGCCATGAAATGGGTCACCCTGAGGTGGCCCAGGTTCTCCGGACGTCTTAATCAAGCCACACCGGCATTCTCATACTCGACCGGGCTTACGTACTGCAACGTCGCGTGAGCCCGCTGACGGTTATAGAAGATTTCGATGTAGTCAAAGATCTCGGCGCGCG
>DASWFO010000158.1:0-56933 GCA_036394195.1 Alphaproteobacteria bacterium | reverse complement strand
CCATGGGCGGCGCGCTGCCGCCGTTGCCGCCGCGCCGCCGCGCGATCTGCGAGGCGAATGTGCGGGCGGTTCACCTGTACGAGCCGCGCAAATATCCCGGCCGGGTCCTGTTCCTGCAGGCCGGGACGCACAGCCCGCACTGGGCCGATCCGGTCCCGGCGTGGCGCCGGTGGTGCGACCGATTGGAGGTCCACCGGGTTCCCGGCGACCATGCCTCGATGCTGCAGCCGCCCGATGTCGCGGCGGTCGCGGCCCATCTCGATCGCGGCCTAGCGTAACGCCTTCCCATAACGCTCCCGGTGCGCTAACGCTTGATCTTACCTCTCCCGGGGGGAGAGGTCGGCGCGAAGCGCCGGGTGAGGGGAAGCGTCGACGCCACTCGGTGACGACAAACTGTCGCGACGCTGAAGCGGCGCCCCTCACCCGCTCCTGGGGTGCCGGGGGCTTCGCCCCCGGAAAAAGATCCGGGGCGCTCGCGACCTCTCCCGGCGGCGGGAGAGGTGAATTGTGGTGGATGCTTTTTACGGGCGCAGGGGAGGAACGATGTTGTGGCGGAAAGTGGGATATGCGCTTGCTTTTGGGCTGGCGATGCTCACGGCACCGGCAGCGGCGCAAACCTACCCCGACAAGCCGGTGAAGATCATCGCGCCGTCCACCCCGGGCGGCGGGTTCGACCTGGTGGGCCGCGTTCTCGCGGACAAGCTCACGGCGCAGATGGGGCAGACTTTCATTGTCGAGAACCGCGCCGGGGCCGGCACCCTGGTCGGCACCCAGGCGGCGGCGCAGTCGCCGGCCAACGGCTACACCTTGCTGGTCGGTGGCCTCAGCAACATCGCGCTGAACGCCGGACTGTACAAACAGCCGGGCTACAGCCCGGAGGATTTCACGCCGCTGGGTCTCGCCGTCAGCTATTCCTATACCTGGATCGCGCGTCGCGACCTGCCGCAATCCACGCTCAAGGACGTGATCGCCTACGCGCGCGCCAATCCGGGCAAGCTCAACCTCGCCATCGGCGGCATCGGCAGCGGCCAGCATGTCGGGGCGGCGATCCTGATGAAGCTCACCGGCGTCACCATGGAGCAGGTGAATTACCGCGGCGCCCAGCCGGTCTATACGGACCTGCTCAGCGGCCGGGTCGACCTCTTCTATGACAACACGACCACGGCGCGCAGCTATATCGACGGCCACCAGGTGAAGGCGCTGGCGATCTCCAGCGCCAGCCGCAACCCGCTGCTGCCCGACATCCCCACGATCATCGAGACTGGGGTTACCAATCTCGAGATGGAGACCTGGTTCGGCCTGTTCGCGCCGGCGAAGACGCCGCAACCGATCGTCGACCGGCTGCGGGCGGAGCTCGGCCGCGCGATCAAGGCGCCCGACACGCGCGCCACTTTCGACAAGAGCGGCGGCCGGCCGCTCGACATGACCCCGGCGGAGACGGAGAGCTTCGTTAAGGCCGAAGTGGCCAAGTGGACGGCCTTGATCCGGCAGGCCGACGTGTCGGCCGAGCAGTGATCCACAGGTCCCGGAGCATACCGCCGTGAAGCTGAGTACAGATCGAATCCTGACCACCCATGTCGGCAGCCTGCCGCGGCCGAAGCCCATGCTCGAGCTCATCCTGGCGAAGGAGGAGGGGCGGGCGGTCGATCCCGCCGCATTCGATGCCCAGGCCGCCGGATCGGTCGACGAGATCGTGGCGGCGCAGGTCACCGCCGGGGTCGATATCGTCAGCGACGGTGAGATGAGCAAGCCGTCCTATACGACCTATGTGCGCCACCGCGTGAATGGGATCGAGCCCAACGCGGCGGCGGCGGAGAAGGGCCGGCAGGTGATGATCGGCCGGGACTTGCTGGAGCACCCCGACTTTGCCGAGCGGATGGTCGGGTTCAAGAGCCTGCCGTTCCCCGGCTGCGTCGGGCCGCTCAGTTATCGCGACCGCGCGTCCCTCGACCGCGACCTCGCACACCTCGCGGCGGCGGTCGCGGCGCGCAAGCCGCACGAGGCGTTCATGACCGCACCCTCGCCCGGCATCCTCACCCGGTTCGTGATCAACGCGTACTACCCGACCGAGGACGCCTATGTCGAGGCGCTGGCCGCGGTGATGAAGGTCGAATACGAGGCCATCGTGCACGCCGGCTTCGTCCTGCAGATCGACTGCCCGGACCTCGGCTCGGCGCGGAACAACCAGTATCGCGACAAGACCGACGACGAGTTCCGCCGCATCGCCGAGCGCAATGTCGCGGCGCTGAACGCGGCGACCGCGGCGATCCCGCCGGATCGCATGCGGATGCACGTCTGCTGGGGCAACTACGAGGGGCCCCACACGCACGACATCCCGCTGGCGAAGATCGTCGACATCTGCTTCATGGCCCGGCCCCAGGCGCTCAGCTTCGAAGGCGCCAATCCGCGCCACGAGCACGAGTGGGAGGACCTGGCGCAGATCCGCGTGCCCGACGACAAGGTCCTGATCCCGGGCGTGATCGATTCGACGACCAACTTCGTCGAGCATCCCAGGCTGATCGCGCAGCGGATCTGCCGCTATGCCGAGATCGTCGGCCGGGAGCGGGTCCTCGCCGGGGCCGATTGCGGCTTTGCGACGGTCGGGACGGGAGCGCCGATCGTGGTGCCCAGCATCGTCTGGGCGAAATTCAAGGCGCTGGCCGAGGGGGCGCGGATCGCCACCGACCGGCTGCGGCGGTGAAATCCGGGTCGCCCTAGAACGACGTTCCGTTTTATGAGGTCAAATCCCACTTACCTCTCCCGGGGGGAGAGGTCGGCGCGAAGCGCCGGGTGAGGGGTAGCTGGTGGCGAGCCAAAGCGCTCACCTGGCCGCGGGTGCCCCTCACCCGCTCCCGGGGTGCAGGGGGCTTCGCCCCCTGAAAAAGATTTGGGGCGCTCGCGACCTCTCCCGGCGGGAGAGGTGAATTGCCAATCAGCCTAGTGCCACTGGCCCTTGGAATCGCGGAACAGCGAGATCGCGAGGATGGCGTCGACCTGGAAGGCCTTGTCGGCCAGCGGCAGGTACAGGCTCTGCTGCAGCGGGAAGTGGCTGCGCCACGGCAGGATCGGGCGGCCGCGGCGGAACAGGGGCCGCTCCTCGGTCGCGACCCGGCGGAAATAATCGCATAGCATCCGCGTGTCGGCCTTGGGCTCGACGTCGTCGACATAGCGGGCCGATGTCTCCGCCGCCGTGACGCGGTGCATGTGCGTTTTGATCAGGCCGAAGCGGAAGCGCAGATGGGGCGTGCGCACAACGTCAATCAGCCACACATAGGGCAGCAGGCCCGAGACCTGGAACACGTCGATGATCTCGCGCGTCGGCATCCGGCCCGCCGCCTTGATCTTGACCCAGTAATGCAGCAGCTGGCGGATTTTGGGCGAGGGGTTCTGCTCGAAAATCGAGGCGATTCCCGAGACCACGACCGGCTCGGTCTCCGAGGCGCGCCACGGATTGCGCGTCGTGCGGCGCCGGCCCCGTGTGTAATGGGGAAAAACGAGCGGCATGGATGCCAATACCCCCGATCCCCTTATAGACCAGGGGGCTGTGACAATACAGGGGCGCCCCCGGCTCGCGCCGCGGAGCCGAGTTGCTTTCCGCGGCGGAGTCACCAGCTATGACTCATGGCCGAATATTCGTTCGACGATCTCGCTGCCGCGATATCTTCGGCCCGGGTGAGGTACTGGTGCCCCGGCGGCCAGTGTCGGATCGAAGATGAGCGTGGTGTGTCAAAACTCGCTCATCTCGCCATCAAAAGTCTCACGGAACTTCCGGCTTACGACCTTGGCCAGATCCCGACGGCGCTCGGCCAGGTATCGGACGGCGACCTCGAGGAGTTGGTCGCGTCCGGAAGATATCGGGTGCCCGAGCCCGGATGCACCGTCCATTTCGAATACGAGCACGGCGAAGCCCGCCTCGACGAGGTGATGGTGCTGTTTCCGCTCGGCGACAAGGTGTCGGCGACGATCTTCACCCGCACCAGCGATGCGCCGTGGTGGTCGCTGGTACCGTTCGTGCTGCTGGTCGATCCGGAAACCCTGCCGGACGCGGAATGCGAGACCGCCGCCGACTGCTTCGAGATGCAGGGCTTCGCGATCACCGTAACCTCGCCCGATGAGCTCAACATGGCGCTGTCGACCCAGGTCGAGTTCCTGCACCGGATCATCGCCGAGCTGAACGCGACGGCGCTGCCGAACTAGATCCGCGCGTCTCCGCGGGCGGCGTTCCCTGAGATCAGGCCGCGTATTCCGCCCGTTTCGGCGTGAACACGTCGAGGTTCAGCACCGGCTCGTCGCCGACCACCACGCCCCAATGGCGCGCGTTCGGTGGCACGACGAGCAGACCGCCGGCTCCCAGCCGGGTCACGGTATCGCCAATGTGGAAATCGATCTGGCCGCTCAGGATGTAAACGATCTGCTCATGCGGATGATCGTGCGGCCTGGGCTCATGGCCGGGCATCAGCCGGTTGAGAGCCACCGTGGCGCCATCCCCGGAGAACGCCTTGCGCTCCACGCCTTCGCGCACCTTCTCCCACGGGAGCTTGTTCCAGTCGACGTGATGGATGTTCATCGCTCTCTCCCTCGTCTTTGTCTCTCTGGATCGAAAACCCGGCGCCGGAGCGTCAAGCCTTGCCGCCGAGCAAGCCCGCGGGGCGCACGAGCAGGAAAATCAGCAAAATCGACAGCGCCACCACATTCTTATAGCCGGCGCCCACGACGACGATGGCGAGCGACTGCGCGACGCCGAGCAGAATGCCGCCCAGGAACGCGCCGAGGGGATTGCCGAATCCGCCGACGATCGCGGCGATGAAGCCGCTGATCGCGAACGGCACGCCGAGGTTATAGGCCACGAATTGGGTCGGCGTGATCAGGATACCGGCCACCGCGCCGAGCCCGGCGCTGATCGAGAACGCATAGGCCAACATGCGCGACACCGGCACGCCCAGCAGCATCGCCGCCTGTGGATTGACCGCGCAGGCGCGCATGGCACGGCCGGTCTTGGTGCGGTTGAAGAACAGCGCCAGGGCTGCGATCAGCAGCAGCGAGATGGCGACGATCCACAGGAGCTGCAGGTTGACCGCGACCGCCCCCAGCCGCAACGGGCCGCCTTCGGTGAAGCTCGGCAACGATTTCGGTGAGTCGCCCATTAGGATCAAGGTTGCGCGTTCCATGACGATCTGCACCGCGAGGGTGGCCAGGATCATCACGAACGTAGTGGCGCCGCGGTTCCATAAAGGGCGGACGACGAGGCGATCGACGACCAAGCCGAGAGCAGCGACGATGAGAACGGCGGCCAGAGCGGCCGGCAGGAGCGACAGTCCGGACCGGGCGTGCAGGACGTAGGTGATCATTCCGCCCAGCATCACGAAGCCGCCTTGGGCGAAGTTGACGATGCCGCTTGCGTTGTAGATGACGCAGAAGCCGATGCCGATCAGGCCGTACACGCAGCCGACGCCGATGCCGCTGATCAGGAACTGGAGGAGGAGGGCCGAGCTAAGCATGGAGCACCTCCGCGCCCTCGCAGGACTCGGCGGTGCCGAGATACGCCTCGAGCACGGCCGGATCGCGGGACACCGTCTCGGGCGTCCCCTCGGCGATCTTGCGGCCGAAATCGAGCACAACGATCCGCCGCGCGATCCCCATGACGAGGCGCATGTCGTGCTCGATCAAGAGGATCGTGACGCCGCGCCGGTTGATCGTGCGGATGATCTCGGCCAACGCATCGGTCTCGGCCATGTCGAGCCCGGCCGCCGGTTCGTCGAGCAGCAACAGGCGCGGACCGGCGGCGACCGCGCGGGCGATCTCGAGGAGGCGCTGCTGGCCATAGGTGAGCTGGGCTGCGGGGACGGCGGCGCGGTCGGCGAGGCCGATCAGCGTCAGGAGGACGCGCGCTTTCTCGGCCACCTCGGCCTCTTCGGCACGCGCCCAGCGCGGCCGGACGAGCGCCGACCAGATGCCGCCGCGGGTCGAGAGATGGAACCCGACCCGCACGTTCTCCGCAACGGTCATGTCGCCGAAGAGCCGGACAAGCTGGAACGTCCGGATCACGCCGCGCGCGGCAACGGCATGCGGTGCAAGGCCGGTGATGTCGTGGCCGGCGAAACGGACAGCACCTGAGGTTGGCCGCAAGGCACCCGAGATCAGGTTGAACAGCGTCGTCTTGCCGGCGCCGTTCGGCCCGATGACCGCATCAATGCCGCCTTCCTCGACCCCGAACGACACGTCATTGACAGCCATCAGGCCGCCGAACGCCTTGGTCAAGCCGGTGACGTCGAGCAGGCTCATGACGCGTTCTTCTGCACGGCGAGCGGCAGACCGGGGTTGATTGCCGCCAGCCCTTTCGGCGCGTAGATCAGGATCAAGATCAAGGCCGCCCCATACACGAGGTCCTGATAGTCCTTCAGCCCGCTCACGGTTTGCGGCAGCGCTTCGACGATCAGAGCACCGACCAGCGGCCCGCCGACGTTGCCGATGCCGCCGATGTAGAGCATCGTGAAGCCGAGCACGACCATCGCGAGGCCGAACACCTCCGGGCTCACGAACCCCACGTACTGGGCCATCAAGGATCCGGCGACGGACGCATACACCGCCGCCAGCACGAAGGCCGCGAGCTTGTAGTGCGTGATGTTGATGCCAACGGCCCGCGCGGCTTCTTCGTCCCCGGCGACGGCGGCTAGCGCGCGGCCGAAGCGCGAGTGGCGCAGCCTGAGGGCGGCCCCCATGCCGAGGCCCGCGATGGCGAGCAACACCACGGCCTGCAGCCGCTCGTCGTCGATCTCGACACCGGCGAAGCCGAGGCCGGGGATGCCGGAGATGCCCATGTAACCCTGGGTCAAGCCCGTCCACTGCACCGCGACCTCATAGGCGATGAGGCCGAGCGCCAGCGTCGCCATGGCGAGGTAGTGGCCGCGCAGCCGCAAGGTGGGAAATCCGACCACGAACGCGATGGCACCGGACAGGAGCGCGCCCAGCAGCAGTGCTGCCAGCGGATCGAGGTTCAGGCGGGTGGTCAGGACCGCGGTCGAATAACCGCCCAGTGCCGCAAACGCGTTCTGTCCGAAGGATACTTGGCCGGTATAGCCCATGAAGAGGTTGAGGCCGGAGACGAACAGGGCGTAGATCGCGGCGAAGCAGACGACCGTGACGAAGTAGCCGCCACTCGCCACAATGACCGCGATCACCGCGCAGGCGAGCAGGAACATCACCGGCACCCGGCGCCGTGTTGCGGCCGGCTCAGGTGAGGTAGAAACGGGCGAGGTCACAGGCGGAGCTCAATCGGTCGGGAGTCGTGTCGGCGGCGATCCGGCCGAGGGACAGCACATAGGCGCGGTTCGCGAGCTTGAGGGCGAGCGGCGCCTTCTGCTCGACGAGGAGAATGGTGAGGCCGCGGCGGTTGAGCTCGCCCAACGTCTCCAGGATCTCCGCCGCGATGCGTGGGGCGAGACCAAGCGACGGCTCATCCAGCATCAGGAGTGTGGGGTTGGCCATCAGCCCGCGCCCGATCGCCAGCATCTGCTGCTCGCCGCCGGAGAGCGAGCCCGCCATCTGGGTTTCGCGCTCCTTCAGGCGCGGGAACAGCTCGTAGACGCCGGCACGGCGCCGCTCGACCTCCTCGCCGCCGCGGGCGAGATAGGCGCCGAGCTCGAGATTCTCCCATACCGTGAGCGGCCCGAAAATGCCGCGCGATTCCGGAACCATGATCATGCCGCGCGCGGCGCGCGCCCGCGTCGGCAGGCCCTCGACCGGCGTTGCGTCGAAGCGGATCGTACCCTCGCCCGGGATGAGGCCCATGATGGCGGCGAGGAGACTCGACTTCCCGGCACCGTTCGGCCCGAGCACGGTCACGAACTCGGCGCGGGCCACGGCGAGGTCGACGCGCTTCAGCGCCTCGACCCGGCCGTGCCGCGCCGACAGTCCGCGGATCTCGAGCAGCGCCGTCATCGACGACCTATTTCGCCACCCGCGTCTTGCCGTCGATGATCTGGGCCAAGAACAATGGGTTCTGTGTCAGCCCGTAGTGATTCTCCGCCGACATGTTGTAGACGCCCGTCGTGCCCTGGAAGCCCTTGAGCTTCTCGATCTCGTCGCGCAGCGCCGGTCCCGTGGTGGAGTTGGCGGCCTTGGCGGCGGCCGTCACCAGCGCCACCGCGTCCCAGCCGCGCGCCGCCCAATTCGGGTCGCGGTCGCCGTATTTGGCGCGCCACGGCTCGAGGAACGCCGCGATCGCGGCCTTCAGCGGGCTTTCCGGCAGCGCGTCATAGACCTGCGAGGGCGAGGCGACGAAGAAGAACTTGTCGCCCATGACCTGCGCCACCGGCCGGAATACCGCCACGTCCTCGAGGCTCGTCAGCATGAGAAGATTGAGGCCGAGCTGCTGGATGTTCTTCGCCGCCGTCAGGGTCGACCCGCCGAGGCCGATCTTGAGGATCGCGCCGCCGCCGGCGGCGTTGATCTTGGCGATCTGGACGCTGAGATCGGAATCGTTCTGCTCGTACTGCTCGGAGGTGACCATGGCGAGGCCGTAATCGCCTTGCTCCTTCTCGGCCACCGAGGCCTGCAGATTCGAATACGGCGTCGGATCGTGCAGCACGCCGAACTTCCTGATCTGCGTGTTGTTGCGCAGATATTCCAGCCGCTTCTCGACCTCGAAGCGCGGCGGTGGGATGGTCGTGAAGGCCCATTTCACCTGGTCGGGCTGGTTGGGCAGAATCGAACATAGCACCATCGGGATCTCGGCCTTGACCACCATCGGCGCCGCCGCGAAGTTGCCGGCGGACACGCAGCCGCTGACGAACACGTCGACTTTGTCCGACGAGATCATCTTGCGATAGGCCGTCACCGCCTGCTGCGGCTCGGAGTGATTGTCTTCGACCACCACCTCGACTTTGCGGCCGAGCAGCCCGCCCTTGGCATTGAGGGCTGCGACCGCGACCTCGACGCCGTCGCGCCACGCCGTGTCGACCGTCGCCGCATAGCCGGTGAGGCCGGCGGAGATTCCGACCTTGAACGGCGCCTGCGCCATCGCGGGCAGCGCCGGGACTGCGAGCATGAGCACCGCCGCAGCGGCGGTCCTGATGAGCGAAACCTTCATTCATTCCTCCCTGTTTTAAGCTTGGCCCCGGCGGTGACGGCCACCGGCGTTGATTAGGTTGAACCGTAACCGCCCCCGCCGGGCGTCTCCAGCAGGACGACGTCACCTGCCTGCATGGTGATCTTGCGCGCCTCGGACACCGGCTTGCCGTTGATGAGGAACCGGCCGGCCTTGCCGGCGGCCCCGCCGCCGAGCCCGTCTGGGCCGCGGTCGAGGCGGCTCGGGACTGCGTTCAGCAGCCAGGGATAGTGCGTCCGCATATGGAACCCGATGATCTGGCCGTCGCCGCCGCGCGAGCGGCCTTCGCCGCCCGAGCCCAGCCGCAGCTCGCGGCGATCGAAGACGATCGGCATCGCCGCTTCGAGGATCTCGATCGGCACCGCCGCCACACCGGTCGGATAGCAGGTGGCACTCGGCCCCGGCTTGGTCGCGCGCGCGCCCATGCCGCCGGAATAGTTGAACATCGACGACGTGAACGGCTCGCCGTCCTCGCGCCGACCCTGGATCTGCATGGTCCAGACGGCGCCCGAGCCCTCGGCCAGCACGCGGTCCGGGATCACCTGGTGCAATGCCTTCATGATCGGCATCGGGACGAACATGCCGACCACGTGCCGGGCGTTCACCGGTGCGGGATAGGCAGCGTTCACGATCGAGCCCTTGGGGGCCGTGACCTTGATCGGCGCCAGCGAGCCGTGATTGTTCGGCAACTCGGGATTGAGGCAGCTGCGGATTGCGAAGGTCGAATAGGCGTGGGTGTAGTTCATCACCACGTTGATGCCGAAGGGGCTGGCACCTGAGCTGCCGGTGAAGTCGATTATGACGTCGCCGGCCTCATTGTCGATGGTGACCCCGGTCTTCAGCGTGATCACCTCGCCGCCGGGCACATCGAAGCGGCATTCGCCGTGCCACGTGCCCGCGGGCAGCTTCTGGATCGCGCGGCGGGTGGCAAGCTCGGACCGGCGAATGATCTCGTCGGACAGCGTCTCGATGTCGCGCAGGCCCTGGCGCCGGCACAGCGCGATCAGGCGGTCGCCGCCGGTGCGCCCGCTCGACACTTGCGCCGCGAGGTCGCCGAAGACGTGGTCGGGTGTCCGGACGTTGTGGCGGATGATGTCGTGCAACAGCGCGTTCGGCGTGCCCGCCTCGTAGAGCTTGGAGGGGGGGATCCACAGGCCTTCCTCGTGGATGTCGCGAGCACCCGCACCCACGCCATAGCCGCCGATGTCCGTGTGATGGATGGTCGAGCCGATATAGCCGATGAGGCGGCCGTCCCAGAAGATCGGCGAGAAGACGGTGATGTCGAAGAAATGCCCGGCCGACAGCCACGGGTCGTTGGTGATCACCACGTCGCCGGCGACGAGCTTGCCCTCGAACATCCGGGCGAGCGTGCCGCCCGCGGCCGCCAGCGAGTTGATGTGGCCGGGCGTGCCGGTGTTGGCCTGCGCCACCATGCGGCCGCGCGCGTCGAACAAGGCGCTCGCGAGATCGCCGGCCTCGCGCACGATCGGGCTGAAGGCGATGCGCTGCAGCGCCTTCGCCTGCTCGCTGACGATGCCGATCAGGTTGGACCAGAGGATCTCGAGCTCGATGCCGTCCATCTTCATGTTCATGCCTTCCGCTCGGCGACCACGCAACCGATCTTATCGACGACCGCATGCCACTCGGGCAGGAGGACGATCGTCGTCTCGCGCTCCTCGATGATGGCGGGCCCTGCGACCTTCTGGCCCAGCACCAGGCTATGGCGGTCATAGACCGGCACGTCGCCGGCTTCCGGCCACAGGAGAATGCGCCGCTTGGCCTTGGGCTTGCCGCCGCCGGTCTTGGGCGGCTCGGTGGCTTGCACCGCGATGTCGGGACCCTGGGCGGTGAGGCGCCAGCTCACGATCTCGACCGGCACGTGCGACGGGTTGACTCCGTATTGCGCGTGATACGCCGCCTCGAAGCTGCGCCGCACCATCTCGACGTCGCGGCCGCGGCGCGGATCGCGCCCGAACGTGATGCTGACCTCGTTCTGCTGGCCGAAATAGCGCAGGTCCGCGCCGAAGACGAGCCGCACCGACTCGCGCGCGCAGCCGGCCTGGATCAGGGCGGTACTGCCCTCGTCGATCATGTCGTTCAGCACGCGGTCGACCTCGGCCCAGTCGAGGGCGTCGAGCTTGCCGACCGCGCTGCGGACGAGGTCGAGGCGCACCGGCGTCACCAGAGTGCCGAAGGCCGACAGCACGCTCGCCTGGGGCGGGAAGATCACGGCCGTGCTCTGGAGCAACGCCCCCACGGCACAGGCGTGGACCGGGCCTGCGCCGCCGAAGGCGAGCAGCGGCAGGCCGCGATAGTCGACGCCGCGGTCCGTGGCGTGTGTGCGCGCGGCCGCCGCCATCGTCTCCGCAACAATCCGATAGATGCCGCCGGCCGTCTGCGCGAGCTCGGTCCCGAGTGCCTCACCCAGTCTCAGGATCGCCGCCTGGGCCGCGCGGCGGTCGAGCTTCATGTCGCCGCCAAGGAAGTTGTCGGCGTCGAGGAAGCCCAGCACTAGGTCGGCGTCGGTGACGGTGGGCTCCGTACCGCCGCGGCCATAGCACGCCGGGCCGGGCTCGGATCCGGCGCTGCGCGGGCCGACCTTGAGCAGGCCCAGCGAGTCCACAGCCGCGATGCTGCCGCCGCCGGCGCCGATCTCGATCATGTCGATCGATGGGATGATGAGCGGCATGCCGCTGCCTTCGCAGAAGCGGTACTTGCGGTCGACCTCGAAGCTGCCGGTGACCAGGGGCTTGCGCTCCTCGATCAGGCACGCCTTGGCCGTGGTGCCGCCCATGTCGAAGGACAGGAGCCGGTCGAGCCCGAGCCGCTCGGCGTAATAAGTGGCGGCGAGCGCACCCGCGGCGGGACCGCTCTCGATCATGCGCACCGGATTGCGACCCGCGACTTCGGCCCCGATGATGCCGCCGGAGCTCAGCATGATCAGCGGCTGGTTGGGCACGTTGTCATTGCGCAGCCGCTGGGCGAGCCCGCGGAGATAGGGCTCCGTGATCGGCGCCGTGTAGGCGTTGATCGCGGTCGTCGAGGTGCGGGGATATTCGCGGATCTGCGGCGCCACGCTCGACGACAGCGAGAGATACAGGTCGGGGGCCGCGGCTTTCAACATCCGCGCCACCGCCTGTTCGTTCGCGGCGTTGCGGAAGCTGTTGATCAGGCAGACCGCTACCGAGACCACGCCCTTGGCCTTGAGCGCGTTTGCCAGGGCCGCGATCTCTTCGCCGTCGACCGGACGCAGGACCGAGCCGTCGGCGAGGGTCCGTTCGTCGATCTCGAAGGTGAGCTCGCGGGGGATCAGGGGCGGAGCGAATTCGATCTGCGGGTCGAACATCTCGTAGCGATGCTCGTTGCGGATCGCGAGCACGTCGCGGAAGCCCTTGGTGATCAGGAGGGCCGTGCGCGGGCCCTTGCGCTCGATCAGGGCGTTCGTCACCACGGTCGTCGCGTGGACGACCACGCCATCGATGTCGCGTGCCGCGACACCGGCCTTCTTCAGCACCAGATGGATGCCGCGAAAGAACCCGTCGAGCAAGTCGTGATGCGTGGTGAGGGTCTTGTCGACGGCCAGCGAGCCATCGCTGCCACGCAGGACCACGTCGGTGAACGTGCCGCCGATGTCGACTGCAAGCGAATAGGTCATGCCTATGCTGTCCTCCATCCCAGCTGCCGCGACGCGGCGGCCGCGGCCTCGACGACTTGCGCGATCTGGCGCTCTGTCGGCTGGGCTTGAATGAATTGCGACGAGCCGACGATGGCGATCGTGCCGCGCCAGTCGTTGCGATGGTCGAAAATCGGACAAGCCAGCGCGTTCACGCCGACCAGGACCTGATCGGCGGCCGTCGCCCAGCCTTGCCGCCGGACCCGCTCGACCTCCGCCTTCAGCCGCTTCGGATCGGTGATCGTGAACGACGTCCACGCCCGGAGCGCGCCGCTCAGGGCTTGCGCCAGCAATGAGGGGGGCCCGAACGCCAGCGCCACCAAGCCGTGCGCCGAGGTGTGGAAATCGAACCTGGACCCGGGCTTGATCCCGAATTCGATCAGCGTCTTGCCCTGCACCAGCTCGAGAACGGTGGCGGCGCCTTCGACGAGAGCCGAGAGGGTTACGGCCTGTCCTGTCTCCTCGCGCAGCTTCATCATTTGCGGCCGGGCAATCCCGACGATGTCGAAGCGGTCGCGCACAGTCTCGCCGAGGCTGAGCAGCTTTATGCCGGCCGCGTAGCGCTCCGTCTCCGCGTCCTGGCGGACATAGCCGTGCCCGACCAGGGCCCGCAGGTGCCGGTGGGCCCGCGGCTTCGAAATGCCCAGTGCGCGGGCGATATCGGACACGCGACACGGCCGCGGCGAGGCGGCGAGGAACTCGACCAACCGCAGCACCAGATCGACCGAGGCGAGACCCTGCGTCTCTTCGGGCCCGGCGGGCGACGCTCCAGGTTCGGGACCGCGAGCTGCGGCTAGCAAATGGCGATCCTCCCTCGTGTTCCGTTCACCGGAACAGTGTTCCGTTCAGAGAGCCACTCTGTCGCGCCCCCTTATCTTCTGTCAAGCGCGGCGGCGGCCTAGGACCGTCTCGGCGCCGACCGTCTCGGCGCCGTAATAGAGCGTCACGGTGTGCCGGGCCTCGGCGCAGAACAGCCAGCGCTCGACGAGGACCCCGATCATCGCGAGCAGGGCGGCCAGCACGGCCGCGGCGATGGCAATGGCGCCGCGGCGTTCGTGGTTGGGACCGATCAGGCGTTTATGCGCCGTGCCGCCGCCGCTCTGCGGGAATTTCGCGGCTCGCCTGCCGCCACACAGGGGTGAGTCCCGTCTCGGCCGGTTTGCGGCGCCGGATCATCCGCGCGCGTAGGCGTGGTCACTCGGGCTTGAGCCCGGCGGCCGCGACGATCGATCCATACTGTGCGAGTTCTCTGCGTAAAAGCGCATCGAACGCCTGGGGAGTGCCGCCGAGGGCTTCTTCCCCCTCCAACTTCAGCCGGCTGACGAGATCGGCATCCGCCAGCGCTTTGGCGATGCCGGCATTCAACGTGGCCGTGATATCCGGCGGCAGGTTCGCGGGTCCGGCAATTCCGTACCAACCGTTAATCGCGAAACCGCGAACGCCCTGCTCGGAAATCGTCGGGATGTCGGGCAACATCGCGAGCCGCTTGTCACTGGACACGCCCAAGGCGCGCATCTCACCCGATTCGATGAAGGATCGCGCACCGGCGATGCTCGAAAAATACATGTCGACCTCGCCGCGGAGCACGCCGACGAGGGCCGGAGATCCGCCCTGGTAAGGAACGTGTGTGGCATGCGCCCCGGACAGTGTCGCAAAGAGTTGCCCCGCGAGATGGGGCGCGCTGCCGGTTCCCGAAGACGCAAAAATGATCTGCCCATTGGGCGCCGTGCCGGCCGCCATTAAATCGCGAACCGTCTCAAATTTCGACGCCCGTGCCGTGACCAGGATGTACGCAGTTCGGGTGAGTTGGCTGATCGGCGTGAAGTCCTGCAGCGTGTCGTAGGGAAGGTTCTTGAGGATGTACGGGTTGATCGTGTGCGCCGCGGACACGAGCAGGATCGTGTACCCGTCCGGCTTTGCCCTTGCGACGAGAGAGGCTCCGACGACTGTTCCGCCGCCGGGTCGATTTGAGACAACGACAGTTTGACCGAGGATCGGGGTGAGCTTGTTCGCCAGCAACCGGCCGACCGAATCGTTCGCGCCGCCGGCTGCGAATGGGACCACCAAGGTGATCAGTCTGTCCGGATATCCCGCGTGGACGTGGGCTGCGCCAAAAGTCAGGCCGAGCACCAACCCGAGCGCGAGTGGCCACTTCCTCATTTTATCCTCCCGGAGTCTTTGGTTTTTGGAGTCTCGGCGAAGTCTTGGTCAGCACCGAGACCTGAAGGCGCGGCCGGACGACATCCAGCGTCCGTGACTTGCATCAGGTTGCAAGGGCGCACATTTTGCGGCGAGTGTTCTGAAACAAAGCGCGCATCTTCTCGGTCCACGGCGTCTTGCGCGCCTTCAATCCCTCGGGACTTTCGAACGCATCCCGGATCGAGAGATCATAAGCCGTCATGTAGCGCGGGCTGACGCCGTCATCGGCGACGTACCGTCGCGCCCGCGCCACGCCGGGGACCGTCACGAGGCGGGGCAGGTGCTCCCCGTCGTTCCAGGCGTTGTAGTCCGCGACGATGTCGGCCGGGATGTCGGTATGCACGATATAAAGCCAGGGGGTCGGCGCCGCCGGCGATACGCCGACATCGAGCACGAGGTCGAAGGCAAAGCGCTCGTGCGACGCGGGTGCGGTCGACAGAACGGATTGGAACTTGGAAAGACCGGCCTCGAACCCTCTCGCGTGCTCAATCCAGGAGAGATGTTCGTCGGTCGTTCCCTCCACCTGATAGCGTCTGATCGTGACGCCGGGGGCCGCCCACAAGTTCCGGTCCAGCCAGCGGTCCAATTGGTCCGCCGGCCCGGACGTCTTCCACCACATGGTCATCAGCCGCTGTGTCATGTGCCGCTCGTGTCTGTCTCGATATTCAACGAAGTCCGCGCCGTGCTGCTGCCCGGCTACACCGGCGCGTCGCCCTTGAGCATCAGACGATAGAGATAGCGAACCTCGTCGACCGGGTAGTCCCCGTTCGCTTTGTGCATCAGGCAGCGATTGTCCCAGATCACCACGTCGCCCGGTCTCCATTTGTGCCGGTATTCGAATTTAAGCTGCGTGGAATGCGCCAGCAGCTCGTCCAGCAGAGGCAATGCCTCCGAGTCTTCCATGCCGACGATTTCCTCGATCCGGATCGGGTTTATGTAGAGCGCCTTGCGCCCGCTTTCCGGGTGTGTGCGCACGAGCGGATGAATGGCGAACTCGGCGATGGCCTTACGCTTCTCGTCCGACAAGCTCATCAGCTTTCGCTGGCTGTGCCTGCTTTGATAGACGTGGCGAGCCTTGAGGCCATCGACGCGCTTTTTCATGCCTTCCGGCAGCGCCTCGTAGGCCTCGTGCATGTTGATGAATTGCGTGTCCCCGCCGCTCTTGGGCAGCTTCACCGCATGTAGCGCCGTCGCTTTGGGCGGCTCGGCGTCGTTGGAGTGGTCGGTATGGTAGCCCTCGCCCGGAATGTAAACCCTGCCGTCCTCGAACCTGTCCTGGTTGGAGATGTAGTGGATCATCGGACATTCCGGGACCTGGAACCGCGGATTGTGCTGTGGGAAGACATCTCCGAACAGCTGCATGGCCTGCAAAAATTCGGGCGCGCGCAGGTTCTGGTCGCGGATGACCAGGACCGAGTGATCGACAAAGGCGCGGTTCAGGTCCGCGCGGGTCCCCTCATCCACAGGCTGGCGGAGATCGACGCCGATAACTTCCGCGCCGGTGTGCGACGAGAGGCGAGTGATTGCATAGTCCTGAACTGCCTGGCTCATATCTTCCTCGCGGGGTCCGCCGATCGGACCCCGACAAGCTAGGCCCGCCCCACGATGCTGTAAAAGAATAAAATGTCATAGCATTATGCGATTTTAATATAGCGTCCGGGACGCCGGCTAGGGCGGCGCAGCGGCTCACGTCTTCCCGACAGCCCGCTGTATGGCGCCGCGAGTCCAGGATGGAGCCACCATCTGGATAAAGTCGCTGACGTATTTGCGCAGGTGCATGTCCGACCGGAGGTTTATGTTGGTGTGCGATCGCGGGAACAGGTGGGTCACATCGATGGCGTGTAAACCTTCATCGAGCCGGCGGCCCAGGATCATTTCCGGCACGACGCCGATCCCCAATCCCTCGGCGACATAGGCTTTGATCACGTCAGAATCGTTGGCCTGAACGATCGACCTGGGCGCAACGGAGCTACCCGCGAAGGCTCTTGCGATGACGCTGCCGGAGCGCGAGCGCGGGTTGTATCCAACGAACGGGTAAGCCGTGAAGTCGTTGAGCGTGAGACGCTTTTTCCGTGCCAAGGGATGGCCGCGGCGCATGATGGCGCTGCGGCGAATGATGTTTCCGCTGAGACAAACGACGCCGGCGTGCTGCTCGGATCTATCGTCGCTGGTGTTCAGGCCGATGTCGGCCGCGCCGTCTTTGACCAGCTTGGGGATGTCGTCCGGATCGGCCTGGAACAGGAACAGCTGAACGTCCGGGTATTTTTTCTGCAGCGTCTTGAAGGGGCGGAGAATCGTATAGCGCGCATGAAGATGGGTCGTGACGACGACAAGCTTTCCCGCGCTGCCGCCGCGAGCGTCCTCCGCGAGGAGCTCGATGTTGTCGGCCTGGTTTAGGAGCACCTGCGCCGCGGCGAGTATGGCGTGCCCGGTTTTCGAGAGCGACACGATGCGGTTTCGTTGCCGCACCAGGAGTTGGACCCCGAGGTCCTTTTCGAGCATCTGGATCTGACGGCTGACCCCGGGTTGGGACGTGTGCAGCGCTTTTGCCGCGGCCGAGATATTGAGCGATTGACGGGCAATCTCTCGCAGCATCTTCAGTTGAAGGAGCGTCATCGCCGAACCAAACTCCCGATCGAGTGGTCTGCAGAATAAGGTAGTTCAGAGTTGGCCAGCGTCGCAATTCGCGCCGAGCCGGCCGTACTGGCAGGCGCGCCTTAGACCGTCTCCGCCCCGTAATAGAGCGTCACGGTGTGCCGGGCTTCGGCGAAGAACAGCCAGCGCTCGACGAGGAGCCCGATCATCGCGAGCAGGGCGGCGAGCAGGGCCGCGGCGATGGCGACCGCGCCGCCTATGGCCAAGGCCAAGACGGTCAGCACGAAGGGGAGGATGAAGCCGAGGGCGAGGGCCAGCCGGCGCAGCTTCAGGCGGTGCTTGCGCGCGATCCGATAGCCCATCTCCTGGAGCAGATAATTCTCTTCGGTGTGCGGCGCCTCGAAGAAGCGCACCTTGCCCAGCGCGCCGAGCCCGGTGGCGCTTTCCGGCGTCGACGCGGCTCGAGTGGTGTCGATGAAGCGCCAGTAGCGCAGCTTCGTCCAGGTCGCCAGGACGACCGTGGCGGCGGCGAGCACGCCCACAACCGGCGTCGCGGCGCCCCAGAGGTGGAGCAGCGCGTTCAGCCACAAGGCGCCGCTCATTGCCGACAGCGCCAGGTAACCGGCCGGGACCCAGGCATTGTGCCATTGATGGATCGGCTTCAGCGACGCGTAGATCATGGCCGTGCAGTACACGGTGACGATCGCCAGGATGGCGGCGACGATCCCGGCCAGTGCGGCCAGTCCGGTCAGGCCTGTAAGTCCGGTGTTCTGCTCAAGGCCGATCCACAGGGCGCCGAAGACCAGCGTGGGGACGTAGGTGAGGACCGACATCACGCCTTCGCGCGACAGCCAGGACGAGCGCCACTGCGAGAACGCCCGCCACGCCCGTTCGGGGTGCCCCAGATGCGCGGTCGAGGCCAACAAGCCGGCGGTGATCAACGCGAGTGCCAGCACCAGCCCCGACAGGCCGAACCAGCGGTCGGCCGGAATCAGCTGTAGCGGCGCCAAAATGCCGAGCCACGCCAGCAGGCCATAGCCGGCCCCCGACGCGGTGGTGAAGAAGATGACGGACAGCGCGGGATGCATGGGCTAGCGCAGCAACGACATCTGCGACCGCGCTCCAAAAAAAAATTTCCCTCTCCACCCATTCTGATGGGGGGAGAGGGTAGGGTGAGGGGGGCCTCCGACCGTGCGTCGGGTTGATCCAACCACCCTCACCCCGCTCGCTTCGCTCGCCGCCCTCTCCCGCCAGCGGGAGAGGGAGACATTTCGCACCGGCTCATTCATCGCGAGAGGACCCGGTCGATCCAACGCAGGACCGGGTGGAGGCTGTCATCGGCGGGGGCCAGCGGCGCCGGTGCCGTGGCGCAGCCGGCGCCGCGGCCGGGGCGTGGCGGCAGGTATTTGTTGACCGGCTTATAGCCGAGCTCGGGCATCAGGTCGTAGCCGCCGCGCTCCGCGACCAGCCTCGACACGTCCGAGTTCGGGTCGCCGAGATCCCCGAAATGTCGCGCCTGCGCCGGGCACGTCGCCACGCACGCTGGAACGCGGTCCTCTTCGGCGAGGTTCTCGTTGTAGATGCGGTCGATGCACAAGGTGCATTTCTTCATGACGCCGGCATCGTCGTCGAACTCGCGCGCCCCGTACGGACACGCCCACGAGCACAGCTTGCAGCCGATGCAGGTGTCGGCGTTCACCAGCACGATGCCGTCTTCTTCGCGCTTGTAGGAGGCGCCGGTGGGACAGACCTCGACGCAGGCCGGCTGCTCGCAATGCAGGCAGGATTTCGGGAAGTGCACCGTGCGGCTGTCCTCGCCGTCGCCCGCTTCGAAGGTGTGGATGCGGTTGAACCATACGCCGCTCGTGTGCGCCCCATAGGGATTGTGGTCGGGAAGCGGGGCGGAGTGGCCGCCGGTGTTCCATTCCTTGCAGTTCACCGCGCACGCATGGCAGCCGACGCAGGTGTCGAGGTCGATTACCAGGCCGAGTTTCTTGGGGCCGGTCGTGTACGTGGTCATTTAAGGTCCGCGCCGTAGCGCAGGATCGGCGGCGGTGCGGCGAGGCCGGGGGCGCGTCGCAGGGCGGGAAATTTCGGCGCGGTCTCGCCCGCCTCGACGGCGTCGGCCTTGTCGATGCGCACCCTGAGGTCGTACCAGGCCGCCTGGCCGGTGACCGGGTCGGAATTCGAATAGCGGAAGCCGCCGCGCTCGGGCAGCAGCTCCGAGATCACATGGTTGAGGAGGAAGCCCCGCGTCGCCTCCGGCGCGTCGGGCGCCAGGTTCCAGGCGCCCGCGCGTTTGCCGATCGCGTTCCACGTCCATACCGTGTCCGGCTGGACGCCGCTCATCAGCCGGATCTGGCATTTCACGCGGCTGTGGTGGCTGGTCACCCACACCCAGTCGTTGTCGACCAAGCGGAGCTTCGCCGCGGTCGCGCGATTGATGTACAGCCGGTTCTGGCCGAGGATCTGCCGCAGCCACGCGTTCTGCGAGCCCCAGGAGTGGTACATCGCCATCGGCCGCTGGGTGATCGCATGCAGCGGAAACTCCTCGGTGGCAATCGCCGCGGTCTCGAACGGCTCGTACCAGATCGGCAGCGGGTCGAAATACGTCTCGATGCGCGCGCGGTGCTGCTCGGGCGGCTGCACCGGGCCCTGGCCGCGCGCGGCGAGGCGGAAGCGCTGTAGCGGCTCGCTGTAGAGATGCAGGATGATCGGCGCCGGCCGGTCGAGGAAGCCGAGCTTCACCGCGGTTTCGAGGTAGCCCTTGTTGGCGTGCTTGTAATAGCGCTGGTCGGGAGGCAGCTCGTATTTCCAGAAACAGCCGTTCTCGATGTAGCGGTCGAGCTGGTCGAGATTGGGCTCGCCGCGCCCGGTCTTGTCGCCGTCGATCCCGCGCCATCCCGCCAGCGGGCCGATGCCAGGGCGCCGCTCGTGATTGACGATGTAGTCGCGATAGCCGCCGGGGTGACGCGGACGGCCGTCCGGTTCGACGAAGGTGGGCAGGCCGAGCCTGGCACCGAGCTCGATCAGCACGTCCTGGAACGGCCGCACGTCGCGATCGGGCTGGACCACCGGGCGGCGGATCGCGTCGGCGGGGCCGTCGGCGTTGCCGATCGGGCGGTCGAGCAGCGAGATGCAGTCCCAGCGCTCGAGATAGGTGGTGTCCGGCAGGACCAGGTCGGCGTAGCCCACCATCTCGGAGAAATACGCATCCGAATAGATGATGCGCGGAATCTTGTAGCCGCCGTCGGGATCCTTCTCGGCCAGCATCTTCATCGTGCCGGCGGTGTTCATCGCCGAGTTCCACGCCATGTTGGCCATGTAGAGGAACAGCGTGTCGATGCGGTAGGGATCGCCCTTGCACGCGTTGGCGATCACCATGTGCATGAGCCCGTGGGCGGCGAGCGGCGCCTCCCAGGAGAACGCCTTGTCGATGCGCTGCGGCGTGCCGTCGCTCTCGACCAGCAGATCCTCCGGCCCCAGCGGAAATCCCAGCGGCATGCCGCCCAGCGGCAGGCCGGGGCCGACGTTCTTGCCGGCCGGCTTGCCCGCCGGCGGGCAGGGGCGCGGGAAGGGCGGCTCGTAGCGGAACGATCCCGGCGTGTCGATGGCGCCGAGCAGCATCTGGAGGACGTGGATCGCCCGGCAGGTGTGGAAGCCGTTCGAGTGCGCCGAGATGCCGCGCATCGCGTGCATCGAGACCGGGCGGCCGATCATCGTGTCGTGGCGGCGTCCGGCCCAGTCGGTCCACGGCTGATCGAGCACGATCTGCTGCTCGAACGCGGCCCGTGCCAGCTCGGCGGCGAGCCGGCGGATGGTGGCCGCCGGCACGCCGCAGCGCTTGGCGGCCTCATCGGGTGAATAGCGCCGGTCGAGATAGCGCTCGGCGAGGAGATGAAACGACGGCCGCGCCTTGCGGCCGTCGGGCAGCCGGTACTCGCCGACCACCGCCGGCTTGATGTCGGCGAGCAGCGCGTTCACCGGTGCGCCCTCCGCGACGTCCCAGGCCAGCGGATTGCCGGTGAGGTCGCGCGCGAACAGCCCGTCCTCGGCCGAGCCCGGATCGTCGATCACCAGCCACGGCGCGTTGGTGTAGCGCGCGAGATACTCGAGATCGATCCTGTCGGCGCGGAGCAGCTCGTGGATGAGCGCCAGCACGAACAGACCGTCGGTGCCCGGCCGGATGCCGACCCATTCGTCGGCGATTGCCGAATAGCCCGTCTTGATGGGGTTAATTGAAACAAATTTCGCGCCGCGGCTTTTCAGCTTCGCGAGGCCGAGCTTGATCGGATTCGAATCGTGGTCCTCGGCGACGCCGAACATCAGGAACAGCTTCGTGTGCTCCCAGTCCGGCTCGCCGAATTCCCAGAAGCTGCCGCCGATGGTGTAAAGACCGGCCGCGGCCATGTTCACCGAGCAGAAGCCGCCATGCGCGGCATAATTGGGCGTCCCGAACTGGTTGGCCCACCAGCCGGTCAGTGCCTGCGACTGGTCGCGCCCGGTGAAGAAGGCGAGCTTGCGCGGGTCGCTGGCCCGAATGTCGCCGAGCCATTTGGCGGCGAGGCTGATCGCCTCGTCCCACTCGATCTCCTTGAACTCGCCGGCGCCGCGCTCGCCGACCCGCAGCAGCGGCTTCGTGAGCCGCGCCGGCGAGTAGTGCTGCATGATCCCGGCCGAGCCCTTGGCGCATAACACGCCGCGGTTCACCGGATGGTCGCGATTGCCTTCGATGTACCGGATGCGCCCGTTCTTCAGGTGCACCTTGATGCCGCAGCGGCAGGCGCACATGTAGCACGTCGTGGTTTTGACCTCGTCATGCACGGAGGGCGAGGTGTCGATCGCCTCCCGGCGCGCATCGTGGCGGCGTGCCCGTTGCTCCCGCTCGGCAGCGCCCGCGTCGGCAGCCCCCGCATCGACACGCATGTGGTCGTCGTTTCCTTTCCCGGTCGCCGGAGTCCTTGTATTAGTAATTCCTGATACGGTCAAACGACCGGCGCCGCAGCATCTGACCTGAAGCACCGCCATGCCCCGACATCCGCACCACGTCGCGATCAAGAAGCTTGCCGCCGCCGACCGGCACATCGCCGAGGCCCTGACCAGGATCGGTCTGCCGCCGCCGCGCAGCCGGCCGCCGGGGTTCTCCAGCCTGGCACGGATCATCATCGGGCAGCAGGTGTCGGTCGCGTCGGCGGCGGCGATCTGGACCAAGCTCACCACCGCCATCGACCCGCTCACGCCGGAGAACGTCGCGGCGCGGACCATCGAGGATCTGCGCGCCCTCGGCCTGTCGCGGCAGAAGGCCTCCTATATCCATGGCCTCGCCTTGGATCTGATCGAGCGGCGGCTCGATCTCGAGCGCATCCACGCGCTGGAGGACGAACTGGCGATCGCCGAGCTGATGAAGGTCAAAGGCTTCGGCCGGTGGAGTGCCGAGATCTATCTCCTGTTTTCGCTCGGCCGTCCGGATATTTTCCCGGCCGGCGATCTCGGCCTCGCGGTCGCCGTGCAGCGGCTGAAGAAGCTCCGCCGCAGGCCCGATCCGAAGCGCCTGATCAAGCTCAGCCAGGCGTGGCGACCCCACCGCACCGCCGCCGCCTATTTCCTCTGGCACTTCCTGCACAACGCGCCCTTCCAGACGCGCGAGCGGTGAGCCAGCCTCAGAGCGGGACCGCAGAGTAACCGCAGAGAGCGCCGAGGAGGCGCGGAGGGCGCGGAGTCATTCATTGCAGCGCGTTCAGGCGCTCTCGACTTTAAATCCCGCCGCGCGCCAGGTCGGCAGGCCACCCTTCAGATGCGCGACGTTGGTGATGCCCGCGCCATGAAGCGCCGCGGCCGCGCTTGCCGAGCGGATGCCCGACGCACAATGCAGGATCACCTTCTTGCCGCCGGCGAGCTGGCGGATGCGCTCGACGTCGAAGGCCGAGAGGGGGATCAGCGGCACGCCGGGGATGCGCTCGCGCGCCTGCTCGGCCGGCTCGCGGACATCGATCAGCACGGCCTCGCCGCCGTCGACGGCGTCTTTGGTCGCCGCCGCATCGAGTTCCTGCAGTTGGAAAAGGGCCATTGTCATCCGCCTGTCTTTTGACGAGAGAGCGTTTAATACATTAGACTTATTTAATATACGGACTCCAGCCAACGAGAGGAAGGGCCGATGTCGGATCGCGCGCCGCAGGTGACGGGAGTGTTCGATCCGACGACATGTTCCATGTCCTACGTGGTCGCCGACCCGGTCAGCGGCCACGCGGCCCTGATCGATCCGGTGCTCGACTTCGAAGCCAAGGCGGCGCACACGTCCATGGCCACGGCCGATAGACTGCTCGCGGCGGCGCAGGGCTGCAGCGTCGATTGGATCCTCGAGACCCACGCCCATGCCGATCACCTGTCGGCCGCCGGGTACCTGAAGCAGAAGATCGGCTGCAAGGTGGCGACCGGCGAGCAGGTGAGGGCGGTTCAACAGAGCTGGAAGCAGATTCTGAATCTCGACGGCGGGTTTCCGGCCGACGGCTCGCAATTCGATCGGCTGCTGGCCGAGGGCGAGCGCTTCGCGCTCGGCGAGCTCGCGGTAACGGTGTGGCACACGCCCGGCCATACGCCCGGATGCGTCACGTACCTTGTCCGCGGCGGCGATGCGCCGGCCTGCGCGTTCATCGGCGACACCATGTTCATGCCCGATTGCGGCACCGCGCGCGCCGATTTCCCGGGCGGCGATGCGCGCCGGCTGTTCCGCTCGATCCGCCGCATCCTGTCGCTGCCGCCGGAGACGCGCCTCTTCGTCGCCCACGATTATCCGCCGGGCGGCCGGCCGGTCGCGTACGAGACCACGGTGGCGGAGCAGCGCCGCGCCAACCTTCACGTGAAGGACGGGATCGAGGAGGACGCGTTCGTGGAATTCCGCACCGCGCGCGACAAGACTTTGGGCCAGCCGACGCTGCTGCTGCCCTCGATCCAGGTGAACATCCGCGCCGGCACCCTGCCGCCGCCGGAAGCCAACGGCACGTCCTATCTGAAAATCCCGCTGAACCGCTTCTGACCGGAGCGCCATTCTTAAAGGAATAGGCCGAGGCTTCCTCGGACGACAAATAGCGGCTGCGACTGCAGCCGCGCGCCCTAATGGGCGCGAAGCCAAGGGACGCGGAGACTCGCGCTGCGTCGCCGGCCTTTAGGCCGCCGACGGGCGCCAAAGACACGGGGCGCCCGGCGTCTGAGGGGCTCAAATCAAGTTGTTCCGGCAGGAGCCTTTCGCCACAATCGGACCGATGGGGGAAGATCGACCGGGTCCACGCCCTGGGCCGAACGCACAAACCGAAGCGGAACTGCGCCGCGCGCGCCAAGCCAAGGCGCTGCGCGAAAATCTGCGCCGCCGCAAAGCCCGTGAGACCGGGCGCCCCAACGATCAGGCCCCGGACGACCCGGCCCCGGGCGCCGCGCCGGCGCCGCGCCCGGACCCCGCCAAGCGCGATCCATGACCAAGGAGTCCGCCACGCTCGTGCGCGAGGTGCTCGAGTTTTGGCTCGGGCCGCATGGCCATCCCGAGCGCGGCACGATGCGCAAGATGTGGTTCGACAAGAACCCGGAGCTCGACGCCGAGATCAAGCACCGCTTTCTCGACGACGTCACCGATGCCGGCCGCGGCGTGCTCGACGGATTGACCGCCACCTGCGAGGGCGTGCTGACGCTGCTCATCCTGCTGGATCAGTTTCCGCGCAACATGTTCCGCGGCGAGGCGCGGGCCTATGCCTATGACGCCAAGGCGCGGGCGGTGGCCAGGCTCGCGGTGCGCATGGGGCTCGACAAGCCGCTCTCGGCGACCGAGCGGATGTTCATCTATCTGCCGTTCCAGCACAGCGAGGAGATGGACGACCAGGTGCGCTCGGTGGCCCTGTTCAAGACCCTGCCCATCGTGCCGTGGCGTGACGAGGTGATCGGGATTGCCATCCAGCACCACGACATCATCGCGAGGTTCGGCCGCTTCCCGCATCGCAACGCCGTGCTGGGCCGGGTGTCGACGGCGGAGGAGCTCACGTTTCTTCTGGAGCCGGGCTCGGGTTACTGAGGCCGTGAAAATGCTGCTCGGTGGATCTCGGTCCGCCGAGCAGCGTCGTTTCAGATCCGTCAGAACGCCTTATGCGCGACCACGTCGGCCGGATGGATCACCGGCGGCAATTCCAAAAGAGGCGGGACGGTCGCGAAAATCAATTTCGCCGCCTCGCCCTTCAAATGGGCCTCGCGCGCCGCGGGATCGACAAAGAGATCGACGAGAAAAACCGTATCGGGGTCGGCGTTCGAGCGAAGCACCAGCCACAGCGGCGTACCGGCCTCGTTTTCGACACGCGGAAGGGCGGCGGAAATCAGGCGCGCGACTTCGGCACCTTGACCGGATTTCGCTTTGAAGGGGATGACGCCCGCGACCGTGCTCATCACTTAGGCTCCATTGGTCGATATGACGGGAGCAGAATTGCCCCATCGACCGATTGCATTTGTGTGTCCGCGGCCCCGGATTGAAGAGGCGACCCGAATTTAGGTCGCTGGTCCTAAATTTGCCGGTTTGTCTGGACTATCGCCACGATTTCAAGGTACTGGAGGCGGGGCGCGGGGGCGACCACCACGGCGACGAGTAGCGGCCTATGGACAAGATTTGCATTCGCGGCGGCAAGCCCCTGCGCGGCACGATTCCGATCGGCGGCGCCAAGAACGCAGCCCTGCCGCTGATGACGGCGAGCCTCCTCACCGAGGAGACGCTCACCCTGTCCAATCTGCCGCATCTGGCCGACATCACGACCCTGGCCAAGCTCCTGACCGAGCTCGGCGTGACCGTCCGCGACGACGGCAAGACGTCCTACGAGGGACACCAGACCCGCACCGTGTCGCTGACCGCCCGCACGATCACCAACACGGTCGCGGAATACGACCTCGTGCGCAAAATGCGCGCCTCGGTGCTGGTTCTGGGGCCCCTGGTCGCGCGCGAACGCAAGGCGCGCGTTTCGCTGCCCGGCGGTTGCGCGATCGGCACCCGGCCGATCGACCTTCACCTGAAGGGGCTGCAGACCCTCGGCGCCGCCATCGATCTCAAGGAGGGCTATGTCGAAGCGTCCGCTCCGCAGGGCCTCACCGGCGGCGAGGTCGTTTTTCCCTTCGTCTCCGTCGGGGCCACCGAGAACCTGCTCATGGCGGCGACCCTGGCGCGCGGCGAGACCGTGCTGTCGAACGCGGCGCGCGAGCCCGAAATCACCGACCTGGCACACTGCCTGTGCGCCATGGGGGCCGACATCGAGGGCATCGGCACCGATACGCTCAGGGTCCGCGGCAAGCCGCGGCTGCATGGGGCCCGGCACGAGGTGGTCCCGGACCGGATCGAGACCGGCACCTTTGCCATGGCGGCGGCGATCACCGGCGGCGACGTCGAGCTGGTGGGGGCCCGGCCGGATCTGATGACCGCGGCCCTTGATGCGCTGCGCGGGGCTGGGGCCACCATCACGCCCACCGATAAAGGTATAAGGGTGCAGCGCTCCAACGGCCCGCTGATCGGCACGGACGTCATGACCGAGCCGTTTCCCGGCTTTCCGACCGACCTCCAGGCCCAGATGATGGCCCTGTTGACCACGGCTGACGGGGCGTCGATGATCACCGAGACCATCTTCGAGAACCGATTTATGCACGTTCCGGAGTTGCGCCGGATGGGGGCCAACATAAATCTACATGGGTCCTCGGCGATGGTCCGCGGGGTGCCTAAATTAACCGGAGCGCCGGTGATGGCGACCGACCTTAGGGCCTCGGTCAGCCTGGTGCTGGCCGGGCTGGCGGCGCAGGGCGAGACGGTGGTGAATCGCGTTTACCATCTCGACCGCGGCTACGAGCGGCTCGAGGAGAAGCTGTCGGCCTGCGGGGCCGACATCGAGCGGGTGAAGGAGACGGCTCAGTGACGACACCGCTGAAACTGCGGGCCGAAGACGAGGAAGACCTTCGCGTCATCGCGGCCTGCCTGCAGGATGCGCTGATCCCGCTGTCCGATATCCATTTCCAGGAGGCCGAGCAGCGGTTCATCCTGGTCGCGAACCGCTTCCGCTGGGAGAATTGTCCGGATCTGCCGGAGGCGCCGCCCCGCGACAGCGGCGACGGGATCGACTGCTCGAATTACGAGCGGGTCAATTGCGGGATCCTGTTCGAGAACGTGAGCACGGTCCGCCGCCGCGGCCTCGATCAGCGTGACCGCGGGCGCATCCTCGAGCTCCTGACCATGGACATCGAAGCGAATGACGGCCACATGGCCGTGGTCATGCTGTTCGCCGGCGGGGCCGCCATCCGCCTCGAAGGCCCGAGCATCAAGTGCCGGATCAGCGATATCGGCGAGCCGTGGCCGACGCAGTTCCGGCCTTCCCATTCCAGCGACGACGCCGCGGCCTGATATACTGACGTCGCCGGACCCGCGGACCCGGCGCGCCCCGCCGGTAACCCTTTCGCGTGACTGGAATTCTCAAGTGACTGGCAACGAAAAGCTGATCCTGGCCCTGCCGAACGGCCGCATCCTCGAGGAGGTCATGCCGCTGCTGCGCCAGGCCGGCATCGAGCCCGAGCCGGAGTTCGACAACCCGAACACGCGCAAGCTGCAGTTCGCGACCAGTCACGCCGGTCTCGACATCATCCGCACCCGCGCCTTCGACGTCGCGACCTTCGTGGCATTCGGGGCCGCGCATCTCGGCGTGGCCGGGGCCGATGTGCTCATGGAGTTCGACTTCGCGGAGATCTACGCGCCGCTCGACCTCGGAATCGGCAAGTGCCGGATCTCGGTCGCCGAGCCGGTGGAGCTGGCGGGCCACGACGACCCGCGCAGCTGGAGCCACGTCCGCGTCGCGACCAAATATCCGAATGTCGCGCGCGCGCATTTCGCCGCGCGCGGCGTCCAGGCCGAATGCATCAAGCTCAACGGGGCGGTGGAGCTGGCCCCGATCTTCGGCCTTTGCCAGCGCATCGTCGACCTGGTCTCGACCGGCACCACGCTGAAGGCAAACGGGCTAGTCGAGGTCGAGCACATCGCCGACATCACCTCGCGCTTCGTGGTCAACCGCGCCGCGTTCAAAACGCGCCACGACGAGGTCGCGCCCTGGATCGGCCGGCTGGCGGAGGTCGCGCGTGCCGCCTGAGGCCGGACCGAGCGGCACCATCGTTGCGGTCGGGCCGCGGCGGCTCGACGTCCGCGAGCCCGATTTCGCGGCCAAGTTCGCGGCCCTGCTCGCGGCGCGCGATGCCGAAGGTGCCAACGTCGTCTCGGTCGTGGCGGCCATCGTCGAAGACGTGCGCCGGCGCGGCGACGCGGCGCTGATCGACTACACCCAGCGCTTCGACCGCGTGGTCCTGACGCCCGGTCAGCTCCGCATCCCGCAGGCCGAGATCGACCGCGCCGCCAGCGAGGTGCCGGCGAAGACCATCGCCGCCTTGAAGTTCGCCGCGCGGCGGATCCGCGACTATCACCGCCGCCAGATGCCGAAGGGTCTGGAATACCGGGAGCCGGCCGGCTTGCGCCTGGGCTGGCGCTGGACGTCGCTTGACGCCGCCGGTCTCTATGTACCCGGCGGCACGGCGGCCTATCCGAGCTCGGTGCTGATGAACGCAATCCCGGCGAAGGTCGCGGGCGTCAAGCGCCTGGTCGTGACCGTGCCGGCGCCTGATGGAAAGCTGAACCCGCTGGTGCTGGCGGCGACCAAGATCGCCGGCGTCGACGAGGTGTATCGCGTCGGCGGCGCCCAGGCGATCGCCGCGCTGGCCTACGGGACGGCGACGATCGCGCCGGTCGACAAGGTGACCGGCCCCGGCAATGCCTATGTCGCGGCGGCGAAGCGGATCGTGTTCGGCGTCGTCGGCATCGACATGATCGCCGGGCCGTCGGAAGTCGTGATCGTCGCCGACAAGCGGAACGATCCGCGCTGGATCGCCGCCGATCTCCTGGCCCAGGCCGAGCACGACGCCGCGGCCCAGTCGATCCTGATCACCGACGATGCGGGTTTCGCCGACGCGGTGGTCGACGCCGTCAACACCGAGCTGGCAACCCTGCCGCGCGCGCGGATCGCGGGCGAGAGCTGGCAGCGCCACGGCGGGGTCGTGGTCGTGAAGAAGCTGGCCGAGGCGGTGCCGTTGATCGACCGGCTGGCCCCCGAGCACCTGCAGCTCGCGGTCGAAAAGCCCGAGGCGCTGGCCGGGCGCGTGCGCCATGCCGGAGCGATTTTTCTCGGCCGCCATGCGCCCGAAGCGCTCGGCGATTATCTGGCCGGCCCCAACCACGTCCTGCCGACCTCGCGCACCGCACGCTTCTCGTCCGGTCTCGGCGTGTTCGACTTTTTGAAGCGGACCTCGATCATGGCCTGCGACGCCAAGGGGCTGGCGAAGGTCGGACCTCCGGCGATGGCGCTCGCCGAGGCCGAGGGGCTGGAGGCGCATCGGCGCTCGATCGCCGTCCGGCTCTCCGCGAAGAAGCGGTAAGAGCCGGCGTGGGCGACCCGCGGCAGCGCATCGTCAAGATCGAACTGGACGAGCGCACGGTCGTGCGCCGCAATCCCGATGTCGAGCATGAGCGCGCCGTCGCCATGTTCGACCTCCTGGAGGAAAACAGCTTCACGCTGGTGGGCGAGGCCGTGGGCCCATACCAGCTTCATCTGGCGATCGAGGAGAGCCGGCTGATCTTCGACATCCGGGCGGAGCAGGGCGACCCGCTGCAGAAGGTGCAGCTGCCGCTGACCCCGTTCCGCGGCATCGTGAAGGACTACTTCACGGTGTGCGAGAGCTATTACGCGGCGATCAAGCGCTCGAGCCCGAGCCAGATCGAGGCGCTCGACATGGGCCGCCGCGCGGTCCATGACGAAGGCTCGGAGCTCCTGCGCGAACGGCTCGACGGCAAGATCGCGCTCGACAAGAACACGGCGCGGCGGCTGTTCACGCTCATCTGCGTCCTCCACATCCGGGGCTAGCGGGGGAACGGATGGGGGAGCTCCCGGGCAGCATCCTCTTCGCGTGCACGATGAACGCCGTGCGCTCGCCGATGGCCGAGGGCCTGTTCAAGCACCTGCACGGCAAGCGGATCTACGTCGACTCGGTCGGCCTCAAACAGGCACCGCTCGACCCGCTGGTGATCGAGGTGATGGCCGAGATCGGCATCGATCTCCGCCGGCACAGCGCCAAGACCTTCGAGGACCTCGCCGACACCTCGTTCGACGTCATCGTGACCCTGGCGCCGGAGGCCCAGCACCACGCGATCGAGATGACCCGCATCATGGCCTGCGACGTCGAATACTGGCCGACCTTCGACCCGACGATCATCGAAGGCAGCCGGGAGGCCCGCCTCGCCGCCTATCGGGACGTGCGCGACCAGCTGTTGCGGCGCATCCGCGAACGTTTTCCGCCGCCGCGAACGATGGAAAAATCTTGACCTAAAGCCGCCAAGCGGCTCATTTTTTGCCCATGTTCGACTTTCGTCGTGGGGGCCAATGTCGAAGCAAGATCTGATCGAATTTCCGGGGGTCGTCACCGAGTTGCTGCCGAACGCAATGTTCCGGGTCAAGCTGGATAATAATCACGAGGTCCTCGCCCATACCTCGGGTAAAATGCGCAAGAATCGCATCCGCGTCCTCGCCGGCGACAAGGTCAATGTCGAAATGACGCCGTATGACCTGACCAAGGGTCGCATCACCTTCCGTTTCAAATAGGGCGCGGTCCGGCCGCCGCGCGCTGACCGGACCACCGCCATCATGACTGCCGTGCCCGTCCTCCACCCGGCTGCTCCGAGGCTCGTCCTCGCCTCGGCCTCGCCGCGACGGCGGGACCTGCTGGCCCAGATCGGCCTGACGCCTGCGGCGGTCGATCCGCCGGCCATCGACGAAACCCCACATCCCCGCGAGCTGCCCGCCCCCCTGGCCAAGCGCCTCGCCCGCGCCAAGGCCGCCGCCGCGGCGCCGTGCCATCAAGGTGCGACGGTTCTCGCCGCCGATACCATCGTCGCCTGCGGCCGCCGGATCCTCCCGAAGGCGGAGAGCGAGGATCAGGCGCGCGCCTGCCTGGCCCTGTTGTCCGGACGGCGCCACCGGGTCTATGGCGGCATTTGCGTGCTGGCGCCGGACGGCCGGGTCGCCCAGCGCCTGGTCGTCACGGCGGTGATGTTCCGGCGCCTGACCGAGATCGACATCGGCCGCTACATCGAGAGCGGCGAGTGGCGCGGCAAGGCCGGCGGCTACGCGATCCAGGGCCGCGCCGCGGCGTTCGTGCGCGCCATCAACGGCTCCTACGGCAATGTGGTCGGGCTCGACCTGTTCGCCACCGCCTCGCTGCTGCGCGGGCTGGGCTTTGCGGTCTGACATGCGGGCACCCCGCCGCCATTCGATCGTCGACGAAGTCCTGGTCGAGGTCGCGGCGGATCGGCTGCGCGCCGCCGCCGTCGCCGACGGCGAGCTGCTCGAGCTGGCGGTCGAGCCGCTGAACCTGCGCGGCGCCACCGGCAGCATCTATCTCGGCCGCGTCGTGCGCGCGGCCCCCGCGCTGCGCGGCGTGTTCGTCGAGATCGGTCTCGACCGGCCGGCGTTGCTCGACGTCAACGGCGCCGCACCGGCGGAAGGGACGGTGTTGCCGGTCCAGGTCATCGAAGCGGCGCGCGGCGACAAGGCGGCGCGGGTGAGCCGGCGGCTGGCGCTCGAAGGCCGCTATGCGGTGCTGCTGCCCGGCGGCAAGGGGGCGGCCGTGTCGCGCGCCGTCGCCGCGGAGCGGACCAAGCGGCGCTTGCAGGACCTGGCGATGAAGCTGAAAGCGGCGGGGGAGGGCGTGATCCTGCGCGCCGCGGCCGCGGAGGCCAGCCGCGACGCGCTCGGCGACGACCTCGCGGCGCTGCGGTCGCGGTGGGGGGAGATCAAGGCCGGGCTGGCCGATGCCGCCCCGCCGGCCTGCGTGTTCGACAATGGCGACGCCGTGGCGCGGCTGCTGCGGCGCTTCGCCGGTGCGTCGATCCCGCGCTTCGTCGTCGACGATGCGATGGTGGCGCGTCGCGTTCGCGGCACCGCGGAGCGCTTGCTGGGCGTGACCCCCGAGGTCGAGACGGATGCGCAACGCGGGACCCTCCTGACCCGCCACGGGATTGACGAGGCCCTGGCGAGCACCGAGATGAGAGAGCTGCGCCTGCCGTCGGGTGGCCGGATCACCATCGAGACGACGGCGGCGCTGACCGCGGTCGACGTCGATACGGCGCAAGGGGCCAAGGACAATGCCGACGCGGCATTGCGGGCCGATCTCGAGGCGGCGGCCGAGATCGGCCGGCAGCTCAGGCTGCGCGACCTCGGCGGCGTGGTCGTGGTCGACTTCGTCCGGCTCAGGGACAAGGCGCAGCGGGCGCAGGTCGAGGCGGCGCTGCGCGAGGCGGTGTCGCGCGACCGGATCGCGGTCCAGGTGCTGGGCTGGACGGCGGCGGGACTTTTCGAAATGATCCGGCCCCGGGCCCGCGCGATGGCCAACCTGGAGTAAGGCCTCCGGCATGACCGAGGACGACAAGCTGATCAGCTTCCCCGCGCGCCGCGCACAGCGGACGCGCAAGAAGAAGTGCCCGATTTGCGGCCGGCCGCCGCTCGCTGCGAACGACCCGTTCTGCTCCAAGCGCTGCGCCGACGAGGACCTCCGCCGCTGGCTCACCGGCGGATATCGCCTTCCCACAAGGGACACGCCCGAAAGCGGCCCGGACGACGAGGGCGGCGGTACCTGAACCCGGCTTCTGGACAGGAGGGGCCTATTTCTCTATAAGCGGCGGGTCCGAAAGGACTTCCCCAAATCGTGGGCCCAGGTAGCTCAGTTGGTAGAGCAGCGGACTGAAAATCCGCGTGTCGGTGGTTCAAATCCGCCCCTGGGCACCATCCCCCCTCAGAACGCGAATCCCGCCAGATAGATAGGGATTTTGTGCTGTTGAGCCTCACCGGACTGTGTAACAACGGTGAGCAACAATGCATTTGCGTTTGGTTCGTGTGATGCGTCGTCAGGGCAGCGACAACAGATACTTCGTTCAACGTATTCCCGCCGATGTGAGGGGCCGTGCTGTAGGCATGACGTTGACCGTGCCTGTCGGAGGCACGCCCGTTCCCCTCAGGATCAACGAGAGTACCGCTTCGATCCGCGTGTCTCTTCGCACGGGTGACCACAGCGAGGCGAAGGTTCGGCAAGCCGTCATCGCGGCGCATGTGGCGCGCGTGTGGGAGAGCCTGAGGACAGAGGTGCGCCGCCTTACGCAGAAGGAAGCGGTAGCGCTGGCGGGCGAGTCTACCGGCGCTTCACGAGCGCCCTGGAAGATGAACCGGGCGCGCCCGAGGTGTGGCGCAACGTCAAAGAAGTCAACCGCGATGCACTAAATGGCAACTTCGGTGCCGGTCGGTTGGTCATCGGGGCGGACGCACGCCGCCATGCGAGCCTGGAACACCGCTTCGGCCCTTTCGCTGACTTGGTCCTTGGCTGGAAGGCGATCAGGATCGATGCTCAAAGCCGCGACTTGCTCCTTGATCACATCGCCCGTGCGATGAACGAAGCTGCGGATAATGCCCTGCAGAAGGCTTCGGGTGACTATCGGCCCGACCAGAACGCCTCACGGTTCCCCGCATGGCAGGACGCACCTCAGGTCGTTGCCAAGCTCGCCGACGGCTCGGCGACGATTCTCTGGCATGTTGGACGGGTGGGCAAAGGAGGCATCCGCAGCAGGGAAGGCGTCAGAGAGCACGCGCGAGGCGTACACCCGGACGGTTCGCAAGCTCATTGCGTTCTTAGGGTATGACGAAGCCAACAGGGTCAGGCCCGAGGACATCGTAGCCTTCAAGGACGCGCGCCTCGCGGAAATCAATCCACGCACGGGCAAGGCGGTATCAGCCAAGACGGTCAACGATGGCGATCTCTCTGGGCTTAAGACGGTCTTCGGGTGGGGAGTCAAGAACCGGAAGGTCACAGTAAACCCGGCGGCGGGCATCACCATCGCGGTCGCGGAGAAGCCGAAGGTACGGCCGAAGGGCTTCACGGACACGGAGGCAGCGGCGATCCTGCGCCACGCTCGAAACTACAAACCGGGCAAGGCCGAGTATCCCAAGACCAGTGCGGCGAAGAAGTGGACTCCGTGGCTGTGCGCGTACACTGGCGCTCGCATTGGCGAGATGGTGCAGCTTCGGAAGAATGACCTTCGGCGCGAAGGAAAGGTGTGGCTGATCCGAATTACGCCCGAGGCAGGGACGGTAAAGGGCCGGCGTATGCGCGAGGTTCCGCTTCACCCACAGCTTGTTGAGCTTGGGTTTCCTGCCTTCGTTGAGAAGGCGTCAGATGGTTACCTCTTCTTCAATGCCGCCAAGGGGAAGTGGCGCGGCCCCTGGCAGGCTGTGAAGAACCGCGTAGGCGAGTTCGTCCGCGAAGTCGTGAGCGACCCGAACGCGAAGCCGAACCACGGATGGCGACACCGGTTCATCACGCAGGCGCGGCAGCACGGAATTGACCAAGAGCTATGGCGCATGATCACCGGGCACACGGGCGAGGGCGTGGATGAGAGGGATTACGGTGACCCGGCGGGCCTTTATCGGGAGATTTGCAAGCTGCCTAAGTATCGGGTGAACTAATGTGGCAGCGGGCTTAATCGGTAAATCGCCGAGAAAGGGAGACAACGATGAACGGCAAGGCACCCGTGCCGCCTGGGGAAAAGCCTGAAGACCCGCATGACGCGCGGAAGCGTCTAACCTTCGAGCAGGCGGAAGGTGTCGAACCGCTGCCGAACCAACTGAAGCTACGAGAAGTTTCGAAGCAGCTTCGTTCCCTTCTCTGGTTGGTCTTCCATCATGAACTCGATCACGCGACCGAGCAGATGGACTACGGTAGGCCAACGATTGGGGAGCCGTGGAGAACGATTCTATTCGACATGCACGTGATGCGCGATCACGGGATGGCGGATGAATTTGATAACAGCGCGAAAGAACTAATAGCCCAAGTCAAGCGGACGCTCACGCAGGGCGACTACCTAAAGGTGTTCGGATCCATCCAATGGGTGTTGCGGCATAGAGACTGCCCTGACGATTTTCCTGAAGCGATTGAGCAGGCATTGCAGATAAGCAAAGCCGCATATACCGTGATCGACCAAACAACTATTGTGCCGATCAGTTCTAAGGAGGAAGCACAATCGTTCACAAAGGCCTTCGCTGATGTCGCCTCGGTCGACTTTAACGGCGCACGAGCACATCTGAAAGAAGCAGGAAAGTCCTTAACTGAAGGAGACTACGCGACGAGCATACGTGAGAGTATCCATGCTGTGGACGCGGTAGCTCGTGTGTTGGAGCCGAAAGCAAAGGACCTTGGGCCGGCGCTCGCGAAGTTGGAGAAATCGGTTCACATCCATGGCGCCTTGAAATCCGGCTTTCTCAGTCTCTATGGTTTCACGAGCGACGAAAAGGGCATCCGCCATTCGTTGCTCGACAAGAACGCGGCGGCCGTAGATGAGACAGACGCGCTCTACATGCTTGGCGCCTGTGCCGCCTTCGTCTCCTACCTCATTAACAGAGCCAGGGCGGCGGGACTCCTGGAACCGAAGAAGGCTGCACGCTGATGGACGACGAGACAATGAAGGAAAGCGCGAAAGCCCTCCAAGCCATCGCTCCCGTCGCTGGCAAAGGCATCGATGCCCTAACGCGAACCGGCGCGTACGTGACGGAGGTATTGGGCAAGGTCCCTCACGACACCGTCGGCCTATTCGGCGACTATCTGCATGAGGTGCGCCTTCGGAAGGCGGCTAAGTTGCGCCAGGAGACAAGCAAGATTCTAAAAGAGCGCAAGATTGACGAACCTAAAATTATTCCGCCTGCGATTGCCGTTCCGCTAATAGAGGCAGCCGTGGACGCACCCGATGAGTTGCAAACGCTTTGGGCTCGCCTGCTCGCTAATGCGCTTGATCCAAGCCGAGGGGGAGTGCGGCAGTCGTTCATAGATGCGCTGAAGAAGTTTGACCCGCCCGATGCGCTCGTACTGCAGGCGATGCAAACACAAAATCAGGTCGACTTCCATCCGTTGCGCATGGGCACAGTTTCTCTTGCTCAGGTTTCGCTGACGGAGGATGAAAAAGTCGTATCGCTACAACACCTCGTTGATCTCAGGTGCTTGGAATTACTGAGCATCAACACCGCGATGAGTGTGCTGAAGATAACGTCTTTCGGGCGACAACTTCTCCGCGCGTGTGCTCAGTAAAAAAGCCTCACGGGCGTGAACCCGTGAGGCCATGAAGCGAACCAGCAGCGCACTTAAGTCCCTCTCTCGTGGCACGCGATGTTCAACCGCTGTGCCGCTCTTGTGCGCTGCTGGTGATCTGTCGTTCACCCTTAGTTGAACTTCACGACCGTGTTGGGGTTGCTGGTCGAGCCGTCAGGGACTCGGCCCGCTTCCACGGTGTTCTCAGGCGTCACCACATGGAAGCCAGCGGTCAGCATGGCGACTGCCGCTTCAAGGGAAGCAATGCGATTCGCGTGGTGTCGTTCGGGTTCGCGGTGAATTTGTAGCGGTTGATCATGATGAGAGTTCCTTAGCGATAGGTCGCGACGGTGCCGTCTTCCAATGTCTTCGTCCGAACCTTGCGGCCGTTCGATCGCACACCCTGCGGGGCGGCCACGTCGGCGGCTTTCGGTGGCGCTGCCGTGATCACGGTGGCCGCTTGACCCTCCGCAATGGCCTTCAAGACGGCGTCGTTGGCGTTATTCGAGGCGAGAAGGATCGCCTCTTGTGGGTTGCTGGTGTTGATGGTGGTCATGTTGTGGGTTCTCCGTTAGCTGTATCTCGGGCCGATCACGCCCATGCGAACGGCAGACCGCCAATTGGTGCGGACACCGTTGGGCAGCTTCACCGTGAGACTGCTTGTCTTCTTAGTCGGCCCTAATCCCCCGTCACGCGGCCTGCCGCTCTTCGTCCCTGATCCGCTGCACGACGCTGGTGCCCACCTGTAGCTCTCGGGCGATCTTCAGCACGCCCGTGCCCTTCGCCAGGGCCTTCCTGATTCGCTCTTCCACCTTGGGGTCCGTCTTGGGCCGGCCGATAGCTCGCCCCGATCTGGTGCCTTGCTTCTGCGCCCGCCGTAGGCCCGCCATGACCCGCGCCCGGATCATCTCACGCTCAAACTCAGCGAACGCGCCCGTGATCTGGAAGAGCAACCGGCCGTGCGGCGCAGTGGTGTCTAGGGCTTGCTCGTGTAGCAACAGATCAACGCCCGCCGCGTTCAACGTGTTCATGGTGTCCAGCAGATCGGTGAGGGAGCGCTCGAGGCGATCAACCGCCCACGCCATCACCACGTCAAACCGCCTGCGGGTCGCGTCCTTCAGCATCGTATCCAGCCCCGGCCGGCAATCACGGCCCTTGGCACCGCTGATGCCGTGGTCACGATAGGTGGCCGCGATGGTCCACCCTCGGACAGCTGCGAGCCGTTCAAGCTCAAGCCGCTGGTTCTCTGTGGTCTGATCGTCCTTGCTGACGCGGAGATAGATCGCCGCGCGTTTCGCTGTGCTCATGTGGTCCCCCGTAGTGGAGGCGCGAGAGAATCACACTCGCGACCCAAATCGAACCGGTTCGCGTGTCGCGCCCATCAGCGCGTTATGCCTCTCGTGTCGGCCAGGGTTTCCGTATGTGCTTGCGCCTGGACTCAGCTGTGGCAAGCTTCCGTGCGGGGATATTCTCTTGGGGAGGGATGTCATGGGCTGTCTATATCTGCCGCGTGCTGCGCCGCTATCACGCTCGGCGCGTGTTCAATGACGTTGCCCGTGCGGGGCACGTCGGAAGCGGGGGATGAATCGTTCGTGGGCAGTGCCACAGGCTACATGGACGGATCAGGCACGCTCACGCTGAAGACCAGTGCGGGCACAACGTGTACAGGCGAGTTCGTGTATGTGACGCGTCGGCAAGGGCAAGGCGTGTTCATCTGCAATGACGGGCGCAGCGGACCTTTTGAGTTCGTCCCGACTGGCACGCATGGTACAGGAACGGGACGCCTCGGGCCGCGTCGCTTTCACGTTCACGTTCGGCTGACAACAGGCGCGCCCACCCCCGACGGGGGGAAACCCACTTCGGCGGAACGCGCCAGACCTAACGAAAGTTTACGCTGAAAATCGCACCCGCATGAATGACGATCAAACAACCGCTGAAGGACCGACAGCGAAGGGGCTCGATGCTGCCAAGGTCCATGCCGCCTGTATCGAGCACGCGGACGACCTGTTGCGTGTGGCAACGCACACACTCTATGAAGCCAAGCTACCGCACATCGCTTACCATCTTGCCACGCTTGCGTTGGAAGAAATCGGCAAGGCTGGTTTCATAGCGTCTCGCCACGTCATGCGGGATGCTAAGGACACGTCATGGATTGATCGGCGATTGGACGATCATCCGGCAAAGCTTATGTGGGCTCTGTGGCTCCCGGCTTTTGGAAGCAAGACGATCACTCCGAAGGAGTTCGAGGAAGCTCGTGAATTCGCCAAAAGCATTCACGAGAACAGGCTGAAAGCCATTTATGTTCCGACCGAAATGGGAAACGGCAACGCAGTTGTGCCGCGGGCGGCCGTAAATCACCGCCGTGCTGAGACGCTGCTCGAACTGGCCAAGGTCCGCGTGGATATCGAGAGGGGGAAGGATTTAACCCAAGCAGATACGCAAGACGAACTCCTACAATGGTTCTTAGACGCAACTGCCGATCAGGAGAAAGCGCGTCTTCTATTTTCGAAGGGTTCGATAGAAAAACTGGCTGAGTTTAAAAGCGATGTGCGGCGGTGGGTTGCCTGGGTCAAAGAGGAATTTGACAAGGCGGACGCGAACGCACGAGCCGCTATGCAACGGGAGCTAGCGAGGTCGAAACCGGTAGGCGATGAAGCCGATAAAGACAAGTGGCGCGTTCGCGTCCGCATCTACTCTGCATCCCATTCCATCCGGGCGAAGGTTCTGAATACGTGGCCAGGAAACGAGTGGATAAAGTTGATGCAGGGGATGAGAAAAAGCGGGAAATCATCATCGATATTACCTTGCGAGCGTCTGTGCCCGTTCAGGGGCTCTGGTTTATGGCATGGGCCATGGCGCGCCACTTCGTCACCGCGCTGAACATAGGTTCGATGGGATTCTTCTGGTGGGAATTACCGCGACAGACGGGCCGGTTTTACGACAGCATCCACGATCTTGAGAGTCCCGGGACAAAAGTACGCATTGAGCAAAAAATCGAGGTGGAATGGGGACGCAGGACGCTTACACCCGACGACCTCGTTCGCGCAGCAAATTGCATGTTCGTTATGAGCAAGATGGCCCCAGACGTGGCCCAGCAAATATTTGGCCCTTACGTCATCGGCCTGACGTTTTTGAGCAAGACCGACATTCACTTTCAGTTTGAGAGAGACGTTGCCGCTGCTTTCGTCCAGTCATTACTCAACGCGATGCGACACTTCGGGGCATGGGACGGCCAACCGGACAACCGTGATCAAGCAGTGCGGAATTTCTTTACGCCGATTTTTTCGAGCGCGGACGATCTCGAAGAGCTTTTCAACCTGATCAAGTCGTTTGCGAGTGATGATCCGCGATCACGCCCGCCGATCAAAATTGGAGATGCGGCAAAATGTAAGGCGCTTTGCGATACGTTCTTGATAAAGATGTGCGCCAGTCAAGTTGATCAGGCGGTTCGCGCCGAGCTTCGGAAGTCCGAAGGCGAAGCCTCCTAGAGGGGGATCAATTGGCGCAACGATTTTTCTATCACAGTTTTCCGAGGCCCAGGACTGGTGAGGACCCGATAGCGAAGGGTCTTGCTATATTGAAGTGCTTTCGCACCTTTGGATTGGTGCTTGGCACAGAGGTTGTTCTCTGGAAACAGCCGACCGCCGGCACACCACGCGAGATCAGATTGGTGCAACCACGTGTGTGCTTTACCGAGCTAGGCGAGGCTGAACTCCCGGGCCATGCAGACAGGTTCGGCCCATTTGCCCTCGAATTCGAAATCTCACAACTTCGCCGGATCGGCGCGCTGCCGGTTATTTACACGCCACAGCAGTTGGCCACAGACCCTGGATACAGTGCGATTGCTGCAACCATCGTCGCCCAAACGCACGACGCAAAATACGCCATAGATCAGCTTGCGAACCTGCACGCTACGATTCAACAGGTGCGAGCAGGCCCGCACTTGGTGCCGAAGGGGTGTCCGGTAAACCTTCAGAACACGGACGACAACGGGAATGTCGTATCAACATCGACTATTCCGATTGAACATGCCGAGGCGATGCTCAGTTATTTGGCTTACCGAAACGCCCCGTTGGCTCTGATGAGCGCCGTTCTGGGTAGCGTCTCGCATCTCTTTTATCCAACAGACGATCAGATTCACGATGAGGAACTGGCCTACTACCGCCAACGTGAATGGCGCGTCCTCGCGTATCTCCAGAAGAATGGCGCTCCCCTAGCGCGGGCTCTCACGCCTGCTGAGCAAACGGCTTTGCTCGCCGTTGACCAACGGTTTTGGGCAACGCAGCTAACGGATGGGAAGCGCACGTTTAGTCGAGTAGACGAGACCCGTACAATAGATACGTTGGAGGGGAAGCCGGTTCTCTCCTGTGTGCGGCGGGTGCTGGTACCGAAGGCGGCGCTTAAAGGTGCCCGGGAAATGTTTTCGGACGCGGGATCACCGCCGGTTGCGCGTGCGCCTCGTCATCCGTGGTGGCGTTCGTTTTAAAACACGCTTCTAAGGCACACCGGGTAGGACGCGCCGTGGAGACGAAAGACATCGTCACGCTTGCCCTGGCGGCGTATGGCTCCTTACTTTCATCGGCTCTTGCGGTCATCGGCTGGCGCGAGAAAAGGCGCGTATTACGCGTGACCGCTAGCATCGGCGCTCCGTTCCCCGCGCCAGAAGTTCATTTTATGTTTTTGATCGAGGTTGTAAATCCTGGGCACAGGCCGGTGACCATCAACAACGTAGGACTGGTTTTGCCGAATAAGAAAGAGCTTGTCCTGATCGATTCCGGCCCCTATCTGAAGCTGCCGCGTGAACTGAAAGAGGGCACCAGTTGCTCCGCTATGATCCCGGCGAAAGACATCTTAGCTACGCTGAAGGAACAGGGTCTCAACGGAACAATCTTCGTCCACCCGTACTGCAGGGACGCTCTCGGCAAGCGCCACAAGGGCAAGCGCTACGAAATAAACGTCGATCTTCAGCTTTGACCGCCCACTCATCCGTTGCTGAGAGTCCAAAGGGGCGGTACAAAGCCGCCCATCGGGACAGGTCAAAAAGCCCCTAAAATCGCGCTTTTCCGGAGGCGCCGAGCAGGTTCGATCCCCTCCGGGTACACCCACTTGCCGCTCTTGCACGTGGCCAACAACACTGTGTAACATTCCACCCGAGGCGCAGCTGGAAACCCTTATAAATCGCGGGTTTTCGCGTTCCGGTGTCGGGTCCGCCCCTGGGCACTATCCCCCCTTAAAAGAAACACGTCCCTGGGCGGCCCTACTGGGAAATGCGCACGTAGCCCTCGCGCTCGTAGGCCCTCGCACAGCTCTCGGCCTCCTTGGCCGCGCGACCGGCGTCGACCGTGGTGACCCCGCGGCATTGCACGATTTCCCCGGTCTGCGGGTTTTTCATGACGATGAGGCCGGGACCATGGCCGCAGGCCGACAAGCATGCCGACAGCAGAAAAACAACGCACACGCGCCGCCACCTCATGTTTCCCTCCGTCGATAGGGTACTTTGATGCTCATCATGCAAGCGCCGCGTCGGCGCCGTCATAATCTCAATCCGCTCGTGAGCCATGGCATTCGCCTCATCAGGCCGCTGACGTACTAAAACCCGAGAGACTCAGATGTGGACATCGCGCCTAATTGCAATCGCCCTGCTGACGGTGCTGGTCGCGTCACCCGTCGCGATGGCCGATCCTGAGGACTGCAGGGTCGCGATTGATCAATATAATTCGGCCCGAACCGACGTGTTCTATGCCCTGAAGGGCTATAGCCAATGCGTCTCCGGCAGTGATGGCCACGATGACTGTTCGGGCGAATTTTCGCGGCTCCGGGCTGCGCAAAGCGATTTCGAATCTGCCGTCTCCGAGTACGAATCGGAATGCAATTGACGGGTGGTTGATCACATAGGGCGCAACCATCCCCCATTCCGTCAAACGCCCGACGGCGATCGCGGATGGGGGATGGCACGCGGCAGCGGGTCAGGATCGCTTCAGATCCTTCAACGGCTCGCCGGTCTCGAGCATGCTCTTCAGGCTCGCCAGGATCATCGGCCAGCCGCCGGACACGGCCTTGATCAATTTGGAGCCCTCACGATCCATGCTGTGGGTGACCGTCAGTTTGACGGAGTCACCGGCCGGTTCGAGCTCGAAGGTCGCCCGCGAATAGCCTTCCGCCTTGAATTCGGGCTTCCACTCATTCTGCCACGACAGGACCATGCGACGCGGCCCGTCGACTTCGACCACCTCTCCGGCATCGCCGACACGCCCATCCGGGAACATCAGGCGCCAGGGTGAACCAACCTTCCACTCGCAGTCCAGCCACATGCCGGACCAATAGGCGCGGTTGAACTCAGGCCTGGTCAGGGCGTCCCACAGCTTCTCGGGCGTGGTGCGGATATAGGTGACATAGACGAACGTGTCGCTCATCGCTCTTTCCTTTCCAGTTGCTCTTTCAGGTCCGACAGAGCGCGCAACCGCGCGCGCTCGAACTTGCCGATCCACCGTTCGGCGATCTCGTTGATCGGAACGGGATTGAGGTAATGGAGCTTCTCGCGGCCCCGTTTCTGGGTCGCGACGAGGTTGGCCGCTTCGAGGAGCTCGAGATGCTTGGTCACCGCCTGCCGCGACATGTCGAGCCCTTCGCAAAGTTCGCCGAGCGTCTGCCCGTTCCGCGCCCGCAGCCTGTCCAGGAGCTGCCGGCGGCTGGCGTCGGCCAGCGCCTTGAACACCAGATCCATGCTCATAGATCTAATATGCAACCGAATGGTTGCCTTTTCAAGAGCGGACATCCAAAATCGCCGGCCATGGCGCTGTCCCGGTCTCGTCTTTAATTCAGCGGGCGCGAATCCCCCAAAATCTGATACCGTGACGGCCTAATAGCCGCGGGCTCCACGAAAGAGCACCGTGCCGAGGGAGGAGAGGTCGCCGCATGTCGATCGGCCCGGTTCGCCTGTCCGGCGGCGTCAGGTTCGCCGCGCTCGTCGCACTCCTGGCGCTGGTGCCGACGGCGGCCTTGCGCGCCGCCGAGCCGCTCACTGTCGGGTTCAGCATGTCGTCGACCGGCGGGCTCGCGTCTCCTGGCCGATCGGCGTTGCTGGCGATGAAGGTGTGGGAGGATGACACCAACGCCAAGGGCGGGCTGCTCGGCCGGCCGGTGAAGCTCGTCTATTACGACGATCAGAGCAATCCCGGGAACGTGCCCGGTCTGTACACCAAGCTGCTGGACGTCGACAAAGTCGACCTGGTGATCGGGCCCTACGGAACGGTCATGACGGCGCCGGCCATGCCGGTGGTGATGGCGCACAACAAGGTGGTGATCAGCCTCACAGCACTGGCTGTCAACCGGCAGTTCAAATATCCGAAATATTTCTCGATGGTGTCGCTGGGCCCGAAGCCGAGCGTGGAGATGTCGCGGGGCTTCTTCGCCGTCGCGGCGGCGCAGACCCCGAAGCCGCGGACCGTCGCCATTGCGGCGGCCGACAGTGAGTTCGCGTTGAACGCCTCGGAGGGCGCCCGCGAGTCCATTCAGGCGGCGGGCTTCAAGATCGTCTATGACAAGGCGTATCCGCCGGCAACGACGGATTTTACGCCGATCGTACGCGCGGTGCAGGCGGCCAATCCCGACATCTTCTTCATGGCGTCGTATCCGACTGATTCGGTCGGCCTGATCCGGGCGATCAACGAAGTCGGCTTCAAGCCGAAGCTGCTCGGCGGCGCCATGGCCGGGCTGCAGGCCACCCCGATCAAGCTGCAGCTTGGACCGCTGCTCAACGGCGTGATCACGTTCGAGAACTGGCTGCCCGCCCCGGGCCTGATGAATCCGGCCGTCACCGCCATGCTGAAGACGTATCAGGCGCGGGCGGTGAGCGAGGGCGTCGACCCGCTCGGCTATTTCCTGGGGCCCAATGCGTATGCCGAGCTTCAGATCCTGGGCGAGGCGGTGGCAGAGACCGGCGGCGTCAATGACGACAAGATCGCCGATTACCTCCGCATTCATACCTTCAAGACGGTGTTCGGCGAGGTGAGGTTCGGCCCTGACGGCGAGTGGGTCGAGCCGCGTCAGATCTACGTGCAGTTCCGGAACATCACGGGCAACGGCATCGAGCAGTTCACGGATCCCGCGAAGGAGCCCGTCCTCGATCCGCCGTCGCTGAAGTCGGGCACGCTCATCTATCCATATGCGGATGCGCTCAAATAGAGGCTGTCGTTCAACCAAGGGAGACTGCCATGCAAACCACCACCACGGTTAGCGAGAAGAAACCGCCATCGCGCCTGAAACTGAACTATCTCTCGCATGGCACGCTGGAGTCGAAGGACCTCGATTTCGCGCGCCGGTTCTACGAGGAGTTTCTCGGCCTCGACGTCATAAAGACCAGCGAGATCTCGCTGCTGATCCGTCTCGGCGGCGACAACACGATCGCGGTCGTCAAGTCGCGGAACAAGGCGCCGATGAACCTGCTCAACCATAACGGCCTCGACGTCGAGACCCAGGAGGACGTCGACCAGGCTTACCGCATCGTCATGGAAGACAAGGACACCTGGCGCCTGACCAAGATCTCGAAGCCGCTCCTGCAGCACGGCACGTACAGCTTCTACTTCTGGGATGCCGACGACAATTGCTGGGAGATCCTCACCAATCCCAAGGGCGGCTACAGCTGGCTGTTCGAGCTCGGCGATCAACAGGGCAAGGGCCATCTCGATCGGAGCTTCAAGCGCCCGGGCGTGAAGGACTGATCGCGGATGCGCTTCGTCACGCTCCGGAACGGCGGGCGCCCGAGCCCGGGGGTCATCGTCGGCTCCGAGGTCCTGGATCTCGCCGCCTGCGGCGAGATCGTTCCCGCGGCCCGGTTGGTCCCGCCGTCCGTGCGCGGCATCCTCGAAGCCGGCGACGCCGGGCTCGATCTGGTGCGGCGGGTCGTCGACCTCGTCGGCGGCGGAAAGGTCGACCGCGAGCGGCTGCGCCAGGCGGGCGCCCTGCGCGCCCGCGAGCAGGCCATCCTGGAGGCGCCGATCCCGAATCCCGGTCTCCTCCTCTCCTGCGGGATGAACTACCACGAGCATCTGCGGGAGATGAGGACGCCGGTGCCGGAGAAACCGACCGCGTTCACGAAGAACCTCGCGTCAATCGTCGGGAGCGGGGCGCCGATCGTCCTCCCGGCGGCGCATCCAAACATGGTGGATTGGGAGGGCGAGTTCAGCGCCGTGGTCGGCAGGACCTGCCACAATGTGCGGGTCTCCGAAGCCCTCGACTACGTCGCCGGCTACACCCTGATCAACGACGTCTCGGCGCGCGACTGGGTGCCGGAAGTGTTCGCCGCGACCGGCCTCATGGGTCCGATCCTGGCCTGGGAGCGGAACCTGCTGGGCAAACAATTCCCGACGTTCTGCCCGATGGGTCCGGTTTTCGTCACCCGGGACGAGTTACCGGACCCGAACGACGTGCGCTTGACCACGACACTGAACGGGGAGGTCATGCAGGCCGCGCACACGAGCGACCTCGTGTTCGATGTGGCGCATCTCGTCGCCTATTATTCGCAGTTTTACCGCCTGCGCCCCGGCGACGTGATCACGACCGGATCGCCGGCCGGCGTCGGCTACGGGCGGACGCCCAAGCTGTTCATGAAGCCGGGAGACATCATTGAGGTCCATGCCGAGAAGATTGGAACTCTGTCCAATCCCGTCGTTGCCGCGGGCTGAGCGCGCGTCAGCACCGTCGGCGTGCGGTACGGCGGCGCGGCAGCGGGGAACTTTCGTGCGCCGGCGCGGCTGATTCCCCTGGCTGTCCTGCACATCGAGGACTTACATGATGAATACCGCGCGGTTGCTCTGCTTCGCAGTTCCGGCTTTGGCGCTTCTGGCCGCGGCGTGCGGCGATAATCGTACGACGACGTCCTCGTCTCCCTACGGCATTCCCAGCAACACAAGGGCGACGGCGCCGAACGCGAACAATCCCTACGCCACAGATCCGCAAGATCCGAACATGAATCCCGATTACATGCGGGGTGGGCGCGGGCGCTGACGGGCCCTTAGGCGGGCAGAGTCTGCCCGGCCAGCAGGGAATGGCCGGCGGCCGGCCGGGGCAGGGAGCCCGGCTCGGCCGCCGGCGCCGCGGCCGTCGCGATCTGCGCCAGGTACCACGCGACAGTTCGCCGCAGGCCGTCGTCCATCCGAGTGGATGGACTCCAGCCCAGCTCGTCTCTCATCTTCGCGCCGTCGATCGCGTATCGGAAATCGTGACCGAGGCGATCGGGGACGAATTGGATCAGACGGGCATGCGGCTTCTCGCCCGGCCGGACGTCGTCGAGCAGGCTGCAGAGTCTGTGTGCCAGATCGATATTGCTCATCTCGCAGCCGCCGCCGATGCAATAGCGCGCGCCGTCGGGCGCGTGCTCCAGCGCTGTCAGCAGCGCATCGCAATGATCGTCGACATACAGCCAATCCCGCACGTTGGTGCCGCTTCCGTAGACCGGAATGGCCTCGCCCGCGAGCGCCTTGCGGATGACGGTCGGAATGAACTTCTCGGGATGCTGGCGCGGCCCATAGTTGTTGCTGCAGTTGGTGATGATGGCGGGAATCCCGTAGGTGTGCGCATAGGCGTGCACGAAATGATCCGCCGCCGCCTTGCTCGCGGAATAGGGTGAGTTCGGCGCGTAGGCGCTCGCCTCACTGAACGGCGGATCGGCCGACGCCAGGCTGCCGAACACTTCATCGGTCGAAATGTGGTGGAACCGGACGCCGCGGGACTGACTCCTGGTCCAGGCCGACCGGCAGGCCTCGAGCAAGGTCTGCGTTCCCGCGACGTTGCTGCGCACGAAGGCGGCGGGCTCGGCGATGGATCGATCGACATGGCTCTCGGCGGCAAAATGGATCACCGTGTCGATCCGCTCGCCGGTCAGGATGCCGGTCAGCAGATCGAAATCGCAGACGTCGCCGTGAATGAAACGATAGCGCCGGTCCTCGGCGATGGCGCCGAGATTGGCCGGATCGGCGGCGTAGGTCAGCTTGTCGAGGTTGACGATCCGCCACTGCGGCCGGGCCGCCAGGGCGCGCAGGATGAAGTTGGCGCCGATGAAGCCGGTGCCGCCGGTGACCAGCAGGCGCCGCGGCTCGTGCGTCATTTCCATTGCGCGATCGGCGCCCGGCCGCGCCGGCTGCCCTCGCGCACGGTCTCGCGGCCGGTGGGCCGCGCCGGGCTGCGGTGGCTGTAGGCATTGATGGCCGAGTGACCGGCGACCCTCGGTGAGGAATGGTCGGGCTGCTCGACGAGCCCGAGCAGCGCCTCGCCATACGTCGTTTTCGCCATGGCATGGGCGAGGCGCAGCATCGCCTCGGTGGTGATCCAGCCGGAGCGCCACGCGATCTCTTCCGGGCTCGCGACGAGGATGCCCTGGCGGTCCTGGACGACTTGAATGAACTGGGCCGCGTCGAGCAGCGCGTCGTGCGTCCCGGTATCGAACCACGCGAAGCCGCGGCCCATCACCTCGACCGACAGCCGCTTGCGCTCGAGGTAGACGCGGTTGACGTCGGTGATCTCCAGCTCGCCGCGCGCCGACGGCTTCAGCGACTGGACGATCGGCACGACATCCCGGTCGTAGACGTAGAGGCCGGTCACCGCATACGGCGACAGCGGGTGCAGCGGCTTTTCCGCGATGCCAGCCGGGCGGCCGTGGGCGTCGAGAACGACCACGCCGTAGCGCTGCGGATCCTTGACCCGATGGGCGAAAATCGTCGCCCCCGTGCGCGCGGCGATGGCGGGGCGCAGCAGCTCCGACAGACCATGGCCATAGTACAGATTGTCGCCGAGGATCAGCGCGCTGGCTTCGCCGTGGACGAATTCCTTCGCGATCAGATAGGCCTGGGCGATGCCCTGCGGCTGCGGCTGGGCCGCATAAGACAGGGACAAGCCCCATTGCGAGCCGTCGCCGAGGAGGTCGGCGAACGCCGCCTGATCGCGCGGCGTCGTGATGACCAGGATATCGCGGATGCCGGCCAGCATCAGGACCGACAACGGATAATAGACCATCGGCTTGTCGTAGACCGGCATCAGCTGCTTGCTGACGGCCCGCGTCACGGGATGAAGCCGGGTTCCCGTCCCGCCGGCGAGGAGGAGTCCTTTGCGCACGAGCGTCGCCATCTTCCGATCACGCGCCTCCGAAGATCAGGCGGCCGGCCGACATGAAGCCGATGAGGCCGTGGCGGCTCCTCGGCACGAGGCAGAACACGACACCGGCGGCAAGGACAGCGGTGGGAGCGGCGATGGCCAGGCCCATAAGCGGCGCGGTCTCCGCCGGCACGATGAAGCGGCGCAGCGCCCAGATGGCGGCGACCACCGCGCAGCCGGCCACCGCCGACGGCAGCATGCTGGTGTAGATCTGGGCCAGCTTCACGGGGCCGTGTCGCGTCGCCAGCCAGTATGAGAGCGGCGTGCGCATGAACAGGCCGGTGACGGCAAAGGCGGCGGCCACCGCCGTCGTTCCGTAGGGCAGGCTACACAGGACGGTGACGATGCTGATGGCGGCATCGAGCATGCTGGCGCGTACGAGCTCTGCCGCGCGCATCTGGGTCATGTACAGGAGGCCCATCACGTGGATCGACGGCTGATAGGCGGCGACGATGGCAAAGCAGGCGACGACGGGCGCCGCCGAGCTCCATTGCGGTCCGAACAGCACGGCGGTTGTCCAGTCGGCGGTCACGGCGATCAGGGCCGCCGCCGGGACGGTGATCATGGCCAGCTTTTCCAGCATCTGGCCGAACGCATGCCGGTAACGCTGCTGATCGGTGACGAGCCGGCTCAAGCTCGGCACGCCGACCGTGTAGAGCGGGATCACGATATTGTTCAGCGGCAGCATCAGCAGCTTTGCCGCGCGCTCGTAGAGGCCGAGTGCGCTGGCGCCCCAGAACCAGCCGATCATCACCTGGTCGACGCTCCGCGACAGGAGGCCGACCATGGTGGTGCCGGTGAGCGAGCCGCCGTACGACAGCAACTCGCCAATGCCGGGCACCAGCGACGGCCGCGACGGCCGCCAGCGGCACAGGGTCCAACAGCCGATCAGCAGCAGCACAGCACCGGTGAGTCGGTGCGCGACCAGGGCCCAATACCCGGCGCCTTCCAGCGCCGCGACGATCGCCACGGCGAAGCTGATCAGCTCGATGCTGGTCTCCAGCGCCGCGACGGCGCCGAACCGCATCTGGCGGCGGAGCAGGGCCCAATGCTGGGCGCAGGCGCCGGTGGCGAAGAAGCCGAGTGCCACCCACCGCGTCACCGCGGTCAGCTCCGGCTGGCCGTAAAACGCGGCGATCAGCGGGGCGGCCAGGAACAGCGCGCTGCCGACCAGCCATCCGAGCGCGACGTTAATCCAGAACAGCGTGCTGACCTGGGCGTGCGTGAGATCCGGCTTCTGGATGGTCGCAAAAGACAGCCCGAACTCGCGGATCGGGTCGAGCATGGCGTAGAGCGCGCCGATCATCGCGACCAGGCCGAACGCGGCTGGCGGCAGCAGGCGCGCCAGCACGACGACGGCCCCGAACTGCGCCAGCACCTTGATCCCTTGGGCGGCAAACACGAGGATGCCCCCACGCACCGTGCGCTGGCCGATATTTTCCAGCAGGTGATCGGTGCGCAGCTCGCGGTGATGCGCGTCCGTATCGGGGGCGTCGCCGCCGGTATTCAGCGGAGCGCCGGCTGGCGGGGGACAGGGCGGGGTCCCGTCGGCGCCGCGCAACTCAGCTCCAAGTGACGACATGGTCCATGGTCCGGATGTACGGGGGCTCCGCAACGCGGCGACGCCCGCCAGTCAAGCCGTCTTGGCGGGCAGGCACCAGTGATCAGCGTGTGACCAGCACCAGGATCACACTGGTGTGACGTGCATTTCCCGCGGGTGCGCGGTCGCCGGGGCGATCGCGGCTTCTTTCGTGCCCACGATCACGGCGGCGTCGCTGGCAAATAGCTGGCGCAGGGCCGTCCGCCAATGCGGCGGCGCAAGGCCGAAGCGTCGTTTCAACTCGCCGAGACGCATCCGGCTGTTGAGGGGTCGACGAACCCTACCGCGATACTCCGCGGCGGTGATCGGATCGATCCGGCTGGCCCTGGCGTCGCACCCCGCGGCGCGGGCCAGCGCCGCGATCTCCTGCGCAAAGCCGTGCCACGTCGTGCCGCCGCGGCACGCGAGATTGACCACGCCACCGGCCCGCCGGAACAGGGCTGCGGGGTCGCGGTCCGACTTGGCGATGATGGCGGCGACCGCGTTGGCGATCACGCCGGCCGGTGTGGGAGCGCCGCGCTGGTCGTTGACCACCTGCAGGGTGTCGCGCTGTCGGAGCAGCGAGATGATCTTGAGAAGGAAGTTGCGGCCGGTGGAATCATAGACCCAGCTCAGCCGCAGAATCAGGGCCGGGGCGCCCGAGGCGAGTACCGCCAGATCGCCGGCGAGCTTGCCGCGGCCATAGGCGTTCAGCGGCGACGCCGGATCGCTCTCACCGTAAGGGTGCCGGGCGGTGCCGTCATGAACGTAATCTGTCGAAAAATGAATCAGTGCTGCGCCGGCGCGCGCCGCGGCGGCCGCCAGAACGCCCGGTGCCACCGCGTTGATCTCCATCGCGCGCGGATCGGTCTCGGCCGCTTCGACATCGGTCCATGCGGCGGCATTGATCACAAGACGGGGAGAAATTGCGCTGACCGCATGGCGAACCGCCGGAGGATCCGCCAGCTCGAGTTCGGCGCGGGACGGCGCCGCGACGTCGTGGCCGGCCGCCAGCAGCAACGGCAGCAGCCGTCCACCGACCTGGCCGGAAGCGCCGGTGAGCAGGATCTTCATCCGGCAACTTTTCTGAGATTGTTGGGCCGCCGGAACGACACGCTCGGCCTCATCGCGCTCTATGCGGGATCACTGAGGCACTGAGGCATAGCCCTAAATCCGCGGGCGCGGCTGTGTCTTCGGCGCCTGCCCCAGATTGGTCGCAGGACCACGGCCGGATCGTGCCTTAGCCTCGTTCGCGGGGTCTCTTCTCGAGATTGAGGTTGAATGCCGTGAGCGCTTCCTGCCGGTCCTGCGGTGCGCCGCTAACGCCGTTCATGAGCCTGGGCAAGCAGCCGGTCTCGCAGGCCCGCTACACGGCTGATGCGATCCATGACGGCATCATCGACGACGAGCCGTTCTACAATCTGGACGTCGCGGTCTGCCCGTCCTGCAGCCTGTTCCAGATCATGGATCAGCCGTCGCCCGAAGTGATGTTCGACGACGACTATCCGTATTACACCAGCACGTCCAAGGGGATGGCCGAGCACTTCGGCCGCGCCGCCGATCTGCTCCGCCACCGATTTGTGCCCGAGGGTGGACGGGTGGTGGAAATCGGCAGCAACGACGGCTGCTTCCTGCGCCACATCGCCGGCGCCGGAGTGAGTCATCTCGGCATCGAGCCGGCCTCGCGTGTCGCCGAGGTGGCGCGTGCGGCCGGGGTCCGGGTGCGCGAAAGCTTCTTCGACGAGCACGTCGCCGACGAGGTACGGCAAGAGCTGGGGCCGGTTCATCTGGTCTACGCCGCCAACGTGATCGCGCACATTCCCGACGTCGGCACCGTCGGCCGCGGCGTCGCCCGGCTGCTCGACGATGACGGTGTCTTCGTGTTCGAGGTCGCCTATCTCGGGGATGTCCTGAGGAATGTCAGCCTCGACCAGATCTACGACGAGCACGTTTTCACCTTCTCCGTGCTGGCGGCGCGCAATGTGTTCGCGCGCTGCGGGCTGGACCTGATCGACCTCGAGCCGCTGCCCGTGCATGGCGGATCGATGCGGTTCTTCCTGGCGCCGGCGGGCAAGCGCGTTGCGGCGCCGATCGTCGGCGAGTACCTGGAGCGCGAGCGGGCGGCCGGGTTCGACGACGCCGATGTCTACGAGCGCTTCCGCCATGCCTGCGAGATCACGCGCAACCAGTTGCGCGGGCTGGTCGACGACTTGGCCGCGCGCGGGGCGGTGGTGGCCGGCTACGGCGCGACCGCGAAGAGCACCACATTACTGAATTATTGCGGCCTGACGGCGCGGCATATCGCCTTCATCTCCGACAACACGCCGGCCAAGATCGGCAAGGTCAGCCCCGGCGTGCACATCCCGATCGTCTCGCCCGAGGAGTTCCGGGCGCGGCGTCCGGACTACGCGCTGTTGCTGGCGTGGAACCATCGCGCCGAGATCGAGGCCAAGGAGCACGATTTCGGCGCCCGCGGCGGCAAGTGGATCCTTCACGTGCCGGAAGTCCAGGTCACCTGACCTAGACCTATACCAGAAAAGACGGATCTCTCCCGGATGCGCGTCGTCGCGACCGATATCCCCGGACTCCTGGTGATCGAGCGCGCGATGTTTCTCGATCGCCGCGGCGCGTTTCATGAGGCCTTCGCCGCCCGTGATTTTGCGGCGGCCGGCCTGCCGAGCAGCTTTCTGCAGATCAGCGACAGCCATTCGCGCCCAGGGGTTCTCCGCGGGCTGCACCTGCAATGGCCCGCCGCCCAGGCCAAGCTGGTGCGCGTCGTCGCCGGACGCATCTTCGACGTTGTCGTCGATCTGCGTCCCGGCTCCGCGACCTGGGGGCGCTGGGCACCGTTCACGCTGGCGGCCGACGAGAACCGGATGTTGTTCATTCCCGAAGGCTTCGCCCATGGCTTCGCCTCGCTGTCCGACAGCGTCGTGATCTATCACCTCGGCGTGCCCTACGATCCGGCTGGACAGATCACCATTGCGTGGAACGATCCGGAGCTGGCCATCGACTGGCCGATCCGCGAGCCGATCATGTCGCCGGCGGACGCCGCTGGAATAAGCCTCGCCGCATTCAAGCGACGGTTCGAATTACCGCAATATCAGACTGCGGGCTGAGCGTCCGCGACGCAGGTCGCCAGCGACTCAACGCAATTCGGCTCGCGTCACGCGAACGTGACGAGCGGCGGATCGTCGCCACTGAAAAGTCACTTCTCCCGGTAGCAAATCCTCGCAAAATGGTCGCGGGTCGGAGGTAATTCGGGCTCGCTCCCCGCACACGAAGGGAGCAGTTCGGAGGCAGCGTATGAGCGTCATTAGTGTCCAGTCCGCGCCGCGGATCGATCCGCTCCCCCGAGACACCTCGCGGCCGACGTTCTCGGTCATGATCCCGGCTTACAACTACGCGGAATACATGCGGGAGACCCTCCTGAGCGTCCTGTGTCAGGATCCGGGTTCAGAGGCGATGCAGATCGAGGTGGTGGACGATTTCTCGACACGCGACGATCCGGAGACGGTGACGCGCGAGGTCGGTGGCGGTCGCGTCCTATTTTCCCGGCAGCCCCGCAATCTCGGGATGGTCGATAATTTCAACGACTGCATTCGCCGCGCGCGCGGGGAATGGATCCACATCCTGCATGGCGACGACAGCGTTCGGCCCGGCTTCTACGCCCGGGCTCGACAGGCGGCGCAAGAGCGTCCCGACATCGGTGCCTGGATCTGCCGCGTGATCTATACCGACGCCGATGGGCTGTGGACGGGCCTCTCCGAGCTGGATGCGCGGGTGGCCGGAGTTCTGGACGACGATTTTGTGGCGCGAGAGTTTGTGACACCGCGGATCCAGTTCGTCGGGATCATGGTGCGGCGCTCTGTCTTCGAGGCGCTGGGCGGTTTCCGGCCGGAGCTGAAGATCTGCCTGGACTGGGACATGTGGAAGCGCGTCGTCCTGCACACCAAGGTCTATTACGAGCCGGAGCCGCTGGCCTACTTTCGACTGCACGCGAGATCGGCCTATGCGAATGCGGTCAGCAGCGGTATTGCGATCGCCGACGAGCGCAAGTCGATCGAGATCTCGAATGGCTACCTGCCCGCTGGCAGGGCCCCCCATTTGCGCCGCGACGCCATGAAGGCGGCCGCCGTCCGCGCCATCCGCCTGTCGCGGACCCGGTGGGGAGAGGGCAATCGCCCGGCCGCTCTGCGGCTCTTGCGCGAAGCGTGCCGGTGCAGCCTGGCACCGGAGATCCTGGCCAGAATGGCGGTGACGGTGCCGCTCATGATGGCGCGCGGAACTGGCGTGCGGGCGTCTTTCGGTCCGCCGCCGAAGCGGGCCGATAACGGCAAGACGGTGTCGCCGGACCATCTGATCGCGCGCGGCGTCTGAGCGCCGCTTGTCGCAGGCTTACTCGATCGCCACACGCGCCGCCGCGATGACCGGCTGCGATGACCGGTACACCTCGGCGACGAATGTCTCGATGTCGCGGCCGCTGACCGGATCGATGTCGAGCTGCGCGCGCTCGGCAAAGGCGACGAATGCCGAATCCTGCATGGTCGCCGCGAAGGCGGCGCGCAGGATCTCCAGGCGAACTTGGGGAACGCCGGGCGGGGCGGCGTAGGGCCGCCCGGCCAACTGCGGCGCGAATAGGAGAGTCAGCGCGTCCTTCTGCTCGGCCGTCTCGGCCTTGTCGATGATCAGCGGCACGTCGGGCAGGTCCGGGTGCTTCTGGACCGCGAACTGCACGAGCACGTTGAGCTTGCGGTCTTTCAGGAGGTCGGCGGCGAGGCTCTTGAGGCTGGTCCAGGAATCGCCGCAGCTGCCGGCGATTTCGCCGCGCTCCATCGCCAGCCGCAGATCGTTGGTGCCGGGATAGCCGGCGACGGTCTTCAGCTTGGCGCCGAACATGTTACGCACGATCGCCGTGTCGGTATAGCGCACGTCGCCGTAGCCGGTGACGCCGAACACGGCGGTCGTCGTGAGGAGGTCGTCCCAGCTCCGCAACCCGGCGCCGTGCCAGGCGACGCAGACGCTGGTGCCCTTGGCGATGCTGCCGATCCAGCCGAGCTTGCTGGCATCGAAGCCGGCTTCGGCCGGCTTCACGACCGGTGCGATGATGAGATTCTGGTCGAAGGTGCCGAGCGTCGTCCCGTCCCGCGGCGCCGCCGAGGCGATGTAGTTGACGAGACGCAGGCTCCCGGCTCCTGGCATGTTCTTCACCACCACCTGCGGCGCGCCGGGAATATGCGCGCCGAAGGAGCGGGCGAGGGCGCGGGCATAGGCGTCGTAACCGCCGCCCGGCCCGAACCCGACCAGGATCTCGATCGTGCGGCCTTTGTAGAAATCATCGGCCGCGGCCGGACCGAGGCCAACGGCAAGTGCCAGCAGAGCGCCGGCGGCGACGCAGCGGCGGTTCATTGATCCGCCAGTGCCTGGCGGGCGCGCTCGACGATGGGCCGCGGCGTGGCGTACATCGTGGCCACCAGCTTTTGGATTTCGTCCCCGGGCAGGGCATCGACGTCGACCCGCATCTTCGCGGCGTCGGCCCGCAACGCGGGATCCTGCATTGTCTCCATGAACGCGCGGCGCAGGACCTCGACGCGCTCCGCGGGAACGCCGGGCGGCAGCACGTAGGGCCGGCCGAACAGTTCCTGGGTATAGACCAGCTTCAGCACCTCGCGGTCTTCCTCGCTCCGCGCGAAGTCCAACGTCAGCGGCACGCCGAGCTTGTCGAGATCGGGATGACCCTTGAGCGCCTCCTGCGCCAGCACGCGGATCTTGCCGCTCTCGACCCAGTCGGGATGCTGGGCGAGCAGGCTCGGCCAGCTCATGCCGCATTGCCCCTGCACTTCGCCGCGCTCGATCGCGAAGGTCATCTCGCGGGTACCGGCATAGCCGCTGACGATGCGGAATTTCGTGCCGAGGATGCGGTTCGACAGCGTCGGAAAGTCCCGGGTCGAGCCGCCCTCCTGGCTGGCCGCCAGCACCACCTGGGTGGAGAGTGCGTCCTGGTAGGTCTTGGCGGGCGCGTCGGCCCGCACCAGGCAGGTGAAGACATCGTTGTTGGCGCTGCCGAGATAGAGAAACTTGCTCGCGTCGTGCTGGACCGGCTTGGTGCCGAGCAGGGGCTCGATGATCGCAGCCGCGAAGATTGCCCCGATGACCGTGCCGTCCTTCGGTGCCACCGCGTACACGTAATAGGCGGCCCGGTTGCTGCCGGCGCCGGGCATGTTCATCGGCACGATGGTCGGCTGGCCCGGGATATGGGCGCCGAGATAGCGCCCCACCAGCCGTCCATACGTGTCGTAGCCGCCGCCGACCGACGAGCCGATGACGATGTTGATCTGCCTGCCCTTGTAGAACTGCGCGACCGGCTCGTCCGCAAGCACCGCCGCCGCCGAGGCGCAGATCGCGGCCCACGCGGCAGC
>DASWFO010000157.1:0-4860 GCA_036394195.1 Alphaproteobacteria bacterium | reverse complement strand
TGAGCCCGGCGCTGTGCGCGCTGCTGTTCCGGCCGCATGCCGCCGAGACTCATCGCCGGCGCCGCTCGATCCTGGCGCGGCCGCTCTTCGCCTTCTTCGGCGCCTTCAACCGCGGCTTCGAGTGGCTGTCCGAGCGCTATGGCCGCCTCGCCGCGCGGCTCATCCGCATGAGCGCAATCGTCCTCGTCGTCTATGCCGGCCTCATCGGCCTCACCGGCTGGCAGTTCGGCCGCGCGCCGACCGGCTTCATCCCCGACCAGGACCAGGGCTATCTCATCACCGTGCTGCAGCTGCCGGCGGGCTCGTCCCTGGCGCGGACGGACGCGGTGGTGCGCAAGGCGACCGAGATCATCCTGGCCACGCCCGGCGTGCGTCACGCCGTCCCCTTCGCCGGCTTCGACGGCGCCACCTTCACCAACGCGCCCAATGCCGGTGCCATCTTCTTTTCTTACGGCACTTTGGCGCTGGGACCCTTCGAGGAGCGACGTGCCCCGGTGAGCGCGGACGTCGTGATCGGGCAGATTCGCCAGCGGCTGGCCGGCATCCAGGACGCCTTCATCATCACGATCAAGCCGCCGCCGGTGCGCGGCATCGGCACCGCCGGCGGCTTCAAGATGATGGTGCAGGACCGTCAGGGCGCCGGCTCGTCGGCGCTGGACGCGGCCGTCCAGGATCTGACGGGTGCGGCCAACCAAGTGCCCGGCCTGGCCGGCGTGTTCTCGCTGTTCAGCACCAGGACGCCCACCGTCTATGCCGATATCGACCGCGAGAAGGCGGAGAAGCTGGGCGTGTCGCCGGCCAAGGTGTTCGAGGCGCTGCAGGTCTATCTCGGCTCGGCCTACGTCAACGACTTCAATTATCTCGGCCGCACCTACCAGGTGATGGCGCAGGCCGACGCGCCGTTCCGCAACACCGCCGACGACATCAGCCGGCTCAAGACGCGCAACGATAGCGGCGCGATGGTGCCGATCGGCTCGGTCGCGCAGTTCCGCGACGTCACCGGCCCCTACCGCGTGCCGCGCTACAACCTCTATCCCGCGGCCGAGGTGCAAGGCGGCACGCTGCCCGGCGTGTCCTCGGGCTACGCGCTGGCGGCGATGGAGCGGCTGGCGACGGAGCGCCTGCCGCCGGGCTTCGGCTTCGCCTGGACCGACCTCGCCTTCCAGCAGCAGCAGACCGGCAACACCGCGATCCTGATCTTCGCCGCGTCGGTGCTGTTTGTCTTCCTCGTGCTCGCCGCGCAATACGAGAGCTGGAGCCTGCCGCTCTCGGTCGTGCTGATCGTGCCGATGTGCCTGCTGGCGGCCGTCACCGGGCTCATGCTGCGCGGCATGAGCGTCGACATCCTGGCGCAGATCGGCTTCGTCGTGCTGGTCGGGCTCGCCGCCAAGAACGCCATCCTGATCGTCGAGTTCGCCAAGCAGGCCGAGGAGGCCGGGGCGCCAGTGCGGCAGGCGGCGGCGCAGGCCGCACGCACGCGCCTGCGCCCGATCCTGATGACGTCCTTCGCCTTCGTCCTCGGCGTCGTGCCGCTGGTGATCGCCAGCGGCGCCGGCGCGGAGATGCGGCAGTCGCTGGGCACGGCGATGTTCGCCGGCATGCTCGGCGTCACCATCTTCGGCCTCGTCTTCACGCCGGTCTTCTATGCCGTCGTGCGCCGCCTGTTCCGCGCGCGGCGGCAAGCGGCCGACATGGAGGAAGGAGACGGCGTGCGAGAGCCTGCCGAATGACGCTCCGGCCGTCCGCGCGAGGTCGCGCCCGCTGAGCGCGATCGACGCGCAGGCTCGCTATCGTTCGTCAGGTATTTGCCGTCCCTGTAGACCGCCCCCGCGCCCCGCGCCGCTGGTCTCGAGCGTCGCGTCCCAGGCTTGTTCGTCACGAGCCGACGGTCGTGACAAGGGCACGCCTGCGGCGGAGGCTCCGGCCTTCATCGCCGTCGGGCGCTCTTCCGTCGACCGGTCCGACGGCATCGCCTCATCCGTCAGCGCGGGCGATCCGATTCCACCGAGCCATGCCACAGCCAGGGCGCGCCAAAGCGATCGCAAAAGCCGTCTCCTTGCCGAAGTGTCGAAGGTTGTAGGCAGCATACCGCCGGTGCGTGACCGCGCGATGACGCCTCTTGCGAAAAGAGATGACGCCTCGTGCGAAAAGAAAAGCCCCGCCACGAGGACGGGGCTGACGGACTGCGAAAAAGAAAAGCCCCGCCACGAGGGCGGGGCTGACGGACGAAGCGGCCGACTTATGGTCAGCGGCCGGCGCGCCCGCCTTAGACGATAGGCCAACGGGACCGGATCGGCGATCGGTCCGCCGGCAGCCCGCGTCAAATAAGAGCCCCGCCCCTGTACGACAAGGGCGGGGCCGGTCGCCGCGGGAAGGACGACGCGGCGACCGAACCGCGGGGGGTCGCGGCTCCTACCAGTCGGTGCCGCTGCCGGGGTGATAGATCTGCCGCGCCAGATCGTCCTGCTGCCCGCCGCCGCCGACCACGTCCACGGAACTGCCCGACCCTGGCGCGTTGGACGCGCTGCGCGGCTGGCCCATATCATCGGCGCAGGCCGCAAGGCCCAACGCCACCAGCCCGATCGCGGCCATGCGCGCCAGCCTGGTCATGCGGAAATTGCTCGACATGGTGATGACTCCTTCCGGATTCCGGTGCAGCGCGCAAGGCGCGCTCTCGACACATGGTAGGTATGACCGGGCAGGGCATTGGATAACCGACCGGCGGCTGAAGACACCGTTCGGCGACGCCGAGCAATCGCTGCCGGCGGCACCAACGAAGCGCTGCGCTGCCCAGGCGCAGATTGCCGAGGCCTTTGCATCGGTGATGAGCGGCGATGAGCGGCGACGACGCGAATGTCAGGCTGCGGCCGGCGCCGAGGCGATCCCGGCAAATGAAGCCGCAACGCGAGCGGCGCATCCGAAACCTTTCCGTCGGGACAGAAGATCGCGGCGCCTGCGCTCTGCTGGCCCGCTCGCCGTGCTTCGCGTATCATCGCGAAATCTTTCCAATGGCGTGAGAGGGGCCGCTTCGAATGGCGGCTGCTCGTTGACCGCTTATCGCCGATGCGGCGCTGGCAGGGTCCTTGCGCGCGCGGTCCCCGCGCGCTAATTCGCTCCCTCCAGCAGCGTGTTTATCTCCCACACGAGCAATGCGGGCCGCAATGGCTTGGGGAGCAGTTTGCCGTGTCGGGGATCGTTTCCGCCCGTTGCTGTCTGAGCATGGCCGGTGACATAGAGAACCTTTATGTTGGGGCGCATCAGCTTCGCCTGGCTTGCGAGCTGGAACCCGCTGATACCCGGCATCACGATGTCAGTGAACAACACGTCTACATGACGCTCGGCGAGAATGCGGAGCGCCTCATGGCCGTCCGCGGCGGTAAGCACGACGAACCCTTCCTCGGACAACAGATGCATGACGAGTTCGCGCAGGGCGACCTCGTCTTCCACGAACAGGATGGTGTAGGGGCGGTCCATATAGGAGAACAACACTTGGGGCGGCCGGTTGGATCGCGACAAGGGGGCGGCGGCTCTCGCCCGGTCAAGGGCGGGAATGCTTCCGTCGCCCGCCCGGTTTTGGCTTCTCGATCGGGGCTTTACTCGCCGAAGTGTGCGCCGTAGGTGGCAAGTCGCTTGGCTGGAGCTACCCTAAGGTGGCGCCAAACGCATTTTATTGACACAGGTAAGCCGCGGCGACGAGAGCGCAGCGGGGCGCGCCGGGTTGAGGGCGGCGCCAACGATGCGCGCTGCTGAAAAGACCGATCGGCTAGCGAGATTTCTTGGGGAAGAGGTTCGAATCATGGAGGGCCAGGCTGAGGGTCAGCAGACTGCCGCCGGCAAGCTCCCAATCGGCGCCGCGATCCCTGACGATGTTTGCCCATTTCAGCACCGCCGTTTTCAGCGGCGCTTCCAGGTCTGGCCGGACCTCGAGCAGCGCCTCGGCGAAAGCGGCACCCAGAGCGGCCATCGCCAGCGGAATCTGAGATTCTAGGTTCTTGGGTTTATTCATGGGTCCGCTCCGCTCGCCTGGGGGATTTGATTGGAGCACAACCCCAAATTGATTGCGAGTCACCTTGGTGAGGCCAACGGTCGCGGACGCAGCGACGAAGCATCGGAACCTCGTTCTTTCGTTACGGGTTTGCAGTATTGGCCTCACTCCTAAGTAGGAGGCCCCCAACTTGCCTTCAGCTTGCTCTGACTTCGTTTCATCGATCGGCGAAAAGCGAAGCGAACAGGACGCCGCCGGCAAGCAGCGCCATCCAGGTCAATTCATTGGCGTTCAGGGCCAACCATGCATGCCAACCTTCCTTCCAACCGCTGGCCGGGGATTGTCTCGCGGCATCCCTCTTTTGCTGCAGATCGATACTCGTCTGGACGGCGTACATTGAGGCCGCGCTCGCTGCCTTGGCGTCGCTCGCCACGATCGCGGCCAACTCCACCGGGTCCAGATCGACGATCCGCGCCAACTCAGTACTGTCGGGTCGAGGCGGAAGCCGGATCAATGTCGAAATCCGCCGATAGGCCGGGACCGAGACGTTCTGAAGCAGCTCCTCGTCCGTCTCCACGGTGTAGCTTCCTGCCGGCTGCTCGCCGCCTATCCCGGTCAGGATAAAGGGCCGAGAAAAGCGAACGGTGCTGCTGGTGGTGCGAATGCTCATCGGACGTCCTTCTCAGGCGTGTGCGGTTGCTAAACCGCTGCTTCGTCTTCGGGTGGCGAGGCGTTCAGTGGCCGCGCGAGCGCTTCAGTGACTCGAGGGTCTCAAAGGCCTCGAGCGCCTTAATGGCGTCCGGGTCGCCGGCCGCAGCGGCGCGTTCCATCGCTTCAAGGTCGATGCGACTGATGCGGGCTTCGATGGCGGCGAT
>DASWFO010000156.1:0-3812 GCA_036394195.1 Alphaproteobacteria bacterium | reverse complement strand
AGCGTCGGCCGAGAAGGTGACCGCGCGGGGGCTGGCGATGGCGTTCGGCCTCGGCACGCTGATGCAGGGCGAATTTCGCGCCACCCAGGTTACACTCGACCGCCCCGAAATGCGCGTCGGGTTGGACCCATCGGGCGTGGTGCAGATACCCGGCCTGAATATCCGCTTTGATCCTGACCGACTCGCGATCGAGCGGCTCACAATCAACGAAGGCCAGCTTCTCCTCGCGGACGCGGCGAGCGGCGCCCAGCTTGTCATCGAAGGGTTGAGTTTGAGCGGCGAGGTGGGGTCGCTCATGGGTCCGCTCAAGGTCGAAGGCGCCTTCACGGCGAAAGGCGAGCACTACACCTACCGATTTTCTGGGAGCCGCCGCGGCGACGACGGCGGAATGAAAGTGCGGCTCGCCATCGATCCGGCTGAACGGGCGCTGGCATTCGAATCCGACGGAACGGTCTGGATCGAGAGCGGCTCCCCCCGTTTTGAGGGCACTGCGACACTCTCGCGTGTCGTTGGTACCGCGCTCCCCGGCGGCCGGGTCACCGTCAACGATCCGTGGAAGGTTTTCGGCAAGATCAAGGCGACCCCTAAGACCGTGTTGGTCGACCAGTTCGAACTGCTTTACGGGCCGGAGTCGCGGCTCGTTCGCCTGAACGGCTCTGCCGTCATGAACCTGGGTCACGATCCGCGCGTCGCCGGCACGCTTACCGCCCGACAAATCGACCTTGATCGTGCGCTTCCCAATTCCGAACTCAAGCGGCTGCCGTTCGAAACGGTCAAGCTGCTGGTCGACGAATTCGCCACAATTCCGCCGCCGCCGGTGCCGATCCGGGTGAGCCTCGGAATTGATAGTCTTATGGCGGGCGGCGCCACCTTATCTGCCCTGCGCGGCGACGTGGAGACCAATGCCGGCGGATGGAGCATAGACACGCTTGAGTTGCGCGCCCCCGGCGCGACTCAGATGCTGATCGCCGGCAAGCTCGCCGTGGCGGATCGTAAGGTCGAGTTTCAAGGGCCGGTGAGAGTCGATTCGAGCGATCCGGCGGCTTTCTTCGCCTGGATCGAGGGACGCAGTGCGGCGGGCCGGCCGGCGCTCGGCCCGATGCGCGGTAGCGGCACCGTCACGCTCGGCCGCGCACGCATCGCCGTCGATGGGCTCAAAGCCGAGATCGACCGCAAGGCGTTGGAAGGGCGCGTGGCGTACCGGTTCGCCACCGCCGCGGCGCCCGCACGCCTTGATGCAGCGCTCAACGGCGCCGAACTCGACTTCGATCGCGGCCTTGCGCTGGGATCGGCATTATTCGCCTCGACCTCGTTTGAGCGCCCCGAGGAGTTTGCGCTCGCTCTCGATGTCGGACGCGCCTCCTATGCGGGCATCGAGGCGCGAAAGGCGCAGGCCGTGCTGACCTACGATCATTCGGGGCTGAAGATCGAACGCTTGTCGGTCGCCGACATCGGAGGCGCTTCGCTTGACGCGAGCGGCCGTCTTGACAATGCGGCCGATGCGTGGCGCGGCTCGGTCGCGTTGTCGGTGGCGGCGCCGCGCCTCGATGGCATTACCACTCTCGCAGAGAGATTTCTGCCGCAAACGTCCGATGCCCTACGCAAGTATGGCCCGCGGATCGCGCCACTCAAGATCAACGCCAAACTTGACGTGGAGCCGCGACCCGGCAATGCGGCGGGCGGGCGAACGGCCGCAAAACTCAAGCTCGATGGCACGATTGCGGGCATCGACGTCAACCTCGATGGCAGCGGTGCCGGCGACATCTCTGATCCGGCAGCTGGGTTGATGCACATCGGCGGACGCCTCGACGCGCCGGACGGTCGCGCGCTCGCCAGCCTGGTAGGGCTCGATACATTCGCGAACGCGGATTCTCACCCGGCACGGATTACATTCGTGGCCGACGGTACCCCAAAAAGGGCGTTTAGGGTCGACGGGAAGTTTGCCGGCACGGACCTCAATGGGAGCGCGGCCGGAACCGTGACGCTGTTCGGGGACGGCGCGCTCGATGTGGCGCTCCGTGCAGCCAATACAAAGCTGCCACGACGGGCCGGCTCGGTGGCCGTCCCGGCCGATCTCCGCGCCCATCTCGCGATCGACGGACATGAGGTCGCCGTCACGGATCTCGCCGGCAAGGTCGCAGGTGCGGCCGTGAAAGGCAGCCTCACCTTCGGCCTCGGCGAACCGCTGCAAGTCAATGGCCGGATCGAGACCGACCAGATGGACGCTGGTGAGTTGTTTGCGATTATCACGGGCGCGCCGCCGCCGGCGTCGGGAGGCCGGTCAATCGAATGGGGCGCCGAACCGTTCGGGCGGCCGATGGTGCCGGTCCTGGAGGGCCGTGTCGAGTTCCGTACCGCGAATGCGCAATGGATGGCCGGTGTCGCCACCAAGGACCTCGCCGGCACGGTCAAATTCGAGCCGTCCGGTTTTGCTCTCGCCGACGTGACAGGACGAATGGCTGACGGACGCCTCGCTCTCGGCGCCGAGGTGCGCCGTGAGCGCGCCGGCCTGTCGCTGCATTCCCATGTCAAGCTGACCAACGCGGATATGCCGGCGCTGCTGGCGGGTGCGCTGCGGGCTCCCGCAGCAGGACGTATCTCGCTTGAAGCCGACCTGGAGGGGCAGGGGTTGAGCCCGGCCTCTCTGGTTGGGTCTGTCACGGGCGCCGGGACCGTAACGGCCGAGAACATCGAGGTCTCCGGCCTCGATCCGAACGCGATCGACGCGGTGATCAACGCGCTGGAATTTGATCGCGGGCTTGCGAGCAATCCTGGGCGTGTCACTCAGATCGCCAATGGGGGGCTTGATGTCGGAAAGCTGAAGATTCCGTTGGCGACGGCGCCGATCGTCATTGCGGACGGCCGCGCGCAATTGGCCAAGGTTTCAGCGTCGGCGCAGAACACCGATATTTCCGGATCGATCTCGCTGGCATTGGCTGACTGGCAGTTGGATGCGCGTCTCACCATGACGGCACCGCCGCGCAAGAACGCGCCGACCGCGGAACGACCGGTCATGGCGGTGACCGTCAGGGGGCCACTGGCGGCGGCGCGGCGCAGCGTAGATGTCACGAATCTCATCGGTTGGGCGACCATGCGCGCGGTCGATCAGGAAGCGAAGCGCCTCGACGAGGCCGAAAAGGAACGGCGGCGTTTGGAGGCGGCGGTCGACGCCCTTCGGCGTCAGTCAGATACCGGCACTGCTGTGCCCCCACAGACGCCCCCACCCTACCCTGGGGCATCCGCACCGGCAGCAGCAGGCTCCGATCGGCGCACCCGCCTCGGACCTTCCGGACCGCCCGGACCTGACCGATAGCACTCTGCCCCCTCTCACGCCTGTATGGGGCGTAAGGGATGAGGGAGGGGGCGGCGCGGAATCCCGACGCACCCGGCCCGCTCATTCGTTTTGGAATGGCAGTTATGACAACCGCACAATTATGAGCGTCACGCGCGTCACCCTCCAGTAACGCGCCTGTGCCGTCAGGTTGTAACCGGCTTAGTCGGCGCGCAGAAGCTGCTCGCTTCGGCCGACCCCGGACGTGATGACCGGCTTGCTCTCTGCGTTCGTGCCGTGCTGGACGCCGCGATAATAATCGAGCACGAACAAGCGAATGGCTGACGAGAGGTTGCCGTGTCGACGGTCCTGATCGATTGCCGCAACCATGTCGGACAAAGTTAAATCGCGCTTCGCGGCGATTTCCTTCAACCCGGTCCAGAACGCATCCTCCAGACTCACGCTCGTCTTGTGTCCGGCGATGACGATAGAACGCTTAACGACCGGCGATTTCATCGGCTTCTCCTGTCTCGATACGGTG
>DASWFO010000155.1:0-10569 GCA_036394195.1 Alphaproteobacteria bacterium | reverse complement strand
GGCGGAGGGCCGGTCGCGATCAACCCGTTCGACCTGATCGTGAAGCGCATCGTCGTCAAAGGCTTCTTCCTGAACCATCCCGACATCGAGCCGAAGATTCACGCGGCGTTACGTGAAACCGTACCGCTCGTCGCTTCCGGCGCGATCCAGGTGCCCATCGCGGCAACCTATCTTCTGTCCTCATTGCGCGAAGCGGTTCTTCACGCCCAGCGGGGCGGAAAGGTGCTTCTCGACCTTCGCGGAACGACCTGAGCGGCTTGAGCTCTTTCGGCAGGAGACGACATTTCTCGCTAGTGGTCAAAATGAACACGACCGCCTGATCGACAAAAGGCTGACGGAAATCCGATCGTATCTGGCGGATGGCCACCTAAACAGTGCGCACGACTGGCGTGATTGGACGGATTGCCTCCTTTTTCGAGAAGAACAAAGGGCAATCGGAGAAGCAATGTTGTCTCAAACCGACGATGGCCGCCGGGTGATCGGCTATGGAAAATTTCGGAGTAATTAGGAATATCAGGGATGGGGTAGCAGCGGCGTTCCGGCGGGAACCGGCACCACCGGCGTGGTGATGTCCGGGTTCAGGCCCGGGGGGATCTGCGACAGCGGCAGAAGGTTCGGCGGTACCATCACGATCGGCGGCGGGATCACCGACGGCTCCGGCATCATCGCGTGCTCGGCGGGTGAAGGGGCGAGCGCGGTGACCGGGGATTCCGGAGGCAGCGGCGACGCCGGCCTCTCGGGTATGGGCGTCATGCGAGGCGCGCTGATCGGCGGGCTCGCGGTCGAGGGCGTCGGCATCTGCGCATGGATCGGACCCGGCAGCTGTGCGTGAGCCGCCGGCATGGCGGTGAGGGACAGCACGGCGAGCCCGATCGCCCACCGCGGCACTGAGTGGCGCATCAGCAGAGTGCTCCCGAGGTCGTCCCCGGCGGGCAGGAGCGTCCGTCCGACGGTGTCAATGGCTGGGCGCTCGGCAGCGGCGTTGCCGGTGGAATGGCCGCGGGCGGCGACAGTCCGCTGGTGGTCGGCGGCGTGAATCCGCCGGTCGCCTGTTGGTTGCCGGAGGGCGGCGGGGGCGGCTGATTCGGATTCGGAAGCCCGGGGGCGCCGATCCCGGCAGCCCCGGTGGGCACATTCGGGGCGACCGGGTTGTTGACGGCCGGCGGCGCACCGATGGCCGGCGCTCCCGGGGGCAAGTTCTGCGGTACTCTCGTTCCAGGGACCACCTGGCCGGGACCGCCTTGACCGGGGACCGCCGGGTTCGTGGCCATCGGCGCCGCTGTCGGGGGAACGCCCGGTGTCGCGGTCTGGCTGAGCGCCGGCAGGGAGGCCAGGGCAGCGGTCAGGGCCGTGCCGATGGCAAACCAATGTAAGCTGCGCATCGCAATGCCTCTCGAGGCTGGTTACCTCCTGACCTAAGCCTCGGCGGCCGGAATTCCAGGGTGGATGGCGAAAACAAGGCACGTATGAAGGTTTCAGAGTTCGACTTCGAACTGTCCCCGGAGCTCATCGCCCAGCACCCCGCCAGCCCGCGCGACGCGGCCCGCCTGCTCGAGATCGGCGACGAACTGGCGGATCGGATGCTGGCTGACCTGCCGCGGCTGCTGAGGGCCGGCGACGTCCTGGTCTACAACGATACCCGGGTGATCAAGGCGCGGCTGCACGGCCGCCGGCGCGGGGCCGCGGTCGAGGTGACGCTCCACAAGCGCGCGGCCGCCGGCGACGGCGCGATGTGGCTCGCCTTTGCTCGTCCGGCGAAGAAGCTGCGACCGGGCGACGTCATCGAGTTCGCTCCCGGCTTTACCGCCACGGTCACCGAGAAAGGCGAAGCCGGCGAGGTCAGCTTGCGTTTTCCGTGCGGCGGATCGGAGCTCCTGGCGGCGCTCGACCGACACGGCCACATGCCGCTGCCGCCCTATATCCGGCGCGGCAAAGCCGGCGATCCCGCGGACGCGGCCGATTATCAGACGATCTGGGCCCGCTCGCCGGGGGCGGTCGCGGCGTCGACCGCCGGGCTGCACTTCACGGAGCGGCTGGCGGCGGCCCTCGACTCCGCCGGCATTCGCCGCCTCGCCGTGACCTTGCATGTTGGTGCCGGCACGTTTCTGCCGGTGAAGGTGGATGACACCGACCAGCACGTGATGCATGCGGAATGGGGCGAGGTGACAGAGGCCACCGCCGCGGCCATCGAGGCGGCCCGCGCCGCGGGTGGCCGGATCGTTGCCGTTGGCACGACGGCGCTGCGGCTGCTGGAAACCGTGGCGGCGGCGGGCGGACGCGTGCGTGCATGGTCGGGGGAAACCGATATATTCATCGTCCCGGGCTTCCGGTTTCGCGTCGTCGACATGCTGCTCACCAATTTCCATCTGCCGCGGTCCACGCTCTTCATGCTGGTCTCGGCCTTCGCCGGGCTCGAGCGCATGCGCGCCGCCTATGGGCATGCGATCCGGGAGCGCTATCGATTCTACTCCTACGGCGATGCGTGCCTGGTCCATCGCGCGGACAGGCCGGCATGACGGGTCTCCGCTTCGAGCTTCTGGCGCGCGACGGGCGCGCGCGGCGCGGCCGCCTGTCGACGGCGCACGGCACCATCGAGACACCGGCCTTCATGCCGGTCGGCACCGCGGCGACGGTGAAGGCGATGACGCCGGAAGACGTGCGCGCGACTGGCGCCGAGATCGTGCTGTGCAACACCTATCACCTGATGCTGCGGCCCGGGGCCGAGCGCATCGCAAAGCTGGGCGGCCTGCACAAATTCATGAACTGGCCCGGCCCGATCCTCACCGATTCCGGCGGCTATCAGGTGATGTCGCTCGCCGAGCTGCGCAAGATCGACGAGGAGGGGGTGCGCTTCCAGTCGCATCTCGACGGCTCCAAGCATCTGCTGACCCCCGAGCGCTCGATCGAGATCCAGCGCCTGCTCGACGCCGACATCACCATGGCGTTCGACGAATGCACGCCGTATCCGGCGACGGAGGCGCAGGCGGAGGACTCGATGCGCCTGTCCATGCGCTGGGCGGAGCGCTCCCGGCGTGCTTTCGTGGAGCGGCCCGGCTACGGGCTGTTCGGGATCGTCCAGGGCAGCGTGTTTGCGCCGCTGCGCGCGCAGTCGGCCAAGGCGCTTCTCGACCTGGGCTTCGACGGCTACGCGATCGGCGGCCTCGCCGTCGGCGAGGGGACGGCGCTGATGCTGTCGACGATCGAAGCCACCGAGCCGCATCTCCCGGCCGACCGGCCGCGCTACCTGATGGGCGTGGGCAAGCCGTCCGATCTGGTGGCGGCGGTGGCCCGCGGGGTCGACATGTTCGACTGCGTGCTGCCGACCCGGTCCGGCCGCACCGCGCAGGCCTTCACCCGCCACGGCACGCTGAACCTCCGCAACGCCCGTCACGCCGAGGATGCCGGTCCGCTCGATCCGGACTGCCGCTGCCCGGCGTGCCGCAACTACTCGCGGGCTTATCTTCAGCACCTCGTGAAGGCCAACGAGATCCTCGGCGCCATGCTGCTGACGCGCCACAACCTCACCTATTACCAGGACCTGATGGCGGAGCTCCGCGCGGCGATCGAAGCCGGGCGGCTGGCCGAAATCGTGGCACGGTTCGAGCGGACGGCCCCTGAGGAACCGCAGGAGCCGGACGCCGAGGCTCCGCAAACGGCCCGGCGCTGATGTCGGATATTGCCTCGCCGCTGCTGCCGCTGGCCGAGCCGCCGCGCCCGCTGCGGCGGTCCTCGATGCTGGCGCGCGCCTGGCGGCTGCACAAGAACGCGCTCTCGGCGTGGTCCGAGGACGCTTATCGCGAAGACATCATCGAGAGCCCGCTGTTGTTCCGCCGGGTGGTGGTCGCGAACTGCCCGGCGGCGGTGAAGCACGTGCTGCTCGACAACGCCGACAACTACATCAAGAGCTTCATCTCGCGCCAGCTCCTGGAGCCCCTGGGCCAGGGCCTGTTGAACAGCGAAGGCGAGGTGTGGCGCCGCCAGCGCCGCACCATGGCGCCCGCGTTCCATCCCAAGCGCGTCGAGACCTTCGCGCCGCTCATGGCGCAGTCGACGCTCGACCGGCTGCGCGCCTGGGAGCGGCAGCCGCCCGGGGTCGTTCTCGATGTCGCCGAAGAGATGGCGGAGCTGACGCTCGACATCATCACCCGCACCATGTTCTCGAGCGACATTCGGGGCCGGGCCGGCGAGGTGCGCCGCGTCGTGTTCGAGTATCAGCGTTTCGGCGGTCGGCCGGCACTGTTCGATCTGCTCGGCTTGCCGGCGTGGCTGCCGCGCCTGAACGCGCGCCGCACGGCGGCGGCCACCGCGCGGCTCGACGGCATCATCTATGCCATCATCGAGGCGCGGCGGCGCCAGCCGGGCTCGGCCGATGATCTGCTCGGGCTGTTGCTGGCCGCGCGCGACGACGAGACGGGCCAGGCGATGAGCGACGCCGAGCTGCGCGACCAGGTGGCGACCATCTTCACCGCGGGCCACGAGACCACCGCGAACGCCCTGCTGTGGACGTGGTACCTGCTGGCGCTGCATCCGCAGGTCGAGGCCAAGCTGCATGCCGAGCTCGCCGCCGTGCTTGGCGGGCGCACGCCCGGTCTCGATGACCTGCCGCAGCTGCGCTACGCGCGCATGGTGATCGAGGAATCGCTGCGGCTGTATCCGCCGGCCCATGCGATGTCGCGCGAGGCGGTCGATGACGACGAGATCATGGGCCATCGCGTGCCGGCCGGCACGTCGGTCCTGATCCTGCCCTGGCTTCTCCACCGCCACGAGAAGCTGTGGGACAATCCGCGCGTCTTCGATCCCGAGCGCATGGCGCCCGAGCGCGCCGCTGAGCGGCCGCGCTATGCCTATCTCCCGTTTGGCGGCGGCCCGCGCATCTGCATCGGCGCCAGCTTCGCGATGCAGGAGGCGCTGCTCGTCCTGGCGACCATCGCCCAGCGCTTCGTCCTGCGGCTGGCGCCGGGCGCGGTGGTCGAGCCGGTGGGCCTGATCACCCTGAAGCCGGCGCACGGCCTGGCCATGACCGTCCGGGCCCGGAGTTAGCGGCGGCGCACGAACTCCCCTATACTCCGCGCACTCTCGGCCGGCGATTCGGACAGTGAATTCTTGATGGCGCGCTCTGCGAAAAAATACTCCGGTCTCACCCTGCTCGGCCGGCCGGCGCGGCTGCCGGAGAGCCCGGACGACGCGAAGCTCGAGCGGGTCCCCAACCCGCATCCGCGGCGGACGTATCTCGTCCGCTTCACCTGCCCGGAATTCACCACGCTGTGCGCGGTCACCGGCCAGCCGGATTTTGCGCATCTCGTCATCGACTACGTGCCGCGGCGCTGGCTGCTCGAGAGCAAGTCGCTGAAGCTGTTCCTGGGCGCGTTCCGCAATCACGATGCGTTGCACGAGGAATGCACCATCGCCATCGGCGAGCGGCTGGTCGACGTGCTGGCGCCGCGCTGGCTGCGGATCGCCGGCTACTGGTATCCGCGCGGCGGCATCCCGATCGACGTGTTCTGGCAGACGGGCGCGCCGCCGGCCGGGCTGTGGCTGCCCGATCCGGGCGTCGCCCCCTATCGCGGCCGCGGCTAGGAAGCCCGCCCATGGCCCCGAAACTCGACCGCCGCCGCCTTGCCAAGGTGCTCGGCATGCTCGGCAGCCGGCACGACGGCGAGGTGCTGGCCGCGGCGCGGCTCGCGCAATACATGGTCGGCCAGGCGAAGACGAGCTGGGCGGAGATCCTCGACATCAAGCCCGGTGAAGAGCCCGAGCCGCTGCCGCAGGAGGACGAAGTGGCCGCCGCGGCGGCGGCGCGGTCGCACAAATATGCCGATCCCGACTATCCGGACATGCTGAAGACCCTGCTGAAGAACCGGGCCCTCAATGCCCAGTCGCGTCAGCGGCTGGAGCGGATCGAGCAGCAGCTCCGGCGCGGGTTCGAGCTTTCGCTCGACGACAAGCTGCTTGTACGATGGCTCTACAACTCGGCGGGCTATAAGCCGCGCTGAGACACAGAGCGATTTTACGGGAGCGACCGAATGGCCAAAGCCTTCGCCAGCCAGGCCGATCTGGCTGAAAAAAAGACGACGTTCACGAAGCTCGCGGAGGGCGCCTATTGCCTGACCGCCGAGGGCGATCCGAATTCAGGCGTGGTCATCGGCGATGACGGGGTGATGATCATCGACGCCCGCGCCACCCCGGCGATGGCGCAGGAGCTGGTCCGGCACATCCGCACCGTGACCGACAAGCCGATCAAATACGTGGTGCTGACCCATTACCACGCGGTGCGGGTGATGGGGGCCTCGGGCTACGGCGCGCCCTACATCATCGCGAGCCGGGGCACCTACGACCTGATCAAGGAACGCGGCGCCCAGGACTTCAAGTCCGAGGTCCAGCGCTTCCCGCGCCTCTTCGATGCCGTGGAAACGGTGCCGGGCCTCACCTGGCCAAACCTCGTGTTCGACCAGAGCCTCACCCTCTGGATGGGCCAGCGCGAAGTCCGGATCTCCGCGATCGGCGCCGGGCACACCAAGGGCGACACCATCGTCTGGCTGCCGAAGGAGCGCGTGCTGTTCTCGGGCGACCTGGTGGAAGAGGGGGCGACACCCTATTGCGGCGACGCGCATCTGACCGAATGGCCGGCGACCCTCGAAAAGCTCCGGGCGCTGAAGCCCAAGCGCCTGGTGCCAGGCCGCGGCGATGCGATGATGACGCCGGCCGCGTCGGAGAAGGCGATCCGGGGTACGCGCGATTTCGTCAAAGAGCTGTTGGCGCAGGCAAAGAAAGGGGTCAAGGCGAAGAAGTCCCTGAAGCAGGTCTTCGACCAGACCCACAAGGCGATGGCGCCCAAATACGGACGCTGGGTCATCTTCGAGCACTGCATGCCGTTCTGCGTCAGCCGCGCCTACGACGAGGCGCGCGGCATCGCCCATCCGCGCATCTGGACCGCCCAGCGCGACATCGAGATGTGGAAGTCGCTGCAGGGGTAGGGGAGCCGCTTCCGGCCACATTTGACGGCCCTCCTGCGGCGTCATTCCCGCGCCAGATTCTTCGCGCCCGTCGGCGGCCTTGAAGGCCGCCAACGCAGCGCAGTTGGGAATCCATGGTTCAGCGGCACGATGGATGCCCGCTTTCGCGGGCATGACGAAGTCAGAGAACGACTCCTACACGCCCTCTCTCGCCACCTGGAGCGCCTCTTTGATCACGTCGAGGTCGCCGATGTGGTTGGCGAGCACGAGGGTGAGCTTGGAATTGAGCGCCGCACTCTGCTATCTGGACCGCCCACCGCGACGTCGACATGTGGAAGTCGCTGCAGGGGTAGCGTCAAGCGATCCAGTGGCGGCCTACTGGACTGCTTCGCTTCGCTCGCAGCGACGGGCGCCCGAAACCGATTATTTCTTCGCGAGCTGGCTGTATGCGCTTTTGAACCGCGCTAACGCCTCGTCAGTGTCCCGCAGCGTCTTTTCGAGTTGTGGATCGTTGCTGCCTGATACATTCGCGAGGGCAAGCTCATGGCGAGCCGTGAAGCGGCTGGCAGGCCGATGAGCGCACTGGATGGTTTGATCGCAGCCACAGCCGCGGCACATGAATTTGCACTGGTCACGCGCAATACGGCCGATTTCGAGGGTTCAGTGATGTCCGTCGTGAACCCATGGGGCGGTGAAAAAAGAGAATACGAATAGAGTACGCTAAGGCGCGTCTACGACGAGGCGCGCGGCATCGCCCATCCGCGCATCTGGACCGCCCAGCGCGACATCGAGATGTGAAAGTCGCTGCAGGACTGACGGAAGTCCGAATTTTTCCTGCGTCATTCCCGCGCAAGCGGGAATCCATGGTTCAGGCGGCGCGATGGATGCCCGCTTTCGCGGGCATAACGAAGAGAGAACGGTTACATGCCCTCTCGCGCCGCCTGGAGCGCCTCTTTGATCACGTCGAGGTCGCCGATGTGGTTCGCGAGCAGGAGGATGAGCTTGGCGTTGAGTGTCGCGCTCTGCTCCTCCGTCAAGTCGCGGTGGGCGCCGATCAGCGCGTCGTAGAAATCGTCGGGATTGGCGAACGCGGATTCGGTGCGAAGCTTGCCGGCCATGGTGAAGTGTCCTTCTAGGCGCGCGCGGTGGCGCGCTGGAGAGCGGCGTGGATGGCGGCCGGGTCGAGCCGACGCCAGCGCGCCGCCACGTGGTGATCCGGCCGCAATAGATAAAACGTACCGGGCCGGCCGTCGTAGCGCCCGGCGACCAAGCCGTCGCAGTCGACGACCGTGGGCACATCGCGCACCGACGTGCCGGCCGCACTCGTCACCGCCAGCATGTGCACCGGGACGTCTGCGGCGCCGAAGTCCCGCAAGGCCGCGGCGGTGGCGGCGGCCAGCGGACCGTCGGCGAAATACAGCCCGTGAAAGTCTCCGCCGCGCAGCATCTCCAGGAGCCAGGCCCTGCGGTTGCCGATCCGCACCGGCGCGTCTGCCGCCGCGGTGCCCGGCGCCATGGACGAGGTGCGAAATCCCGGCTCGTCCGGCGTGCACAGCGGCGAGTCCGCGAGGGCCGTCGCGGCGGACAGCCGGCCGCTGTTCACCAGCCGGCGGGCGAACGGGTGCGCCTCCGCCAGCTTCAGCACGGCGTCGCGGAACCTTCGGCTGGTGGCGGTGCACGGGGTCATGAAGTCGGTGCTGCGCGTCGTGATCAAAATGTTCTCGTCGGCCGCCTGGCTGCGTTCGTCATCGTAGCTGTCGAGCAGCCGCTCGGGGGACTGGCCGCCGATGACCAGCGCCAGCTTCCAGCACAGGTTGTCGGCGTCCTGGATGCCGGAGTTGCCGCCGCGGGCGCCGAACGGCGACACCTGGTGCGCGGCGTCGCCGGCGAAGATCACGCGGCCGTGGCGGAACTTCGCGAGCCGCCGGCATTGGAACGTGTACACGCTCACCCATTCGAACTCGAACGCCGCCGCCTCGCCGAGCATCGCCTTCAGCCGCGGGATCACGCGCTCCGGCTGGCGCTCGAGCTCCGGGTCGGCGGTCGGGCCCAGCTGGAAATCGATGCGATACACCTCGTCGGCCTGGCGGTGCAGCAGCGCCGAGTCGCCCCTGTGGAAGGGCGGCTCGAACCAGAACAGCCGCTCGGTCGGCCCGGTGCGGCCGAACGGCGGCGTCTTCATCCTCACGTCGGCGATCAGGAAGCGATCCTCGAACACGCGGCCCTTGAACTCCAGCCCGAGCAGCCGGCGCACCGTGGACCGGGCACCGTCGGCCGCGATCACCCAGTCGGCGTCCATCTCATAGGGCCCGTCGGGCGTGTCGACGGTGAGCCGCACGCCGCCGTCGCCGGACACGAGGCCGACCAGCTTGTTCTTCCAGCGCAGCTCGACGCCCCGGGTCTGCTCCAGCCGTTCGACGAGGAACTGCTCGACATAGTATTGCTGCAGGTTGATGAATGCCGGATAGCGGTGACCGCCCTCGGGCAGCAGGTCGAAGTTGAAGATCTCGCGGTCGCGGAAGAACACCCGGCCGACCTGCCAGGTGACGCCCTTCTGCATCATCGGCTCGGCGCAGCCCAGCCGGTCCCAGATCTCGAGCGAGCGCTTGGCCTGGCAAATCGAACGGCTGCCGGTGCTGACCGTGTCGTCCTCGTCAATCAGCACCACGCGCACGCCGCGCTGCGCCAGGTCGAGAGCGGCGGTCAGGCCGACCATGCCGCCGCCGACAATGACCACCGGATGGCGCGCCGGGCGGCTCGCCCCGTGATCGGCGCAGCGGCGATACGCGAAGACCGGGTGGACGTAGCTGCTCACGCGGGAACTATAGCACCGCCGTGCTTTACGTCTTGGGCCGCAGGTCGATGATGCGCTTGGCCTTGCCCAGAGACCGCGCGACGCCGCCGAGGGGCACGCAGCGTACCTGCGTGCTGAGGCCGATATAGGCCTTGATCAGCTGGGCGAGACGCGCCGCCGCGGCCGTCTCGGCCTCGCTCTTGCCGGCGTGCTGGGGCTTGCATTCGACCACCACGTCCAGCGAGTCCAGACGATCCTCGCGCTTGACCTCCAGCACGTAATGCGGCGACAGCTCGGGGATCTTCAGGATGAGCTCCTCGACCTGCGTGGGGAAGATGTTCACGCCGCGGATGACCAGCATGTCGTCGGTGCGGCCGGTGATGCGCGCCATGCGTCGCATGCTGCGCGCGGTTCCCGGGAGAAGCCTCGTCAGGTCGCGGGTGCGATAGCGGACGACCGGCAGCGCCTCCTTGGTCAGCGAGGTGAACACGAGCTCGCCGGTGCGGCCGTCGGGCACCGCCTCGCCGGTCGCCGGATCGACGATCTCCGGATAGAAGTGGTCCTCCCAGACGGTGGGCCCATCCTTGGTTTCGACGCACTCATTGGCAACGCCCGGCCCCATCACCTCCGACAGGCCGTAGATGTCGACCGCGTCGATGGCAAACCGCTCCTCGATCTCCTTGCGCATCGCGTCGGTCCACGGCTCGGCGCCGTGGATGCCGATCTTCAGCGACGAGCGGCGGGCGTCGAGGCCCTGCTTCTCGAACTCGTCGCCGATCGCCAGCATGTAGGACGGCGTCACCATGATGATGTCGGGCTTGA
>DASWFO010000154.1:0-60888 GCA_036394195.1 Alphaproteobacteria bacterium | reverse complement strand
GCTCACGGCCAGCCGCATGGCCGCGCATTCCCGCCCCGAGTAGTCGCGGAAAGTCCAGGCCGCCTGGCGGACGGCGATGAATTCGGCCACGGCCGGATCGCTGATACGGGCCTCGCTGGCGATCGCCACCGAGAGCTTGTTCAGGTCTTCAGAGACCTGACCCATCGTGTTGTACCAGGGCAGGCTCAATTTAAGGTCGCGTTCGGCCTTGGGCTTGGCGACGAGCGCCTCGATATCGCGCCACAGGCCTTCGGCTTGCGTCCACCGCGACTGGGCGGCCGCGATCAGGTCGCGCGAGCCAGCCACATCGGCGCGGCGTGCCGAGTCGACGGCCTCCTTGAACCGTGCGGCCGACCCCGCGTGCAGCTCATTGACGTTCGCGACCGGATTGTCCAGGGCCAGGGCCGCGGTCTGAATGTCGCCGCGGCGCAGCCGCAGCGTCGTCATCGCCTCGAACACGGCGCGGTCGGCGACCCCCAGTACAGAAATGCGCCGCGCCTGACCGACCCGGTCCCACGCAGCATCGATTTGAACCAACAGCGCCACGCAGAGCGCCACGGCCAGGGTGACGAACACCGAGTTCAAAATCGTGCGGATGGACACACGGGACAGCATCGCGAACGCCAAGCCCCTGTTATTTACGGAAAATCTAAGGACTATACTGGGGGGACCCATAGACATTCGCAAATAGCGCTTAAAGATCGATGAATTTACCGCACCTGGGCGCGGCTGTTATTCGACCCGGTGCAGCACGGTCTGCAGCCGCTCGCCGCGCGACCGGCTGGCGATCGCCAGCATCATCGCGTCGTCGGCGAGCAAACGGCATTCGATGACCGTGTCCGCCTGCGGCTCGGCAAAGCGCAGGATGGTGGTCGCGGGGTCGAACACGCCGCGGCGCTCGGTGAACCCGACGGGCGTCTCAATCCCGCGGATCACCGGGCCGAAGGCATAGACCGCCTGGGCCGCCGTCCTGGCGGTCGGGGTCACGACCAACAGCACGTCACGGCCAGTCTCGTAAGCGCCGTACCAGCGCCCGGTCATGGCCAAGAGAGCGGGGTCGGCGTCCGTGCCCGGGGCTGTCGGACCCTCGCGCGGAAGGTCAAAGTCGGCAAGCCGGGCCCCGGCGGGTTCCGGACAGACGAACAGGGGCGCCGTCTCGGCGGTCTCGATAAAATCACGCAGGCAGGGGCCGAAGCGGCGAGCGAAGGCGCGCGTCAGGCCGGAATTGTGCCCCGCCAGGTCGTGCGGGCGGTCGACCACGGCGGCGGTGAGCCGGCGGCGCTCGAAAATGGCGCGCAGGCGCTCGCCCCGGCCGCCGGGATCATAGGCGTCGCCGCTGAACAGAAAGACGAGGACGCGGCGGGCAGCCACGGACTCGGCCAGCCGGTAAAGGCCGTCGGCGTTCTCGGTCCAGGTCGGCGCCTCGTCGCGGCGGCCGAACGCCGCCGGCGCCAAGGCGACAATGGCATCCAGCGGACCGCTTTCGGGCCGGGCGGCGGCCAGCGAGATCCAGCCGCCGAAGCTCTGCCCGACCAGCACCAGCCGCTTGTAGCCGCCGCGGCGGAGCTTACCCATCGCCTCGCCGAGGGCCGCGATCGAGCCCTGGAGCACGTCATCAGCCCGTGGGCGTTGGAAGCAAAACACGTCCCAGCCCGCCGCCTGGAGATCATCGACGGCATACGGCGTCGTCTCGATGGCCTCACCGTCGCGCACCAGGCCGGGCGTATAGATCACCGCCCCTTTAGCGGCCTCGGGCCCGAGCGCCGGGCGGTCGTCGTAACCGGGGGACAAGGTCTGACCCGCGGCCTCAGATGCCGCGAGCAGCCACAGCGCGACCAGGGCCCACGCCCGTAAAGCACGGGCGATGACGGGCCCGCGCAATGTCAGTGCTTGTGCGGGCCGCCCTGGGCGGCGAGCTTCGCCATCTGATCCGGCGTCGCCTCTTTCTGGTGTTTGGCCTTCCACTCGTCATACGGCATGCCGTAGACGATTTCGCGCGCCTCAGCCTTGTCGAGCTTCACGCCCTTCGCGGCCGCCGCGTCCTGGTACCAGTTGCTCAGGCAGTTCCGACAGAAGCCGGCAAGGTTCATCAGATCGAGATTCTGCACGTCAGTGCGCTGGCGGAGATGCTCGACGAGCCGGCGAAAGGCGGCGGCTTCGAGCTCGGTGCGGGTGCGATCGTCCATGGGGGTCTCTCCGAGAAAGCGTTCAGCTATCAGCGTGAAAGCTATCAGCTCTCAGCGATCAGCATTCAGCTAAGAATATAGTGCTGCGAGGCCAGTGCAAGAAGCCCATGGTTGATGGCTGATGGTTGATGGCTGATGGCTGACGGCTGATGGCTGACGGCTGACGGCTGACGGCTCTCACAGCCCCGTCACCGTCTCCGCGACCAGCCAGTCCACGACGGTCTTGAGCGCCGCGTCCTTCGATTTGCCGGAGGCCTGTGCGGTCTTGAACACCTCCAGCTGGCGATGTCCCGAGGTGCCGCGGCGAAGGATGTCGCGCAGGCCGGCGATTTCCGCCGCACAGCCGAAGCGCGCCGCCTCGGGGGCGGTGAGCTCGATGAGCTCCTCGAGGAGCTGGGCGAACGGCACCACCTCGCCCTTGCCGAAATCGACCAGGCCGAGATCGAAGCCGTAGCGCTGCGCGCGCCAGCGATTTTCCTTCACCAGCATGTGCGGATAGATCCGCCAGCGCTGGTTGCTGCGCCTAAGCCGCCACAAGAGACCCAGGATGCACTGGAACATCGCGGCGATGCCGATGGAATCATCGAGCCGCGTCGGCACGTCGGTGATGCGCATCTCGAGCGTCGGAAAGCGCGCCGAGGGACGGATGTCCCACCACAGCTTGGTCGCGTCGTCGATCAGCCCGGCATCGAGCATGCGGCCGATCTGGCGCCGGTACTCGCCGTAGCTTTCGAAGTAGTCCGGCGGCCCGGTGCGCGGCAGTTCGTTGAACACCGCCAGGCGGTAGCTCTTGAGCCCGCTGTCCTCGCCGCGCCAGAACGGCGACGACGTCGACAGCGCCAGCAGATGCGGCAGGAAGTACATCGCCTGGTTCATCAGGTCGATGCGGACCTCGTCGTCGTCGACCCCGACATGGACGTGCAAGCCGCAGATGACGAGGCGCCGGCCGACGCCTTGCAGGTCGCGTTCGATCTGCTGATAGCGGCGCTCCTGGCTTGCCTGGACGTCGCCCCAATCGGCGAACGGATGGGTCGACGCGGCGATCGGCGCCAGGCCGTAGGCGGCCGCGATATCCGCCACCGTCCGGCGCAGGCGCGCGAGGTCCGCCCGCGCCTCGGCGACGTTGGCGCAAACCCGGGTCTGCACCTCGATCTGGGCGCGGAGAAACTCGGGACTGACCTGGCCGGCCTGACCCTGGGCCGTGAGGCGGCGCTCGCATTCGGCGAGGATGGCCGCCGGCGGGTCCTTGGCCAGCTCGCCGGTCGCAGGGTCGACCAGCAGATATTCCTCCTCGATGCCGACGGTGAACGACGGGTCTTTCATTGGCCTCTCATGATGGCGGCAAGAGCTGCCGCAGCGCCGGATCGGCGGTCAGCGGCGAGAGCACCTGGTAAAGGGTGTCCGACCAGGCTTCGGCGCCATGCCGCGTGTCGATCAGGTTCTGCCGGATCTCGATCAGCGCGTGCGGGATGCCGACGTCTTCGACATGGCGCGGCATGGTGTAGCCGTGGCGATCCTGGCCGGAATAAGGCTGATTGTCACCGACGACGACGCCGGGCATTCCCCGCAGCCGCCCCATCAGCGGACGGGCGAGCCGGTCGTCGCGGTTCCACAAGATGCCGAGATGCCACGGGCGCTCGACGCCTTTGAACATCGGCGTGAAGCTGTGGATCGAGATTACGACCGGCACCACGCCAGGGCGGAAAGCGGCGAGCCGGGAAGCGATCGCGGCGTGATAGGGCTCGTGCAGCGCCCCGATCCGGCTCGCGCGGTCGGCCGAGGACAAGGCGCGGTTACCCGGAACGACGGTGCCGTCGCTATCCTCCGGGATGCAGGTCGGGTCGTCGGGGCGGCGGTTCACATCCGCGACCAGACGCGAATAGACCGACATGACCAGCGGCGCGTCGAGACGAAGCGCCAGGCACCGTGCCACCTCGGCAGCGCCGATGTCCCAGGCGATGTGGCGGTCGAACGAAGCGGCATCGAGGCCGAGATTACCCAGGCGCTGCGGTAGGCGCCGTCCGGCGTGATCGCACACCACCAGCAGCGGCGAGGCGCCGCCGTCGTTGAAAATCTCGACGGGCGGCGGATCGTCGGGTGCGAGCAGACGAGACTCGGCCGTGGACGAGGCGCTCATGCCGACAATATAGCGCAGGCGAGCACGGCGGGCGTGTGGCGGCTCATGACCAGGAGGCCCGCCGCCCGCGCGGTTCAGGGATGACTCACGAACTCGTTCGGCGCGGGGACCGTGCACCGCGCGTCGTCATCGGCCGGTCAAGCGACGGTGGAGGACAGCTCGGCGTCATCCAACTTCTGCGTGGCGACTTCGTCGGCAGCGGCAAGCACGTTCAGGACCGCAGCCGCGATTTTAGATTTGACGGCGGGGATATTGGACGGGCTGAAGCCTTCCGGCAGCAGCGGATGGGAAAGGACGGCGCGCCCGTTACCGGCTGTCTGCGAGCCGGCGGACCGACCTTGAAAGCTGTCTTTTGTTCTCGTCATGACGCGTTTTCCGCTGTTCTGATCAACGTCGGATCAGCCTATAAAAACTTACTTAAATTTTACTTAAGTGGTCCGGCGGCGTCGCCTCGGCTCACCGGCGCGTGCCCCTCTACGCCACGTCGACCCGCGGCTTATCTTTGTCCTGATGGTGCGCGTAATTGCGGTGGATCGCGTCGCCGTAATACGCGGCGTAGGTGATCGGCGGATATTTCTTCGGATTGTCGGCGGTGATGAAGACGTCCAGGGTGTCGACGGCGAATTCCGAGTTCGGGCTGAAGAAGAACGGGATGCTGAAGCGCTCCCATCCGCTGCTGTTGATGACGCGGTGCGGCGTCGATTTGAAGACGTCGTTCGTCCAGCGCTGCAGCAAATCGCCGGTGTTGACCAGGTAGCAGTCGGAAAGCGCTGGCGCCCGGATCCAATCCCTGCCCGTAGGCATGATCTCGAGGCCGGGGACCGTGGTCGGCGCCAGCAGCGTCATGAAGCCGAAATCGGTATGCGGCGCCGCCCCGAATTCGTTGTTTCCGACGATTGCCTGATGCGGGTAATGCGCGAGCCGCAGGCTGATCTGTGGCTCGGCAAACGGCACAGTAAATGCGGCGTGATCGATCCCGAAGGCGGCGGTGAAGCCGCCGAGCAGCTTTTTCGCCAAGGCTTCCATCGTCGCCTGATAGTCGAGCAGCACGTCGCGGAATCCCGGGAGACCGTCGGGCCACCGGTTGAGGCCGCGAAACCGCTTCTTCGCGAGAACGTCGGGATCATCGGGCGATCGCTCGCGCATGATGAAGAACGACTCGTTCAGGTTCGGCTTGGTGTTCTTGTTGAGGGTCTCGGTTTTGAGCGTGCTGCCCTTCATCGGCATGTAGCCGAGATTGTTCTCGTCGATTTTCACCCGCAGCTTCTGCTCCAGGTCGAGCGCGAAGAACCGTCGGGCTGCGGCGAACACAGCATCGATCTTCGTCTGCGGAACGCCGTGATTGCGGATGAAGAAAAAGCCGTAGTCGAGACACGCCGCCCGGATCTGGCTGCCGAGCCCGCGGGCGGCGCCCGGCCGGCCCGACACCAACGGGCCCATGTCGAGAATGGGAATCTCGTCGATCATGCGTGGACTGCCTTCAAGCATCTCCTTACCTTTGAGTCATCCCGGGGCCTCTCACGGCTTCGCGATCTTGGCGTTCGCGACCACGCTGCTCTTGCCGTCCTTCCAGACGACCAGGAACATGTTGAAGTTATACGCCTGGCCCTTCTCGTCGAAGCGGTAATTGCCCATGAGACCGGTATAGTCCGTCGCCGCAATCGCCTGGCGCAGCGCCTCGGGCTCGGTGCTGCCCGCCCGCGCGATCGCGGCCGCCAGGATGCTCATCGTGTTGTAGCCGGCGGCCGAAAACTTCGTCGGAAGATCGTTGTGGGCGCTCTGATAGGCCGCGACGAACCGCTTGTTCACGTCATCGTCGATGCCGGTGACCCATTCCAGGATGCCCACGACGTTACCGGTGAAGTCCTTCGCAAGCTCCGCCCAATGTTCCGTGCAGAACGCGCCCTCGCCCAGAATCGGTCCCGAAAAGCCGAGCTGCCGCGCCTGAACCGTCACATTGGCGGCATTCTGAAAACCGCCAACCGAGAAGACAGTGTCGGCGCCGGCGGCGCGCACCTTGGTGAGGTGCTCCGTGAAATCAGTGTCCTGACGATCGAAATATTCCGTCCCCACCACGCTGGCACCAAGAGTCTTCATGGATTCGCCATAGGCCTGCGCGGCCGAGCGGCCCCAGTCGTCGGAGGTGACGACGAAGGCGACCTTCTTGGCGTGGCTCATGTCGTAGAGCGTCCTGCCCAGCGATTGCCCGTTCAATTTCGTCGTGGTGGTGGCGCGGAAAAACCATGGGTTTCCTTCCTCGGTCAGACGCTCGGCGGTGGACACACCGCTGATGAGGGGCAGCTTGTATTTGCGCACCGTCTCCGACACCGCACCCGTGGCGGAGCTGCAACTCGCGCCCAACAAGGCCACCACCCGATCCTTGTTGATCAGCTTCTCCGCGCTTGCGACCGATTGCCCCGGGTTGCACGCGCCGTCTTCCCCGATCACTTTGATCTTCTTGCCGAGCACGCCGCCTTTGGCATTGATCTCGGCGGCGGCAACCAGCGCACCGTTGAGATTGCTCTGCCCGTCATATGCAAGGCCGCCGCTCAACGGATAGATCGCCCCCACGGGGATCTCGCCATCCTCCGCGCGGGCGGACCCGACGGTTAACGCCAGCACGACCGACGCGGCCATCACCTGCCAGGTTTTCATGCCACCCCTCCTTTTGTTGTCGCGTGCCGGTCCGCCGCTTGATAGGGCCTCATCCTGCAAGAGACCCGCGCGCCGGTCCATGCTTCTCAATGCGATTAGCGTATCGAGGCAATAATCGGTCCGCGCCGACCTTAGCTGCTATAAGGCGGCATGGACACGCTGACGCCGGCCGGCACACGCATCGCTTCGCAAAACCGCAGCGAACATATCGCCCTGGCGATGCTGTTCGCCGGCGCCGTGGCGATCGCCTTCTCGCCGATCTTCGTGCGCCTGTCCGAGCTCGGCCCGACGGCGACGGCGTTCTGGCGCGTCGCTTTCGCGGCGCCCGCTCTCGGCGCGTGGCTGACCGTCGAAAATCGACGGCGCGGACCCGCGGCACGGCGCCCCCGCAGCACGCGCGACTGGGGATGGCTGGCACTCGCCGGATTCTGTTACGCCGGCGACCTCGCGGTCTGGCACTGGTCGCTCAAGCTGACGTCCGTGGCGAATTCGACCCTCCTCGCTAATTTCGCGCCGATCTTCGTGACGCCGGCCGCCTATTTTCTGTTCGGCGAGCGGTTCCGGCCGGCCTTCCTCGTCGGCCTGGTCCTGGCGATCGCCGGGGCAGCGCTGCTGATGGGCCAGTCTCTGACGCTGTCACCGGCTCACCTCCTCGGCGATGGTCTCGGACTCGTCACGGCGGCCTTTTACGGCGGCTATATGCTGGTGCTGAGTCGGCTGCGCAGCGCTTTCTCAACGGCCACCGTCATGGCGTGGACCGCCCTGTTCACCGCGGTCCTGATCTTTCCGGTGGCGCTCGCCTCGGGCGAGAGCCTGATCGCGACGACGGCGCGCGGCTGGACCGTTCTCCTGACGCTGGCGCTGTTCAGCCATGCGGGCGGCCAGAGCCTGATTGCGTATGCATTCGCGCACCTGCCGACCTCGTTCTCGTCGGTGGCGCTGCTGCTGCAGCCGGCGATTGCCGCCCTGCTCGCCTGGGTGATTCTGAGCGAGCCGCTCGGTCCGCTACAGGCCCTGGGCGGGGCGGTCGTGCTGGCGGGCATCGTGATCGCCCGCCGCGCCAGCCAGGGGTGATACCGCAGCACCGGACCGAAGCACCGAGCCTCGGGCAAAACCCGATTGCCCCCTAAGGGTAACGGGTGACACACTCGCTTGGCATAAGCGCGCCATGACCGACGCCCCCCGCCATTTCCTGCGCGAGTTGTTCCGCATTGCCGTCGAGGCGGCGGATCCGGGGCGCGCCGTGCCGCGCTTCCTGCCACCGCCGTCGAAATCGGGACGCTTGGTCGTCGTCGGAGCCGGCAAGGCCGCCGGCGCCATGGCGCGCGCGGTGGAGACGCACACCAACGCTCCCCTCGAAGGCGTGGTCGTCACCCGGTACGGGCACGGCGTGCCCTGTCAGAAAATCACCGTCGTCGAGGCGGCGCATCCCGTCCCCGATGCCGCCGGCCTCGATGGGGCGCGGCGGCTCCTGGCCGCGGTGCAGGGCCTCTGCGAGGACGATCTCGTGGTGTGCCTGATCTCCGGCGGCGCGTCGGCGCTGTTGACCTTGCCGGCACCCGGCATTGCCCTCGATGACATGCGCGGGCTGACGGAGCAGCTCCTCAAGTCCGGCGCCTCGATTCACGAGATGAACTGCGTACGCAAGCACCTCTCGGCCATCGCCGGCGGACGGCTGGGCATCGCCGCTCATCCGGCGCGACTGGTGACGCTCGCGATCTCCGATGTCACCGGCGACGATCCCTCGGTCATCGGGTCGGGGCCGACCGTCGCCGATCCGACGACGCTCGCCGATGCGTGGAACATCCTGACCCGCTATCAGATCGCGCCGTCGGACGCGATCCGGGCGCGGCTCGCCACACCCGACGCCGAAACCCCGAAGCCGGGGGATCCGCGTCTCGCCCGCGCCGAATATCGCCTGATCGCCAGCCCACGGGCCTCGCTGGAGGCCGCGGCAGCGCTCGCCAAGCACCATCAGGTGGCGGCGCTCTCCTTGGGCGACGCGATCGAGGGCGAAGCGCGCGAGGTGGCGGCTCGCCACGCGCATTTCATCCGCGAGGTCCAGGCCGGGCTGGCGCCGGTGCGCCCGCCCTGCGTGGTGCTGTCGGGCGGCGAGACCACGGTCACCGTGCGCGGCAAGGGCCGCGGCGGGCGCAACGCCGAGTATCTGCTGGCTCTGACCGTGGCGCTCGACGGCGCACCGGGCGTGTACGCGCTGGCCGCCGACACCGATGGCATCGACGGCACCGAGAACAACGCCGGCGCGCTGACGGCACCGGACAGCCTGGCGCGCGCGCGGGCCCAGGGCCGCGACGCCAGCGCCATGCTCGACGACAACGACGGCTACGGCTTTTTCGAGGCGCTCGGCGATCTGGTGGTGACCGGTCCGACGCTCACCAACGTCAACGATTTTCGCGCCATCCTCATCCTGCCAGAGGCCCCGCGGCGGTAACCGTCATGGGCAAGTCACGGAAACTGTTCTAAGATCGGTCATATGCGCCATCGAAGAAGCGCCCGCATCGTCGCGACCTTGGGCCCCGCGTCATCGACCCCCGAAAAAATCGAGGCCCTGTTCCGGGCCGGCGTCGATGTGTTTCGACTCAACTTCAGCCATGGTACGCACGACGACCATCGCGCGCGCATCGACGCCATCCGGGCGCTCGAAAAGCGCGCCGGGCGGCCGATCGCGATCCTCATGGACCTGCAGGGGCCGAAGCTGCGCGTCGGGACGTTCGAAGGCGGGCGCACGACTCTGGAACGCGGCGCCAAGTTTCGACTCGACCTCGACCCCAAGCCCGGCAGCGCCGCCCGCGCCCCCTTGCCGCATCGCGAGATCTTCGAGGCGCTCAGCGACGGCGCCGAGCTGCTGCTGGACGACGGCAAGATCCGGCTGCGGGTGATCGAGGCGGCCCGCGACCACGCGGTGACCGAAGTGGTCACCGGCGGCGTGCTGTCCGACCGCAAGGGCGTCAACGTCCCCGGCATCCTGCTGCCGCTGTCGCCGCTCACCGACAAGGACCGGCGCGATCTCGTGTTCGGGCTCGACCACGACGTCGACTTCGTCGGCCTGTCGTTCGTGCAGCGTCCGGAGGACATCGCCGAAGCCCGCAAGCTGATCCAGGGACGCGCCGCCGTGTGCGCGAAACTGGAGAAGCCGGCGGCCATCGAGCACCTTGATGAGATCGTCGAGTTGTCGGACGCGATCATGGTCGCGCGCGGCGATCTCGGCGTGGAAATGCCCCCCGAGGACGTGCCGGGGCTGCAGAAGCGCATCCTTCGGGCATCCCGGCGGCTCGGCAAGCCGGTGATCGTCGCGACGCAGATGCTGGAATCGATGATCACCAACCCGGCGCCGACGCGCGCCGAAGCGTCCGACGTCGCGACCGCGGTCTATGACGGCGCCGATGCGGTGATGCTGTCGGCAGAATCGGCCTCCGGCCAGTACCCGGTCGAGGCGGTGGAGATGATGGACCGCATCATCGCGCGGGTGGAACAGGACCCCCTATACCGCCGCATCATGTCGGCTGACCATTACGAGCCGGAATCGACGGCGCAGGACGCCATTAGCGCCGCGGCCAACCAGGTGGCCCGGACGATCCGTGCCGCGGCGATCGTCACCTTCACCACCACCGGCTCGACGACCTTGCGCGCGGCGCGCGAGCGGCCCGAGGTGCCGATCATGTGCCTCACGCCGCGCGTCGCCACGGCGCGGCGACTGTGCCTGTGCTGGGGCACCCACCCGATCCTGTCGCCGGAGGTGCCGAGCCTGCAGGCGATCGTCGATCAGGCGATCGACGTCGCCCGGCGCGAAGGATTCGCGAAGAAGGGTGACAAGCTCGTGCTCACCGCCGGCGTGCCGCTGGGCACGCCGGGGGCCACCAACGTCCTGCGCATCGCGTGGGTCACGGACTGATTCTGACCCGCTCGTTCTGACCCGCTCGCGTTTCTTCTCCGTCATGCCCCGGCTTGTCCCACGGCTGTCCGGTTTAGATTTTTTCGCAATCTGAACGAGTCAGACGCAGCGCAGCCACAAGCAACAGTCGTCATGCCCGGACTTGTTCAGACTTGTTCCGGGCATCCACGTCCCTCAGCGTGCTCGTTGCCCGACGTGGATGGCCGTGACAAGCACGGCCATGACGATCATTACGAGTCTTTCTCCCGTGCATGCACAATCAAAATTCGTGAACCGGACAGCCGTGGGCTTGTCCGGGGCATCCATGGTTCAGACCCGGATGGATGCCCCGCATAAAGCAGCATAAAGCGGGGCATGACGGAAAACGGTTAAGCGGCCTCAGCCTTCCAGCTGGACGCGGAGCATCCAGGCGGCTTTGCCGTGGACCTGCATGCGACCGACCATGAGGTCGCCGCTCTCGGTGTCGCCGACGGCTTCGACCGTCTCCTGGGCTTCGCGTGCGCGCCGCGTGATCGTCTCGTTGTCCGCCAGGAGCTGGCGGATCATCTCCCTGGCGACCGGCGGCGTGGCCGGCGCCTCCTTGACCTCGGTGAGCTTGCTGAACGCCGTATAGCTGCCCGGCGCCGGATGGCCGACCGCGCGAATGCGCTCGGCCAGCTCGTCCACGGCCGCCGCGAGCTCGGTGTATTGCTGCTCGAACATGGTGTGGAGATACGGGAAGTTCGGCCCGGTCACGTTCCAGTGGAAATTGTGGGTCTTGAGGTACAGCGTATAAGTGTCGGCGAGCACGCCGGACAGCGCATCCGCCACGGTTTTCCGGGCGTTGTCGTTCAAACCGATGTTCACTTTCATGACCAACTCCTTTATTTGTGCCGTTGCTTATACGCCTATTTAGAGTAGTTCTAATGTGGCTCCGATGCAAGGGGAGCCGCCTGCCGGAGCCGTTCACGCGAACGTGAGGCGGACCTCGCCGAGCTTGCCGAAATCGGCGACGACCTCGCTGGAAGCGGGTGCGGCGTGGAAACCGGTGCAGGTGCCGGTGGACACGATCTCGCCGCGCTTCAGCCCGCCGCGGGCACGCAGGTGAGCGCTGAGCCAGGCGAGCACCCGCAGCGGATCGCCCAGCGCCTCGGAACCCGCCCCCTCGCCGACGGTTTTCCCGTTCACCGTCATGCGCACAGGGAGCTTGCGCAAATCGAGGGTTTGCCAGCGCGGCACTTTCGGGCCCAGCACCAAGGCCGCCTGGCCCGCCATGTCGGCGACGATGCTGGCCGGGTTCACCTTCAGCCAGTCCGTGAAGCGGGGATCGATGACCTCGATCGCCGGCCGCACGGCGGCGATGGCAGCCCGCAGCTCCGCCCGCGTGTACGGCTTGCTTCTCGGCGGCAGGTCGCGGCCGAGCACGAAGGCGAACTCGCCTTCGATGCCGCGCACCCGATAGCCGGTCGACGGCAGCGTCACGCCGCTGTCGAACATCCGCGTCGCGAACACGCGGCCGGCAATCGGCTGTTTGATCTTGAGATAGCGTTGCGCGTACGCGCTGGTGCAGCCGACTTTCCAGCCGCCCACAGGAAAGTCGAGCTCGGTCACCAGCGCGTCCTGGACCTGCATGCCGTCGGCCATCGTCTTCGGCCGACATTCAGGCGGGAGCTGCGGCAGGCTCAGGCCGATCTGCCACGCCCGCGCGAGGTAAGATGCGGCGGCGCGCGCCGCCTCGGGCTTCATGCGGTGAGGCTGATCCGAACCTCGCCGAGGGCGCCGAATTCGGCGACCACCTCGTGGGCGCCGGGCTCCAGCTGCGGCGTCAGGGCCGCGGCCCCCGTGGTCACCGCCTGGCCGGCCTTCAAGCCGCCAGACCAAGCCGGCGGATTGTTGGCCAGCGTGACCAGCGCGTTCAGCGGTCCGCCGGGAATCGTCGAGCCTTTGCCGGTGGCCACGACCTTGCCATCGATCCGCAAGGTGACGACATGACTGAGGAGATCGAGGCCGCGCCACTCCTTGTGCGCCGGCCCGAGGATGAGCGCGCCGTTGGAGAAGCAATCGGCCAGCTTGACGAAGGTCGGCGAGGTGCGGCCGACCCGTGAATCGACCAGCTCGATCGCCGGGCGCAGCTCCGCCACCGCCGCGGCGACCTCGTCGACGCTGTACGGCTTGGGCCGCGCGGGCAGGTCGCGGCCGAGGATGAAATCGAATTCGCCCTCGATGATCACCAGCACGAACGACGACGCGCGGAACGTCGCCGGGCTCGGATGGCGATAGCCCTGCAGGACCGCCCCCGCGATCGGCCGGTCGATGCCCAGCTTGTCGCGCTGCTCGGGGACGATGCCGGCGATCTTCCAGCCGGCGACACCGCCGGCCTTCTTGGCAAGAAGGGCCTGCACCGCATACGCGTCGTCGATGGATTTCGGCGCCAGGGGGCCCTCGAGGGTAACCGCACGGGCGGTTTCGCGGGCACCAGCGATGAGCGCAGCCGCGCGCTCGGCGTCTTGAGGCGTCATGAATGTCGTCCCGGGTAGTTGTTGTCAGCGTTTGTTATCAGCCGAGATTACCTCACCTCGTCATGCCCGCGAAAGCGGGCATCAGGAGACTCAACCGACGGAGACACAGAGGGCACGGAGTGAAGAGGGCGAGTTCTGCCGGCTCGTCATTCTCGGTGATCGCCGTGTCCCTGCGTGTCATGCCCCGGCTCGTCCAGGCTCGTCCGGGGCATCCATCGTGCAAATGGAGCCACGGATGCCCCGCATGAAGCGCATAAAGCGGGGCATGACAAAAAACAACGGCCCGCGATCAGCTACGACGCGGCCTTGGCCTTCTCTTCCTGGGGCCGCATCTTGGCGACGATCTTCTCCGCCGGCTTGCCGGTCAGCTCGGCGAGATGATCGAAGTTCCAGTCGAACGTGCCGACGCCCTGGGTCGCCGAGCGCAGCTCGATGATCAGGTCGTGCATCTCCGATTGCGGCAGCATCGCCGACACCTCGTCCCAGCCCGCCCATCCCGACTTCGCGTCGTAGCCCAGAATGTGGCCGCGCCGGGTCTGCACCAGGCGCTGGACGCGCGAGGTGAAGTCGGTCGGGATGGTGATCGCCACCTTGCAGATCGGCTCGAGCAGGACGGGATCGCATTTCGGCATGCCTTCGCGCATGGCGAGCGCGCCCGCGGTCATGAACGCCTGATCGGAGCTGTCGACGTCGTGATATTGGCCGTCGAACAGCACCGCCTGCACGTCGACCACCTGGAAGCCGAGCGGACCGCGCTTCAGATAATCACGGATCCCCTCCTCCACCGCGGGAATGAAATTGCGCGGCACGGCGCCGCCGACGATCTTCTCCTCGAACTTGAAGCCGCTGCCGCGCGCCAAAGGCCTGATCTCGACTTTCACGTCGGCAAACTGCCCGTGGCCGCCGCTCTGGCGCTTGTGGCGCGCGTGCTGCTGGATGCCTTTGCGGATCGTTTCCTTGTACGGCACCTGCGGCGCGTGCCCGGTCACCGGCAGGTGGTACGACGTGCGCAGACGCTCCAGCGCCACGGTCAGATGCATCTCGCCCTGACCCCACAGCAGCAGCTCGTTGGTGTCGTGGTTGTGCTCGATCGACAGCGACGGATCTTCCTCGCACAGGCGCTGCAGCGCGCCGGAAAGCTTCACGTCGTCGCCACGCTTTTCGGTCGCCACGGCCAGCGCGAATAGCGGCTTGGGCGCCACCGGCCAGGAGCCGGGATTCGCCGCCTCCTTGGCTGCTGCGACATCGCCGCGCGACGACAGGGTGGCGCCGGTGCTGATGCCGTCGAGCTTCATGAGACCGGCCACGTCGCCACTTTCGGCCCTGGCCTGCTTGGTCGAGTTGGCGCCGACAAGGCGCATGACCCCGGCCAGCTTCACCGCCGTATTGCCGTCGCTGAGCGTGGCACCGTCGGCGATCGGGCCCGACCACACGCGGACGAGCGACAGCTTGCCAGTGTGCGCCGCGTGCTGGGTCTTGAACACCTGCGCCAGCGGCCCGCCATTGGACGCGAGGCCGAGCCGCTGCAGCGTCGCCGCGGGGTCCGGCACGTCGTGGCGCAGCGACTTGAGCAGGCGGCGCACGCCGGCGTCCTTTTCAGCAGCGCCCAGCAGCACCGGCACGATGCGGTCGCTGGCCAGATTGCGCGCCAGATGCGAATAGATATCCTCCTTGGACGGGACGGTGTCCTCGAGCAACTGCTCGAGCAGCTTGTCGTCGAAATCGGCCAGCTTTTCGAGCAGCCCCTGCCGCGCTTCCTTCTGCCGCTCGGCCATCGACTGCGGCATCGGCACCAGGTCCGACGCGCGTCCGGGCTTGTAGTGATAGGCACGCTCGCTGATCAGGTCGACATAGCCGGTAACCGTCTCGCCGTCGTCCCGGATCGGCACCTGGCGGAGCACCAGCGGCCGCGCCGAGACCGCCTGCAGGGCGGCGAGGGCGTCGCGGATGCGGATCTCGACTGCGTCGAGCTTGTTGAGGAACAGCAGGTGCGGAATCTGGCGGTCGTCGAGGAACTTCAGCAGCGGCGCCAGAGTCATCGCCCGCTCGACCGTTGGCTCGCAGACCACCACGGCGGCATCGGCGACCATGAGCGCCGTGCGCGCCTCGTGGGAGAACTCGATCGAGCCCGGACAGTCGATGAACGTCCACTTCTCGCCCATGAACGACGTCGAGGCGACGTTCAGCTCGACGCTCATCTTGCGCGACCGCGCGGCCGGCGAGAAATCGCCCACCGTGTTGCCGTCCTTGATCGTTCCCTTGCGCGGGATCGCCTCGGTCGCCGCCAGGATGCTTTCGAGCAGTGTGGTCTTGCCGGCCAGATAAGGCCCGACCAGGGCTACGCAACGCGGCGACGACAACGGCTTCTGGGGCATGCAGACCTCCCATCCAGATTCGCGCGTGACCGTGTTCTTCTTCTTGTTATCCCCTAGTCTTCTCTGGCTCGGGGCGACTTGGCAAGCGCAATTGCTGTGAAGAGTTTCAGGCCGTGAGAACCGGAACCGAGTATGCCGAAAACACTTTGTCGGCGGTCACGATGGTCAGCTCTTCGGCGAGCGCCTGTGCGATCAAGATGCGGTCGAAAGGGTCACCATGATGGCGCGGAAGGTCACGGACGCCCATGGTGTGCGCGATCGTGATCGGCAGTTCGCGCATTCCGCTTGAAGACATTTCGGACAGGATCAGATCAATGTCTGCTTTCAGCTTCCCTGCGGCAGACTTGATGACGATCTCCCAAATGCTCACGGCGCTGATCAGGACGAGATTTTCGGAATTTCGAATGGCGCCGGCGGAATTCTTGGTCAACTTCTCCGGCAACCCGACATACCAAAGAAGTGCGTGCGTATCGAGGAGCAATCTCACTCAGATTTCTCATCCCGACCTTCGAACGCCGCGAGGATGTCATCCGGCAGCGGTGCGTTGAAGTCGTCGGCGATCCACACCTTTCCCTTCAAGCCGCCGATACGGCGCAGTTTCTTCGCCGCGCGCGGCTGGGTGGCGACGAGCTTCGCGACCGGCTTCCCGTGGCGGGTGATCACGACCTCTTCGCCCTCAGCCGCCTTGTCGATGAGGCGCGAGAGCTGGGTCTTCGCCGCGTAAACGTTGATTTCCATTTATTCAGACTAGACCAGAATTTTTCCCGGTTCAAGGGCTCCGTGGCCGTTCACGGCCGGATGATCGTCCCCTGCCCGCCCGTCGCCATTTCGAGGCGGAACGGAAACAGGGCTTTGGCGCTGCTGCGGTGCGAGACCACGATGGCGGCCTTCTCCGGGAAATCGGTCGTGAGGCGGCGCAGGATGCCGAGCTCGCTCTCCTCGTCCAGCGAATTCAGGGCCTCGTCGAAGATCAGGCATGGCTGCGGCGCCATCAGGGCGCGCGCGATGGCGATCCGCTGCTGCTCGCCGCCGGAGAACGGCTCGCCCTTTTCGCCGACCAGGGTCCGCGCCCCCAGCGGCTCGACGGCGAGGCGGCCGCCGAAGCGCACGCGGTCGAGCATGGCGGCAAACTCGGCTTCGTCTGGAGCGCCGTGCAGCGCGATGTTCTCGTAGACCGTCGCCGGAAAGAACGCCGGGTAGGCGCGCGCGTAATAGAAGAACCGCTTGCGCTCGGCGAGGGACAGGCTGGTTAAATCCCGGCCGTTGAGGGTGGCGCGGCCGCCGCTCGGCTGGTTGATGCCGAGCAAGGTCAGCAGGATCGTGGTCTTGCCGGAGCCGCTGTCGCCGAACAAGCCCATCTTCTCGCCCGGCCGCAGGCGGAACGAGGCGCGGTCGAGCAGGACCTCGCCGCGCTCGCCGGTGACGGTAACCTCGTCGAACACGAGCTCGCCGAAGCCCGACGGGACCTCGGGTACCCCCTTGCCGAGCCGGGTCGGCCGGCGCGCCGTGTTGGCGCCGATCCGCTGCAGCGCCGCGCGCGCATCGTTGATCATCGGCCAGGCTTCGCCGATCTGCTGCAGGCACGGGAAGATGAGCACCGCGTAGTAGGTGAACACCAGGAACTTGCCGACCGGCGGCGGGCCGCCGCCGGAGGTCGCGAAGAGGAACACCAGGCACAGCGCCGCCGACACGCCGATGATGAATTCCGTCGACGCGTAATAGAGGCCGCTGCGCCGCCACAGCACCATGTTCATGCCGTACAGCCGGCGGGCCAGCGCCGTCGCGCGCGCCAGGAACACCGCACCCAAGCCGGTGAAGCGGGCGTCGAGATTCTTCTGCTGCAAGGTCGACAGCAGGCCGAGCAGCCGCGCGTCGACGTCCATCTTGTCGAGATAGCGCCGTTTGCGCCAGTTGGCGTAGGCGAAGATCGCGATCGTCAGTCCGACGATCTCGACCAGCAGGATCCAGAACAGCCATTTCTCGACGAACAGGATCACCACCAGCATCAGCGCCAGCTGCAGGGTCGCGACCCCGGCATGGACGAGCGCTTCGCGCAAGAGGCGCTGCACCGATTCGACGTCGCCCGACGCCGCGGCGATGACCGCCCCCGGACCGGCGGTGCTGACGACGCGATAATCGCCGCGCAGCAGGTTTTCAGCGATGCGGCCGCGGATCGAGCGGATGACCCGCTCGGTGAGCGTCGCGGTCTTGACCTCGGCGGTGTAGCGCAGGACCAGGATCGAAACCTCGATCAAGATCACGAGGCCTACATAAAGCCAGACCCGCGACATGACGGCGGACGCGACGCGTTCGATGACGCCAAAGAAGCTGTCCGGCGCCGGCGGCTCGATCAGGGCGCGGATGGGCAGCGGCCGCGCGACCACCGCGATGCTCTGCAGCGCCGCCAGCGCGAACACGGTGAACATGCCGAGCCGCCAACTTCGGTCGTGCTCACGCAGCAAGCGATCGATATCGCGAAGGAACATGTTGCGGCCGCCGCTCTAATTCAGGCTAGCAGCGGCGCAGCGGGTCACCCCCACCCCACCCTCCCCCCCGATTCCAACAAGACTTGGCTCGGGGGAGGGCGATTCTTTTTTGTTCCCTCCCCCCTTGCGGGGGAGGGTTAGGGAGGGGGATGTCATACGGAGCGCGCGTTCAAGCGGCCTTTTGGCCGGCGGCGTAGGGCTTCAGTGCGGCGTAGATCGTCCGATGCACGGGTGTCGGGACGCCTTGTTCCGCCCCCAGCCGGGCCACGGCGCCGGACAGGAATTCGACCTCGAGCGGATTGCCGTGCTCGAGATCGTGCAGCAGCGACGGCTTCATCGAGTCGTTCAGGCCTTCGCTGAACTGGAACGTCTTTTCCGCCTGGTCGAGCGGAAGATTGATCCCGCCGGCGCGGCCGACCGCCACCGCCTCGGCCAGCGCGTCGGCGTAGAGGCGGCGCAGATCGGGATCGGCAAAGATCTTGCCCTTCGGCAGCCGGGTCAGCGTCGCGACACCGCTGAATGAGGCCAGGAAGACGAACTTGTCCCAGATCGCGCGGTGGATGTCGTCGGACGCGACGGCGTTGATCTTCGCCCGTTTCGCCGCCTCGACGAATGCGGTCACCCGGGGGCTGATCCCACCCGCCGGCTCGCCGACGGTCAGCCGCTCCATGGCGCCGGTCTGCCTGATCACGCCGGGCGCGCCGATGGCGGTCGCGATATGCGCCACCCCGCCCAGCACGCGCTCCGGCCCGAACGCCTTGGTGAGCGCCGGAATGGCACCGATTCCGTTCTGGAACGAGACGACCGCGGTCTTCGGCCCGACGAGCTTGCGCGCGGTCTCGATCGCCGCGTCGGTGCCCCACAGCTTGACGGCAATGACCACGACGTCGAAGGGCTCCGGCCCCAGCTCCGCCGGGTCGGCGGCGGCGCGGACCGGCTTCACGGTCAGGTCGCCCTGCGGGCTTTCGATCCGCAGGCCATCGCGGCGCATGGCGTCCAGATGAGCGCCGCGGGCGACGAAGCGCACGTCCGCGCCGGCGGCCGCCAGGCGCCCGCCGAAATAGCCGCCGATTCCGCCGGCGCCGATCACGGCCATGCGCATCGCGGCCTCCGGTTCCGAACCGCTAGTTGAGCGCCGCACAGGCCCGCTGGATACGGGTGCAGGCGTCCTTCAGGGCCTCGGTCGAGGTGGCGTAGGAGATCCGGAAATAGGGCGCCAGCCCGAACGCCGAGCCCTGCACCACCGCGACACCCTCCGCCTCGAGCAGATAGGTGACGAAGTCCTCGTCGGTCTTCAGCACCTTCCCGTGCGGCGTCTTGCGCCCGATCGTGCCGGCGCAGGACGGGTAGACGTAGAACGCTCCTTCCGGCTTCAGGCAATGGATGCCCTTGGCCTTGTTGAGCATGTCGACGACGAGGTCGCGGCGCTCCCTGAACACCGCGTTGTGCTTCGGGATGAAGTCCTGCGGGCCGGTCAGCGCCGCCAGCGCCGCGGCTTGGCTGATCGAGGCCGGGTTCGAGGTCGACTGCGACTGGACGGCCGCGATCGCCTTGATGAGCTCCACCGGTCCGGCGGCGTAGCCGATGCGCCAGCCGGTCATGCAATAGGCCTTCGACACGCCATTCAGGGTCAGCGTGCGCCCGTAAAGGCGCGGCTCGATCTGCGCCGGGGTAAAGAACTCGAAGCCGTCATAGACCAAGTGCTCGTACATGTCGTCGGTCAGCACCCAGACATGCGGGTGCTTCATCAGCACGTCGGTGAGCGCCTTGAGCTCGGCGCGCGTGTAGGCGGCCCCGGTCGGATTGGACGGCGAGTTGAGGATGATCCACTTGGTGCGCGGCGTGATCGCCGCGTCCAGGTCCTCGGCCCGCAGCTTGAAGCCGTTGTTCTGCGGGCAGGCCACCGGCACCGGCGTCCCCTCGGCGAGCTCCACCATATCCGGATAGGACACCCAGTACGGGGCGGGGATGATTACCTCGTCGCCCTTGCTCAGGGTGGCCATCATGGCGTTGTACAGCACCTGCTTCCCGCCGGTGCCGACGGTCACCTGGTTCGGCTTGTAGTCGAGGCCGTTCTCGCGCTTGAACTTGGCGCAGATCGCCTGCTTCAACGCCATCGTGCCGTCGACGACGGTGTATTTCGTGTCGCCCTTGCGGATGGCGGCGATCGCCGCCTCCTTGATGTTCTCGGGCGTATCGAAGTCCGGCTCGCCGGCGCCAAGGCCGATCACGTCGCGGCCGGCGGCCTTGAGCTCGATCGCCTTGGCGGTGACGGCGAGAGTGGGCGAGGGTTTGACGCGCGAAAGGCGCTCGGCGAGGAAAGCCATGGTCGTGTCTCTGCGGCGATTCGGGAGATGAGCGCCACAACTTAGCAGAGCCGCGGTGGGGTGCAACCGCTACGCTTGTCGGGGGCATAAGCCGCTGCTAGCCTCGATTTTCCGGCGTTTCCGGGTGGGGGGACCGATGCGCAGACGTATTTACGCCGTTGCGGCGATGGCCGTTGGATTGACGTTTTCTTGCGCTGCGGCGGCCAGCGAAGTCTCGGATCATCCGCCGAGCGTCCGCCTGGCCCAGCTCCTCGCCCAGCGCGGCGGCAACAGCCTACCCAGGGGCTCCTATCAGCAATCCTGCACCTGCCAGGTCTCCGGCGGGACGACCCTCCTCTGCTTTTGCAATAACGTGCAGGGCCGGATGTTCGAGACCGACATCGATCTCCGCGCGTGTCCGCTGCCGAAGGACATCAAGAACTGCAACGGCAAGCTGACCTGCGTCGATCCCAAGTCGACCGGCGACTGCTGAAGCTTTTCCCGCTGCGCCTGGACACCATATAATCAGGCGTGAGCTCGACCCGTCTCTCCCATTCGCTTCCCGATTATACCGTCAATCCCGCCCGGCCCCTGGCCGGAGCGGTGCGGCCGCCGCTCGCCGACGAGCCGGACGCCAAGCCGGCGCAGCCCTTCAAGCTTGCCTCGCCCTTCCAACCCTCGGGCGACCAGCCGACGGCGATCGAGGAGCTGGTGGCCGGCACGCGTCAGGGCGAGCGCGACCAGGTCCTGCTCGGCGTCACCGGCTCCGGCAAGACCTTCACCATCGCGCATATGATCCAGCAGCTGCAGCGGCCGGCCCTGGTGCTGGCGCCCAACAAGACCCTGGCCGCGCAGCTCTACGGCGAGATGAAAGCGTTCTTCCCCGAGAACGCGGTCGAATACTTCGTCTCGTATTACGACTACTACCAGCCCGAAGCCTATGTGCCGCGCAGCGACACCTATATCGAGAAGGATTCCTCGATCAACGAGCAGATCGACCGCATGCGCCACTCGGCGACGCGCGCCCTGCTCGAGCGGCCGGACGTGATCATCGTCGCCTCGGTGTCGTGCATCTACGGCATCGGCTCGGTCGAGACCTATTCCTCGATGGCGCTGTCGCTGCACACCGGCCAGATCATCAACCGCACCGCCCTGCTGCGCTCGCTGGTCGAGTTGCACTACCGCCGCAACGACCAGAACTTCGCCCGCGGCGCCTTCCGCGTGCGCGGCGATTCGGTCGAGGTCTTTCCGGCGCACTGCGAGGACCGGGCCTGGCGGATCTCGATGTTCGGCGATGAGATCGAAGGCATCTGGGAGTTCGATCCGCTCACCGGCGAGAAGAAGGCGGAGCTGGGGGCGGCCAAGCTCTACGCCAACAGCCACTACGTGACGCCGCAGCCGACGCTCGAACAGGCCATGCAGCAGATCAAGATCGACCTCAAGGCGCGGCTCATCGAGCTCAAGGCCGAGAACAAGCTGCTCGAAGCGCAGCGTCTCGAGCAGCGCACCGTGTTCGATCTCGAGATGATGGCGGCGACCGGCTCCTGCGCCGGCATCGAGAACTATTCGCGCTACCTCACCGGCCGCCGGCCCGGCGAGCCGCCGCCGACCCTGTTCGAATACCTGCCGCCGAACGCGCTGCTGATCGTTGACGAGAGCCACGTCACCGTGCCGCAGATCGGCGGCATGTTCAAAGGCGACTACCAGCGCAAATCGACCCTGGCCGAATACGGGTTCCGCCTGTGGTCCTGCGTCGACAACCGGCCGCTCAAGTTCGAGGAGTGGGAGGCGATGCGGCCGCAGACCGTCTTCGTCTCGGCCACCCCCGGCCCGTGGGAGCTGGAGCGCACCGGCGGCGCGTTCGTCGAGCAGGTGATCCGCCCGACCGGACTTATTGATCCGGTTTGTATCATTCGCCCGACCGACAAGCAGGTCGACGACCTGCTCGCCGAATGCAAGGCGGTCGCCGCCAAAGGCCAGCGGGCGCTGGTCACCACGCTCACCAAGCGCATGGCCGAGGACCTCACCGAGTACATGCACGAGGCCGGGATTCGCGTGCGCTACATCCATTCCGACGTCGAGACCCTGGAGCGCATCGAGATCATCCGCGACCTCAGGCTGGGCGCGTTCGACGTGCTGGTCGGCATCAACCTGCTGCGCGAAGGCCTCGACATCCCGGAATGCGCGCTGGTCGCCATTCTCGATGCCGACAAGGAAGGCTATCTGCGCTCGCGCACGTCGCTGATCCAGACCATCGGCCGCGCGGCGCGCAATATCGACGGCAGGGTCATCCTCTATGCCGACAACATGACGGGGTCACTGTCCTACGCCATCGCCGAGACCAACCGGCGGCGCGAAAAGCAGCAGGCGTACAACGCGGCACACGGGATCACGCCGGAATCGGTGCGCAAGCAGATCGGCGACATCCTCGGCAGCGTCTACGAGCGCGACCACGTCACCGTCGCGACCGGCGATGATGCGGTCCGGCACCTGGTCGGCCAGAACCTCAAATCCCACATCGCCGATTTGGAAGCGCGGATGAAGGAAGCGGCGGGCAATCTCGAATTCGAGGAAGCGGCCCGGCTGCGCGACGAGATCCGCCGGCTGGAGGCCTTCGAGCTCGAGATGAAGCCCGAAGGCGGCGCGCTCGGCTTCGAGGAAACAGGTGCGGATGGCGCCCCTGGCGGCCAGGCGCCGTACATGCCGGGCCCGGGGGCGCGGCCGCGCGGGCGCTCGACCCAGGGTGCGGTCGGCTCGCAGAAAGGGCGCAGCAAGCGCATCCGGCGCTGACGCGGTTTTCCGTTGCACGACCCTCACCCTCCCGCGCCTCACGGCGCGGGCCCCTCCCTCTCCCACTTCGTGGTAGAGGGGCTTTAATGAAAGACGTCGTTCACGCCTTGGTCGCGACCTTGGCGGCGCAGCTGCTGGTGTCGATGTCGGTCGGCACCGGATCGGTGCTGGCGCCAGAGGCAGCCGTCGATATCGGAGTGCGCCCCGAGCTGATCGGCGCGTATATCGGATCGATCTATGCCACGGCGGCCGCGGTCGGGCTGGTGAGCGGCGCCTTCATTGCCCGGTTCGGCGCGCTGCGGATGACCCAGGCCTCGCTGGTGTTGTCGGCGCTGGCCTTGAGCCTCGGCGTCCTGGCGATGCCGCTGACCACGTTCCTCTGCGCGCTGCTGCTCGGCGCCGCCAACGGTCCGACCACGCCGTCATCCTCGACGGTGCTCGCCCGGGTCACGCCGGCGCGCTGGCGCAACGCCGTGTTCTCGGCGAAGCAGATGGGCGTGCCGCTCGGCAACGGCTTGGCCGGCCTGCTGATGCCGTTCCTGGCGCTGGCGTGGGGATGGCGGATCGCGGCACTGACCGGGGCCGTGCTCTGCCTGGTCCTGGCCCTGGCGCTCCAGCCGCTGCGCCGCAAGCTCGACATCGATCGCGAGCGCGGAAGGCGGCTCGTGTCATTCGCGCATGTCTCCGGCGCGCTCACGCTGGTGTTGGGCTCGCCGGGCCTCAGGCGGCTGTCGATCATGTCGTTCGTCTATTCCGGCCTGCAGAACTGCTTCGTCGGCTTCCTCGTGACCTATCTCCACGCCCGGGTGGCGATGAGCCTCGTCCAGGCCGGCCTTGTGCTGGCGGTCAGTCTCGTCGCCGGGGCCATCGGGCGCCTCGTCTGGGGCGCCCTGACCGATCACCTGGCCAATCCGTATCGCCTGCTGGGCGCGCTGGGTCTCGGCATGTCGGCCTGCGCGCTGCTCACCGCGGCGTTCACGCCGGAGTGGCCGTATGGCGCGATCCTCGCCGTCAGCATCGCCTTCGGCGCCACCACCACGGCGTGGAACGGCGTCTTTCTCGCCCAGATCGCCGCCTTGTCGCCGCCGGGCCGGGTCGGCGACGCGACCGGCGGCTCGCAGTTCTGCACCTTTGCCGGCGTCACTCTCATGCCGGTGGTGTTCAGCCTCATCCTCACGCTCACCACGAGCTACACGATCGGCTATAGCGCCATGGGCGTGCTCACCGCGGTGGTCGGCGTGTGGCTGCTGAGAGTGCCGACGCTGCAGCCGGTCCTGCGAACAAATCCTTGAATCCCCATCACGCGCCGACCATTGTGCCGTGATGTCCCTGCCCCTTTCGACGACCCTGCCGCGGGCCGCGCTCGTTACCGGCGCGGCCCGGCGGATCGGCCGGGCCCTGGCGCTGGAGCTCGGCCGCTTAGGATTCGCCGTCGCCGTGCATTGTCACCGCTCGCGCCAAGAGGCGGACGGCGTGGCGGCCGAGATCGCGGCGGCCGGCGGCAAGGCAGTCGTCATCGCAGCAGACCTGTCGAGGGAAAGTGCCACCGCGACCGTGATCCCGCAGGCGCGCGCGGCGCTTGGGCCGCTCGGCGTGCTGGTCAACAACGCGTCGGTGTTCGAGCGCGACGAAGCGCTCACCGCGACGCGCGAGAGCTGGGACGCCCATCTCGAGACCAATCTGCGCGCGCCGTTTCGGCTGAGCCAGGATTTCGCGCGCCAGCTCCCCGACGGCCAGGACGGCGCCATCGTCAACATGGTCGACCAGCGGGTGTGGAATCTGACGGCGCATTTCGTCTCGTACACGCTGAGCAAGGCCGGACTGTGGACCCTGACCCAGACCCTGGCGCTGGCGCTGGCGCCGCGCATCCGGGTGAACGCGATCGGCCCGGGCCCGGTCCTGCCGAGCCCGCGCCAAAGCGAGGCGCAATTCGCCCGCCAGGTCACGTCGGTGCCGCTGCAGCGCGCACCGTCGGTGGACGAGATCGCCGCGACGTTGCGGTTCATCCTGACAACGCCGTCGCTGACCGGCCAGATGATCGCGCTCGACGGCGGCCAGCACCTCAACTGGGCGGCGCCCGCCGCGGCCCCGGTCAATGAGTAGCGCCAAGTGATCGAAGTTTTTTCTTCACGTCATCGCCCGCTTTATTCGGGCGATCCATGGTTAAGCGGAACGACGTGGATGCCCGGACTTGCGCTGCGCCGCCGCGAAGCGCCGGCGGGCGCGTAGGATTTGGCCGGGGCATGACGGAGTAGAGATGAGTAGTGCCGGGCAATACCGCGTCATCATCCGCGATCTGGTGCTTGGCGCGCGGATCGGCGTCTGGAAGCGGGAGAAGAACGTCGACCAGCGGGTGCGCATCAACGTCGAGCTCCTGGCGGCGCGCCCGGGACCGCTTCTGGCCGACGAGCCGCGGACCGGCCGGCGCGACCGAATCATGCGCTACGACACGGTGGTCGCGGGAATCCGCCGCATCGTGGCCGAAGGCCATATCGACTTATGCGAGACCCTGGCGGAGCGGATTGCCGCCGTGTGCCTCGAGAACCGGCGCGTGCGCTCGGCGCGGGTGCGGGTCGAAAAACTGGACGTCTACCCGGATGCCGCGAGCGTCGGCGCCGAGATCGAACGTCACCAGCCGGGGTGAAAACAGGTAAGAACGCTGCGGCGTATCGACACTTGGCGCAGCAAAAATCCGCGCGCCACGGTACCCGTTCGGTTTGTGCACAATGGCAACACCAACGCAAAAAATCAGGTGTTCCCCCTAGTTCGACGGAACTGTGACCACATTGTGACCAAGAGTAGGGCGATTTTCGCTTGATCTCAGTGGCTTAGAAAATTGCCTATTTTTTGATCTACCCCCAAAGACCCCAGCATATCGGGGATTCCTGGGGGGTCGGGCACTCCTTACGAACACCTTTATCCACAGGATTCGTGGATATCGTCGGCGCCGTGACACAGCACCGGCCCTGCCGCACTATCTGTCCACATATCCCGAACGCCGATCAACGAATGCAATTGCTTGATGAGTCAGACTGAAACCAATTTCTTCCAAGCGACGCCGGAGACCCCAGCACCGCTGATCGGGGTCGACGCCATCCGCGCCGTCCTGGCGACCATGCCGGGCAGTCCGGGCGTGTATCGCATGCTCGCCGCGGACGGCAGCGCGCTCTATGTCGGCAAAGCGCGCAACCTGAAAAAGCGCGTGACCAATTATACGCAGCTTGGCCGTCTGCCGATCCGGCTGCAGCGCATGGTCGCCGAGACGCGGCAGCTGGAAATCATCACGACGCACACCGAGGCCGAGGCGCTGCTCCTCGAGATCAACCTGATCAAGCGGCTGACGCCGCGCTTCAACGTGCAACTGCGCGACGACAAATCGTTTCCCTATGTGGCACTGTTCGAGGACCACGACTTCCCGCAGATCGCCAAGCACCGCGGGGCGCGCGACCGCAAGGCGAGCTATTTCGGGCCGTTCGCCTCGGCCGGGGCGGTCAACGAGACGCTGACCGTGCTGCAGCGGGCATTCCTGCTGCGCTCCTGCGCCGACACGGTGTTCGCCGGACGGACGCGACCGTGTCTCCTGCACCAGATCAAGCGCTGCAGCGCGCCGTGCGTGGGTCGGATCTCGGCCGAGGCTTATGCCGGCCTGGTCGGCGAGGCCAAGGACTTCCTGGCCGGCAGATCGCACGACCTGCAGGCGGCGCTGGCGGCCCGGATGCAGGCGGCCAGCGACGAGACCGATTACGAGACGGCCGCAATGTACCGCGACCGCATCCGCGCCCTGTCGATGATCCAGGCGCGGCAGGGCATCAACGTCGAGATCCTCGAAGACGCGGACGTGATCGCGGCCTACCAGGCGGCCGGATGCACTTGCGTGCAGGTATTTTTCTTCCGCGGCGGCTTCAATTACGGCAACCGGTCGTATTTCCCGCGCCACGACAAGCAGATCGAGGTGGCCGAGGTGCTGAACGCGTTCGTCGGCCAGTTCTACGCCGAGAAGACGCCGCCGAAGCTGATCCTGATCAGCCATGACGTACCGGACCGCGCCTTGCTGGCCGAGGCGCTGACCACGCGCGCGGGCTTCCGCGTCCATGTCGAGGCGCCGACGCGCGGGGCCAAGCGGCAGGCGGTCGAGCACGCGCTGGTCAACGCGCGCGAGGCGATGGCGCGCCGCCTCGCCGAAAGCAGCGCGCAGGGGCAGCTCCTGCAGGGTGTCGCCGCGGCGTTCGGCCTCGAGGCGCCGCCGCGCCGGATCGAGGTCTACGACAACAGCCATATCGGCGGCCGCCAGGCGCTGGGCGCTATGATCGTGGCCGGGCCGGAGGGCTTCATCAAGAACGCCTATCGCAAGTTCAACATCCGAGGCGACACACCGCCGCCGGGACAGGTGCCGCCGGCGCCGATCCCGCCGCCCCCGTCGTCGGCCGGCGGCGACGACTATGCGATGATGCGCGAGGTGCTGCTCCGCCGCTTCGGCCGGGCGATGCGCGAAGATCCGGGCCGCACGTCGGAGAACTGGCCCGACCTGGTGCTGCTCGACGGCGGCCAGGGCCAGCTCAACGTGGCGCTCGAGGTGTTCGCCGAGCTCGGAATCGTCGACATCCCGCTGGTGGCGATCGCTAAGGGGCCGGACCGCGACGCCGGCCGCGAGCGATTCTTCATGGACGGACGGGAGCCCTTCCAGCTCGAGCCGCGCGACCCGGTGCTCTACTTTCTGCAGCGGCTGCGCGACGAGGCGCACCGCTTCGCGATCGGCGGCCATCGGACGCGCCGCAGTGCCGCAATCGCCGCCTCGCCGCTCGACGAGATCCCGGGGATCGGCCCGCGGCGGAAGAAGGCTCTGCTCATGCATTTCGGCTCCGGCCAGGCGGTGTCGCGGGCCGGGCTGCAGGACCTCGAAAAGGTCGCCGGCATCAGCAAATCCGTCGCCAAAAAAATTTATGACCACTTCCATGGCGGCGGGTAAAATCGCCGCCTAGGTGTTGCCATATCTTTCGGGGCGGACCCGAGTCGCGGTTGCCCGGCTGTACGGATTGGTAAAGATGATCAACAACTTGCCGATGATCCTGACGCTTTCGCGGATCGTCGCGATTCCGGTGCTGGTGGCGCTGTTCTACGTCGAGGGCGACTGGACTCGATATGTCGCCTGCGCTTTGTACACGGCGGCGGCGGTAACCGATTATTTTGACGGGTATTTCGCCCGCGCGTGGAAGCTGCAGTCGAAGCTCGGGCGCATCTTCGATCCGATCGCCGACAAGCTGCTGGTCGCCGCCACCATCCTGATGCTGGTCGCCTTCGGGCGCATCGCCGGCGTGCTGATCCTGCCGGCGCTGGTCATCCTGTGCCGCGAGATCCTGGTCTCCGGCCTGCGCGAGTTCCTGGCCGAGATCCGGGTCGGCCTGCCGGTCAGCCGCCTCGCCAAATGGAAGACCGGCATCCAGATGACCGCCCTTGGCTTCCTGATCGTCGGCGATGCCGGGCCGACCGCGTTCTTGCCGGTGACCTGGATCGGCATCACCGGTCTGTGGATCGCAGCCGTGCTGACGCTCATCACCGGCTGGGATTATCTGAACGCCGGCCTGCGGCATGTCGATGACGAGCGGCCGGAGATCCCGGTGCCGTCGCGGCCGATCGCGCCGGAAAAAGCCCCTCTCGGTCCGGCGACGGCGCGCCGCGCGGGGTAACCTAGAGCGGTGTCAGACCAAGCTGAACCGCTCCCGACGTATTTACTCCGTCATGCCCCGGCTTGTCCGGGGCATCCATGGTTCACCGGCGCAGTGGATGCCCCGCATAAAGCGCATAAAGCGGCGCATGATGGAAAGAAGCGCATCGCCACGCTTCGGACGCCCGCACCATGAAAATCTTCGGCCTTGCGGGGTGGAGCGGCAGCGGCAAGACGACGCTGCTGGTCAAGCTCATCCCCGAGCTGGTCGGCCGCGATGTCCGCGTCTCGACGCTGAAGCACGCCCATCACGAGTTCGACGTCGACAAGCCAGGCAAGGATTCGTACGCACACCGCGAGGCCGGAGCCACCGAAGTTCTGGTGTCGTCGGCGCGACGCTTTGCGCTGATGCACGAGTTGCGCGGCGCGCCGGAGCCCACGCTTGAGGACCTGATCAGCCACATGACTCCGGTCGACCTGCTGCTGGTCGAGGGCTTCAAGAACCACCCCCACGACAAGCTCGAAGTCCACCGGGCGTCCCTCGGCAAGCCGCTTCTCTGCACCGAAGACCGGCGGATCATCGCCGTCGCCAGCGACGCGCCGATCGCCAGGCTGCCGGTGCCCCGCCTCGACATCGACGATTTCGGATCGATCGCCGATCTCATCGTCGCCCATTGCGGGCTGATCGGCGGTAAGCGCCGCGCCGCCGGGGACTAAGGCCAATGGCGCAGCTCTCGGACGATTGCTTTGCCTTCGGCGGCGAGCTGATGCGCGCCGACGAGGCGATCGGCATCCTCACGGCGCGCGTCTCCACCATCGCCGGCACCGAGAGCGCACAGCTGAGTGCTTGCCGCGGCCGGATCCTCGCCGACGATCTGGTCGCGACGCGTAGCGTGCCGCCACACGACAACGTCGCGGTCGACGGCTACGCCGTCGCCTTCAACGACCTGAACCCGGCGGGTGAGACGCGCCTCAAGCTGGCTGGCCGCGTCGCCGCCGGCCAGGCGCCCGGCCCGGCGACAATGCACGGCACGGCCTTGCGCGTGTTCACCGGTGCCCCGATGCCGGCGGGGCTCGACACCTGCTTCATGCAGGAGGACTGCCGCGCCGACGGTGATCATGTGGTGCTGCCGCCGGGGATCAAGCGCGGCGCCAACCGCCGCAAGGCCGGCGAGGACGTGAAGGCCGGCACCACGATCCTGAAGCGCGGCCAGCGGCTGCGGCCGCAGGACATCGGGCTCGCCGCGTCGATCGGAAAAACCGAGCTGTCGGTCTACCGCACGCTGACCGTGGGCGTGTTCTCCACCGGCGACGAGTTGCGCGAGCCTGGCGAGGAGACGCCGGCGGGTGCCGTCTACGACGCCAACCGCTACGTGCTGCTGGCGCTCTTGGGGCAGCTCGGCTGCGCGGTGAAGGATTACGGCATCCTGCCGGACCGGCGAGAGACGGTGCACGCGATCCTGGCGCGCGCCGCCGCCGAATGCGACGCGATCGTCACCTCGGGCGGCATGTCGACCGGCGACGAGGACCACGTCCGCGCCGCGGTGGAAGCACAGGGCTCGATCCATTTCTGGCGCCTCGCGGTGCGGCCGGGCCGTCCCGTCGCATTCGGCCAGGTGGGTGGAGTCGCCTTCGTCGGGCTGCCCGGCAATCCGGTCGCGATGATGGTGACGTTCCTGCGCTTTGCGCGGCCGGTGCTGCTGCGGCTGGGTGGAGCCACCGACATCGAGCCGCACCTGTTCCGCGTGCGCGCCGGGTTCGACGCCAAGAAGAAGCTCGGCCGCCGCGAGTGGGTGCGCGCCCGCCTGACACCAGGCGAGGATGGCATGCCGGTCGCGCAGCGCTTCCCGCGTGACGGTGCGGGAATCCTCACCTCGCTCGTCGAATCGGACGGGCTGATCGAGCTCGCCGAGAACGTGACCCAGGTCAGCGCCGGCTCGATGGTCGACTTCTTGCCGTTCAGCGAGGTCGGAGTTTAATCGTGCAGGTTCATCGTCATCGCGAGCCCGCGAACGCGGGCGTGGCGATCCAGACTCTCGATTGCGTCGCTTCGCTCGCAATGACGCGGAGGAGCATTCGTCCATGAAGATCCTGTATTTCGCCTGGCTGCGCACACGGGTCGGTCGCGCCGAAGAGGAGTTGACGCCGCCGGCTTCGGTGCACGATGTACGCGGGCTGCTCGATTGGCTGAAGACGCGCTCGCCCGGGCACGCCGAGGCGTTCAAGGACCTGTCGGTGGTGCGCGTCGCGGTGAATCAGACCTATGTGAAGCTCGACCATGCGGTGAAGCCCGGCGACGAGGTCGCGATCTTTCCGCCGGTCACAGGGGGAATGAGATGATCCGGGTGCAGCGCGAGGATTTCGACGTCGGCGCCGAGATCGAGCGCCTCACCGCCGGCCGCCACGACATCGGCGGCGTTGTGAGCTTCGTCGGCCTGGTGCGCGATATGGCGGGCGGCACGAAGATCGGGGCGATGACGCTCGAGCACTATCCCGGCATGACCGAGAAGCAGCTCGCTGAGATCGAGGCCGAGGCCCATCGCCGCTGGCCGCTGGCGGCGTCGCTGATCGTCCACCGCTATGGGCGGATGGAGCCCGGCGAGCGCATCGTGCTGGTGGTGACCGCGTCGGCGCATCGCGAGGCGGCGTTCGAGGCCTGCCACTTCCTGATCGACTGGCTAAAGACCAAGGCGCCGTTCTGGAAGCTCGAGGACACCGACAAGGGTGCCCAATGGGTCGCCGCCGAAGCCCGCGACGACGCGGCGGCGGAGCGGTGGAGCAAGAAGTAGCTCACCCCTGGAGATCGTCGGCCTTCTTGTTCAGCCGGGCGATCAGGGCTTCGATGCCGCCGCTCCGCAGGGTCGAGACGAAATCCGAGCGCCGGGTCGCCAGCTCGCTGATCGTCCCGGCGAGGTAGACGTCGCGGATCTGCCATGCCGTGCCGTTGTCGTGCAGCACGTAGTTGATCGCGACCTTGCCCCCATCCGGCTGCACGAGGCGTGTCCTGACGATCGTCCCGTGACTGATCGGCTGCTCGCCCAGCATCTCGAATTTCTCGCCGGTGTAGTCGTCGAACTGGGTCGAGTAGGTCGCGGTGACGAAGCGGGCGAAGGCTTTCCAAGCCCGCTGTTTCTCGTCAGGCGCCAGTCTGTTCCATGACGCGCCGACCGACATCTTTGTCATGAACGGGAGATCGAAGGCCGCGACCACGACCGGCTCGAGCTTCTCGTAACGCCCCTTGGGGCCGAGTGCGGCGGCATTCTTCATGGAATTCAGGAGCTCGGCGTAGAAATGCCGCACGACGTCGGACGGCGTACCCGGCGCCGCCTGCAGCCTTGCGGGCGACAGACACAGGAGCCCGACGGCCAAAATCAAAGCGAACCGGCTAACCCTCTGCAACATAAACTTTCTCCGTATGGCACCGCCCGGCACCTCTTCAAGTAAAGATAGGTACAAACTGCGAGCGAAACCAGAAGGACTTCGATCTGATTGACATTGGATCTCCAGATCCGGCGGAGTTTCGCGCCCTGTACTAAAGACTCGCGTTCGACATCAGAGGTACGTGGTGTCTATTCGAGCTTGATCCCCGCCTCGCGGATCACCCGACCCCAGACCTCCGTCTCGCTAGCGAGCAATTTCCGCAACTCGTCCGGGCCGCCCGTCGCCGGCTCGCCGCCGAGCTCGAGCAGTCGGTCGGCCATGTCCGGCTGCGTCATCACCGCGACGGTCTGGCTGGCGAGCGTCCTCACGATCGGCTGCGGTGTGCGCGCCGGCGCGAACACGCCGAACCAGCCGATCGCCTGGAACCCGGGAAGGCCGGATTCGATCATGGTCGGCATCTCCGGCAGCACCGGCGAGCGATGCGGGCTGGTCACCGCGAGCCCGATCAGCTGCCCGCCCTTGATGTACTGGGTCATCACCGCGACGTTGTCGATCGCGGCATTGAGGCGTCCGCCCAGGAGGTCGGGCATGAGCGCGCCGGTGCCGCGATAGGAGACGTAGACGAGGTCGGTGCCGGTCGCGCGCTTGAAGCGCTCCCACGCCAGATGCTGGGCGGTGCCGGGCGTGGAGGCGGCGTAGGTCAGCTCGCCCGGCCGCGCCTTGGCGACCTTGATCAGATCGGCGATCGAGCGGACCCCGAGCGACGGGTGGGCGACCATCACATACGGCGTGGTGGCGATGAACGCGATCGGCTCGAAGTCCTTGACCGGATCGAACGGCACGTTGGCGTAGAGGGCGGCGAAGGTCGAATGCGTGGTGCTCGACAAGGTCAGCGTGTAGCCATCGGGCTGCGCCTTCGCGACGACGTCGGCGCCGATCATGCCGCTGGCGCCGGGGCGGTTCTCGACCACGACCTGCTGGCCCAGCCGGTCGCTGAGCTTCGCCGAGACGAGACGGGCGATGACGTCGGTGGTCCCGCCGGGCGGAAAGCCGACGACCATCCGCACTGGCCGCGACGGGTAGGACTGCGCGTCGGCTGCGCCGGCCGCAACCACCGCAAAGGCCGCGAGCGCACTCGCGACGACGATGCGCAAGGCGTGCATGTGTCCTCCCTCCGGGCAGCTGTTTTGATTCCTGCAGAGCCGCGCCCGAGTGAAGCTTAATGGATTGACCTACCGAATCCCAAGCTCGCGGGACTGTGTTGAGCCTCTCGCCCATGGCCGCGAGAACGGCCTCAGCCACCGCCCGCCAGCCGCCCGGCGCGGGCTGCCGGAACAGGCGCATGCTCGGATACCAAGGCGAGTCGCTGCGCCAAAGGAGCCAGCGCCAGTCGGCGGCGAAATGGAGCAGGGTCCAGACGGGGGCGCCGAGCGCCCCGGCCAGACGGGCGACCATGGTGTCGACGCTGATCACCAGGTGGAGGTTCAGCAAAAGGGCCGCCGTCTCCACGATATCGTCCGACGTCGCCTCGCCGAGGACGTTGTCCGCGCCTTGGGCGAAGGTCCGCCACTCGCCGGCGCCAGCGCCGCGCTGGAGACTGACCAACGCCGCGCCGCTCAGGTTGCGCAAACCGGCAAGCTCGTGCAGCGGAATGCTGCGTTCCGGCTTCCACGCTCCGCTCCGCCAAGCGAGGCCGACGCGCAAGCGGCCGTCGCGCCCGCCAAGCCGCGCCCCCGCCGCCGCCACACGCGCGGGGTCCACCACCAAATACGGCGTCGCCGACGGGATGCTCGACACCGTGGTCCGGAACGCATGCGGCAGCTCGGTCACATCGATCTCCACGTCGGCTGGCGGTTCGGGCCCGGCGCCCACCGTCCGAACAGACGCGCTTCCGGCCAGGCCCGACAGCAACGGGACCAGCGCCGGCTGCGCCATGACGGTCGCCGACCGTGCGCTTCGGGCGAGTAGCGGGCGCATAGCGGATGAACTGGATGGCGTCGCCCAGGCCATGACGGCACCGCACCAGCACCGCCGTGCCGGCGAGCGGCTGGCCCGACCAGACGCCGCGCATATGCGGTGGCGGCGGTGATGGGTAGGCGTCGCCGATCTCGCCGCCTGCGGTCGCCGCGTCGCCGATCTCCCACGCACGCTCGAACTCGCCGCGCAGCATATGCGCCATCCAGGCGAAATCGCCCGGGACCATCCAGCTCATGATGCGTCCCCGCGCCAGGAGATCGCGATCGATGCCGAGCCGGGATGCGGTGGCACGGCAGGCCAGCGCTTCGTCGAGTCGGCGCTCGAGAAATAGCGCCTCGCCGGACAGATAGTGGGCCTCGGCCGAGCGCGGGTCGGCGCCGATTGCGATCCGCAGCAGATCGAGCGCCGCCGCCGTATTAAGTTCCCTCAGGCGCAGGTGCGCCGCCGCGACGAGCCGTTTCGGATCGCCGGGCTCGTCACAGACATTGGCGGGTGTGACCGCAGGCAGGGCGAACTCAACCATCGACGCGACCTGTTCCGGGACAGCCTTCTAAAGGTCCCAGTCGCCTGGTTTGTTCCGCCGCTTCGGGGGGCGCTGCCTAGGACCCGACTCCCCACGTCCGGGTTCGCGCCTGATATGCCCGCTCGATAGCGTCGCGCCAGGCCAGCGGATCGGTCGCCATCAACGGCGGCGGCGCCTCGCCGGCCTGGTCGGCCAGACGGCGCTCGACAGCGTCGTGCTCTTCGAGGGAGCCGTCGGCAAGAATGTGACGGATGGCGAGGTGCGACGCCGCCTTCAGGTGCCGCGCCACCAGCAGGGTCCGGTGACAGTCGAGAGGCTCACGTTCCGCGCACATGAACGCCACCCGGTACTTGGCGGCCCCCTCGCGCAGCCGCGTCAGGCCGCGGCGGAACGATTCGCTCGCGGCGATCGCGTCATAGGTCACACCCGGCCGCTTGCCGCCAAGCTCCTCGCCGAGGAACACATAGGAGACGCCGGCCGCACGCAGATGCTCGGCGAGCGTCTCGCGATTGAATTGCGGGTTGAAGCGCGAATACGGCGTCGACCGTACGTCAGCCAGTGCGGCGATATCGTGGCGGGCGAGCAGGCCCAGGAAATGCACGATCGGATGGTTCGAATGCCCGATGGAGAAAATGTCGCGCATGGCGGTCAAAGAGGCTGACATCGATGGATGCCCCGGACTTTGCGCTGCGTTCGCGGCCTTCAAGGCCGCGGGCGGGCCCGAATCAAGACTGGCCGGGGCATGACGGTCTATTCCTCGACGTCATCGCCCGCTTTATGCTGCTTTATGCGGGCGATCCATTCCCCAGCGAGCCTCAGCCGGCGCCGCGGGTCAGCTTGTCGAAATCGTCCATCAGGTTCTTGGTGATGGCCCCCGGCGTGAATTTGTGGTCGCCGATCGACGCGATCGGCGTGACCTCCGCCGCGGTCCCGGTGAGAAACGCCTCGGAGGCCTTGGCCATCTCCTGCGGGAGAATCGCGCGCTCGACGATCTTATATTGGCGCTTGCGCGCGAGATCCATCACCGTGCGCCGGGTGATGCCGTCGAGGAAGCAGTCCGGCGTCGGCGAGTGGATCTCGCCGTTCATAACAAAGAAGATGTTGGCGCCAGTCGTCTCGGCGATCTGGCCGCGCCAGTCGAGCATCAGAGCGTCCGAATAGCCGGCCGCCTCAGCGGCGTGCTTCTCGATGGTGCAGATCATGTAAAGGCCGGTGGCCTTGGCGAGGCACGGCGACGTGGCCGGGTCGGGGCGGCGATATTTCGCCATGCACAGCTTCAGGCCCTTCATCTTCGCTTCGGCGCCGAAATACGCGCCCCAGTCCCACACCGCGATGGCGACGTGGATCTTGGTCTGCTGGGCCGCGACACCCATCTGCTCGGCGCCGCGCCAGGCGATCGGCCGCACATAGCCGTTGACCATCTTGTTGGCCTTGACCGTCTCCTCGGTCGCGCGGTCGATCTCCTCGACAGTCATCGGCACATCGAAGCCAAGGATCTTTCCGGAATCGATCAGCCGCTGGCTGTGCTCGCGCAGCTTGAACACCTTGCCGTTATAGATCCGCTCGCCTTCGAACACGGCGCTGGCGTAATGGAGCGCATGGGTGAGGACATGGATTTGCGCCTCGCGCCACGGCCGCAGCTTGCCGTCCATCCAGATCCAGCCGTCACGGTCGTCGAAAGGTTGGGATGTGGCTACCATGTCTGTCCTTCGCGTTACGCCCCTCTATTATGCACGTTATGTACGTCGGCGCCGGGCCGGCTGTTTCCCCGAGGTGGCGAAAGACCGATAGCCTCGCCGCGGCACCGAAAAAAGCAACTTAATGTCCGATCAGGCTTGCACAAGGAAACACTTTTGCGCGATTATGTCAACATCATTGACTTATTTCTGCCCAGCGTCCCGCTCATGACCCGACGTTTCGTGACGGCCCGGAGTCGAGACAGATGACCCCCAAGGCGCGCCCGCGCAGCGAACCCAGGATCCCGGAGGACGACGTCCGTGAGGGCATCGAGCTGCTGTTTTTCGCCTATCGCGACTTCACGGCCGACCCCGATCGGATCCTGGCCCCGCTCGGCATGGGCCGCGCCCACCACCGGGTGGTCCATTTCGTCGGCCGCAATCCCGCGATCACGGTCGGCGAGCTGCTGGCGATCCTGAAGATCACCAAACAGAGCCTCAACCGCGTCCTCGGTCATCTCGTCCGCGAAGGCTATATCGCCCAGCGGCCCGGGGCCGCCGACCGCCGCGAGCGGCGGCTCACGCTCACCGAGTCCGGCCAGTCGCTCGAGCGCCGGCTGTCGGAGCCGCAGCGGACGCGCGTGGCCGCCGCCTATGGCGCCGCCGGCCGGGACGGCGTCGAAGGCTTCCGGCGCGTGTTGCTGGAGCTCGTGAACAAAGCCGACCGCGATCGGCTCGTGGGCGGGCGCGGCGTTACCGCACCGCTTTCCGCCAAGGCGCGGCTGCGCTAGGCTTCGCGCCATGCCGGACAATCCGCATATCCTCGTCGTCGATGACGATGCACGGCTGCGTGAGCTGCTCCGGAAGTTCCTGTCCGATCGCGGCTTCCGCATCACCACGGCCGCGAACAGCGCCGAGGCCGAAGCCCGGCTCGGGTCGATCGCCTTCGACCTGATCGTGCTCGACGTCATGATGCCGGGCGAAACTGGCGTCGAGCTGACGCGCCGGCTGAGGCGCACCGACAGCGTGCCAATCCTGCTGCTGACCGCGCGCAACGAATCGCAGGACCGGATCACCGGTCTCGCCAGCGGCGCCGACGACTATCTCGCCAAGCCGTTCGAGCCCGACGAGCTGCTGCTGCGCGTCCGGGCGATCCTGCGCCGGGTCCCGCCGCCGGCGGTCGCCCCGCCCGAGATCCGGTTCGGGCCGTTCCGCTTCGACGTCGGGAGGGAGGAACTCGTCCAACTCGCGGACGGCCAGCCCAGCGGCCAGCCGGTGCGCCTCACCGCGGCCGAAGCGTCGCTGCTGAAGGTGCTGGCGGCGAAGCCGGACGCGCCGGTGTCGCGGCAGGAACTGTTGCGACGCTCGCGCATCTCCGGTAACGAGCGGACGGTCGACGTCCAGGTGACGCGGCTCCGGCGCAAGATTGAAGCCGACCCGCGCCTGCCGCGCTATTTGCAGACCGTGCGCGGCGCCGGCTACGTTCTGCGCACGGGCTGAGGGCGCTCTCGAGCGTATGAACATGGGACGCAATCGTGACATGTCAGTGATGGCGGGCAATTCGAACCGGCGCCGCTTAATAAAAATTTTTCCTCTCCACCCGCTTGCGGCGGGGAGAGGGGTTTTAAGGCGGAGCCGATGACGTTTTCACTCAAAGACTATCTGCCGCACAGCCTGTTCGGCCGCGCGATCATCATCCTGGTGACGCCGCTGATCATCGTCCAGGGCGTGGCTGCGTTCGTGTTCTACGACCGGGTGTGGGAGGTGGTGACGCGCCGCCTGTCGACCGGTGTCGCCGGCGAGATCGGGGTCGTCGTGCAGCTCATCGGCCGCTATCCGGACGCGGCGACGCGCAGCTGGATTTTCGAGACCTTTTCCGCCCACACGAACCTCAGGTTCAACCTGCAGCCGGACGCGATTCTGCCGACCGCGGGGCCGCAGGTCGGGAGCGGCATCCTCGAACGCCTGTTGGTGAACGCACTCAACGAGCGCGTGCGCCGGCCGTTCCGGCTCAATGTGTGGGGCGATCCGCGCGACGTGCTGATCGACGTGCAGCTGCCCGAAGGCGTCCTGTTCGTGCGCACGCCGCGCGAGCGCCTGTTTACCACGACCTCCTACGTGTTCATCCTGTGGATGGTCGGCTCCTCGCTGATCCTGTTCGCGATCGCGTCGGCGTTCATGCGCAACCAGGTGCGGCCCATCCAGCAGCTCGCCACCGCCGCCGAGGAGTTCGGCAAGGGCCGCGACGTGGCCGAGTTCAAGCCCTATGGCGCCGTCGAGGTGCGGCGCGCCGCCGCCGCCTTCGTCATCATGCGCGAGCGCATCCGGCGCTTTGTCGCGCAGCGGACGGAAATGCTCGCCGGCGTCAGCCACGACCTGCGTACGCCCCTGACCCGGATGAAGCTCGAGCTCGCGATGCTGGGCGACAACCCGTCCGTCGGCGGCTTGAAGACCGACGTCGCCGACATGGAGCGGATGGTCGAAAGCTATCTCGCCTTCGTGCGCGGCGAAGGCGAGGAGCAGACCGAGCGCACGGATCTAGGCAAGGTGCTGGAAGACATCGCAACGACCGCGCAACGCGACGGAAACTCGGTGTCTCTCAGGACCGACGGCGACCTGAAGCTGCAGCTGCGGCCCCACGCGATCAAGCGGAGCCTGACCAATCTCGTGGCCAACGCCACGCGCCACGCCGCGCAGGTGACGATCTCGGCCGAGCGGCGAGGTCCGGCCATCGAGGTGATGATCGACGACGACGGGCCCGGCATCCCACCCGAGGCGCGCGAAGAGGTCTTCAGACCGTTCTACCGCCTCGACCCATCGCGCAATCCGGCCACCGGCGGGGTCGGGCTCGGCCTCACCATCGCCCGCGACGTTGTGAGCAGCCACGGCGGTAGTATCCAGCTCGACTCCTCGCCGATGGGGGGCTTGCGCGCCCGCATCCGGCTGCCGGTCTGATCCTCCGCTTTGATTCAGCGCAAATTCCTTTCCGGCGAATCTGTGCTAATGGAGCGCCCATGACGTTACGGTTCATCGACCTCGATGCCTTCCGTGCGACCCCGCTCCGCCGCGAGCCCTACGAGTACGTGGTGGTGCCGGAGTTCGTGCGCGCCACGGCGTTCGACGAGATCGTCGCGGATTATCCGGAGATCAACCGCACCGGCTCCTTCCCTCCGGCGACGCTGACCTACGGACAGCGCTTCGCGAGCTTCCTCGCTGAGCTCGAATCGCCGGATCTCCGCGGCGCCATGGCGGAGAAGTTCGGAGTCGAGCTCGACGGCCGGCCGACCATGGTCACCGTGCGGGGACGCACCGGCGAGGACGACGGCCATATCCATACGGACACCGCCAGTAAGATCATCACCGTGCTAATCTACTTCAACCGGGGCTGGGAGGCCGACGGGGGCCGGCTGCGCATCCTCCGCGGCCCGCGCGACCTCAACGATTACGCCGAGGAGGTCAGCCCGTTCGCCGGCACCCTGCTCGCGTTCCGCCGCTCCGAGACGTCCTGGCACGGGCACGAAAGGTTCGACGGTCCGCGCCGCGCCATCCAGCTCAACTGGGTAAGCGATCAGCGCGTCGTCGACCGCGAATTGGCGCGCCACAAGGTCTCGGCGTTTTTCAAGAAGCTGAATCCGTTCGCGGCCTAAGTTTGGCCCGCTCGCATTTAGCCGCCACACCGGCCGGATATTGCCAGGGGGCGACGCCCCCTGGGACCCCGGCCCTAAATGCTCGCGGGCGAACGCGCCCCTGAGTTAATAGAATTGGCGCGCGTTCGGGTGACTCACACAGAGACCCGTCCCGGCGTTCCACTTCTTGACGCGCGTGCCGCGCGCGCGCCCCTTATCTCAGCCTCTTCCGTCATGCCCCGGCTTAATGCTGGCTTAATGCGGGGCATCCATCGTGCCGCTGAACCATGGATCGCCCGCATGAAGCGGGCGATGACGACGGAAAGAGTCGCCGGCGACGTTCTCAGTAGATCGTCTTCGCCTTACGCACGCTTTCGAGGAGCGAGGTGCGGAGCAGGAAGGCCCGGTGGGCGGCCGGATCGGCGGCGGTCTTGCGCAGGGTTTCGAAATTCGCCTCGCGCACCGCCGGGTCGCGCTCCTCGAGGCGCTTCTTGTTGGCGATGGTCTGCTGCTGCACGAATTCGACGTTGATCGGCCGGCGGCGGCGGTCGTAGCGGTCGAGGGTCGCGGGGGCGGCCTCGCCGCGGCAGACCGCGGCCAGCAGCGGCGCCAGCTCCATGGCGTCGTGGATCCCGCAATTCAGGCCGAGGCCGCCGATCGGGTTGTTGACGTGGGCCGCGTCGCCGGCGAGGAACGCACGACCCTTGCGGAACGTCGCGGCGACCCGCTGGTGCACGTTGTAGAGGTTGCGGTGCACGATGTCGTACGGTCCCGCCTTCGGGAAAAACCTCTGCATCCGCTCCTGCACCGCCGCGTCGCTCAGCACTTCCTCGTCGCTCTCGCCTGGCAAGGTCGGGAAGACCGCGCGCCATAGCCCGCTCCCGTCGTCGCCGGCGACCTTGAACAGGTTCGTCCACGCCTCAGGGTCGGCGATGTAGTTGCGGAAACAATAGCCGCGCTCGGCCGCGAAGTCGTACGGCGTTGTCAGCACGAGAAAGCGCTCGGGGAACGTGTAGCCCTCGAACTCGATGCCGAGCGCCTTGCGGACGGTCGACCGGCCGCCATCGGCGCCCACGAGATAGCTGCCGCTGACGGCGCGCGATCCGCGCGGGCCGTCGATCGTCACCCGCACGCCGCCATCCAAGAGCTGGACTGCGTCGATGCGGGTGCCGAAATGCACCGCCGCTCCCAGCGCCCGCAACCGGTCGATCGCCATATAGGCGAGCTTGTGCTGCTCGGTCTGCACCACGAACGGAAACCGCGTGTCGCCCTTCAGCACGTCATGGTCGAACTCGCAGATCTTGCGGCCGCTCGGGCGGTCCCAGAACTGGAACATGCGGGCGACCAAGCCGCGGGCGATGTAGTCGTCGATCAGCCCGAGATCGGCGATCATCTCGAGAGTCGCCGGATGGGTTGTCGCGGCGCGCGGGCTGGTGATCACGTCGTCGAGCGCCTCGAAGACCTCCACCTCGAGCCCGGCGCGCGCCAGCGCCAGCGCCGTCAGCACGCCCACGGGACCGGCGCCGGCGATGAGGATGGGATCCTGTGGTTGCGGCATGGATCGACCTAACGCCCGCTATCGTCCGGTGCAACGCACCCTCACCCCATCCCTCCCCCGTCAAGGGGGAGGGGGTAAGAGGGCAATGCGGTTTTTCCCTCCCCCCTTGCGGGGGAGGGAAAGGGTGGGGGGTCCGACACGGATTGTGAATTCCGCGTCTACGGCCGCCACAGATCGCGGAATTGGGTGGCGACCACCTGGTTGTACGGGACCTGGCCTTTGAGCACGCCGAGGTCGCGGGCGAACTGGTTCATGCCCGCCACGGACGCTTCCGGGATGGTCGCGTCGTAATAGGGCAGATCGCGGCGGATCAGCTCGGCGATCAGCTCCGTTTCCTGCGGCGGGAACAGCTTGCGGCCGACTTCGGTGGCGCGGGCCACGTTCTGCTTCAGCGCGGCGTGCGTCTTGACGATGGCGCGGACCGCCGCCGCCGCCGTCTCCGGCGAGCGCTCGATCAGGCCATCGGTCGTGGCGATGGACGCCATGGTGTAGCTGAAGCAGGGCTTCGGCCCGTCGCCGCGGCGCACGTCGAGGACGACCGTGCCGACCCCGCGGCGGACGGCGACCTCGGTGCCCATGCCATTGGCCCAGAACCCGTCGAGCTTGCCGTCTTCCAGCGCCTTGGCCGCGGTCACGCCGAAATTGACCCCCGCCCCCACCGCCCCCGGCACGGGCGCGATATTGATCTTATCCCGCTGCAGGTCGTAGCCGGCTTCGGCGAGCAGCCGGCGCAATCCCATCTCCACCCAGGGGGCGGCGCCGATGTTCTTGCCCTTGACCACGTCGAGCTCGCCGCGCTTGGCGCCGAACTTCTTGTGCATGACCAGGAACCAGTACATGCCCTGCCCTTGCGCGCACAGCAGCTTGACGCCTTTCCACTCCGGAAACGCCGCGAGCGCCGCATGGGCGCCACCGGCGACGAAGTCGACCGCCCCGTCGCGCAGCGCCGCGTAGCACTTGTCGACCGGGAAGATCAGCTCAAGCTCGGCGTCGATGCCTTCTTGCTTGAAGAAGCCGAGCTCGACGGCGGCGGCGGCGGGGAAATACGAATTCGAAATCAGGTCGGGAAGCGCGACTTTCATCGGCTATTTCTTGCTTTCATCGTAATAGTGAATCTCGAACAGCATGCAGCCGCCCTTCGACCGGAACGGCCCGTGGCGCACGCCCGGCGGGCGGCAGGCATAGGTCGGCGCGGAGAACGATTCGCCGCCGTTGCCCTGGGCATCGTTGCCGACCGTGAGGTCGCCCTGGATCAGATACACCTCCTCCCAGTGGTCATGCACGAACGGTGCCGTCGTGTAGACGCCGGGCTCGAAGCGCAAGAGGCGGGAGCGGCTGCCCATCTTGCGCGTCTCGTCGATGTCGCTGGCCAGGATCTTCTGCTGGATGCCGCCGGGGTACCCCTCCGGCGTCTGCCAGCCCTTGCTCAGGTCGAGCCGGTGGAATTCGAGGTGCGGTTTATTCATCGGCATGGTCGTTCCTCATTCGTGATCGTTCGGTCTTAGCCGAGGACCGGCAGCGGACGGATCGCGTAGCCGTGGCGGATCTTGCGGCCCAGCACCGGGTCCTCGAGCTCGAAGTCGAAACGCTCGGCGGGGCGGATGCCGCCGCGCACCGCGTGCGTGCCGCAGAACATCAAGGTCCGCTCGGCCAAGCGGCCGCTCGCAGTGTAGCGCGAGATCAGGGTCCGCGGGTCGAGCATTCCGGCCACCGGCCCTTCCTGATAGACGACCGATTTGCCGTTCTCGGGGATGTGCGAGCGGAGCACCAGCCGGTCCCAGTGCGCCGCCACGCTGTCGTACGGCCAGAACACGGCCGCCACCGGCTTGTCGCACATCTGCTTGGACACGGTGACGCCGTAGGTCTCGACCTCGCGGTCGGTGTGGTCCGAGCCGACGCCGACCCACAGGCGGCCGTCGGTTTGGAGAAGAACGAACTCGACCTCGCCGCTCGACTGGGTGCCGGTCGCCTCGACGACCTCGTCGGTGGTGAGACGCGCCGCCGATACCCGATAGAAGATCGGCGTAGTTGCGGGCCGTTTGACGCCGAGCTCCTCGAGCTCCTTGATGTGCTTTTCGACGGCGGCGTCGTCGCGTCCGGTCCATCCGGCGATCACCGCGTGCTCGATCGCAACGTCGCGGCGCGGCGCACCGTCCTTGTCTTGCAGGCTCAACGAAAGCGTACGGGCCACGACCCCTCCAACCGTCGGTTCAGGAGAGTGATATTTCATAGTCTTGTTAGGTTTGTCGATGGGAGGCGCAAGTTTTTCTGAATTGCCCAGCGCGGTTCTTGCTGCATTGATCGGGCTTGCTCCGTCGATTGCCTGGTCCCTTGATTGACGGGGCGCCCTCTGTCTGCTCGGATACCCAAAGATGAACGAACCCCGTCCCGTGCCGCCCTTGCGGTCCGCCCTGCTCGCCGTCGCGATGGTTCTCGTTTTCGCCGTGGCCGCGCTCGGCCCAGCGGCGGCGCAAAGCTGGCCGAGCCGCCCGGTGCGGATCCTCGTTCCTTATGCAGCCGGCGGAAACACCGACGGCAACGCCCGGGTGATCAGCGCCATCCTCAGCCAGGCCTTCGGGCAGCAATTCGTGGTCGACAACCGCCCCGGCGCCAACGGCGCCATCGCCGCCGAGCTCGTGGCCCGGTCGGTGCCGGACGGCTACACGCTGTTCATGGCGGCGCTGCCCCAGATAGCGATCTTCCCCGCCATGACCAAGACGACTTACGATCCGGTCAACGACTTCGCGCCGATCTGCGAAGTGTCCGTCAACCCGTTCGTCATCGTCGTCAACACCAAGCTGATGCCGGTGAGCACGCTCGCCGAGTTCGTGAGCTACATCAAAGCGCGGCCCGGCGAGCTGGTCTATGCCTCGGCCGGCATCGGCAGCCTAAGCCAGCTGTCGATGGTGCTTTTCCTCAAGGCCGCCGGGCTCGAGATGCAGCATGCGAACTACAAGGGCGGCGCGCCGGCGCTGACCGACGTCGTCGCCGGCCAGGTGCCGACCTATTTCGCCAATCTATCGGAGGCGCTGCCGCACGCGGACAACCCGACTGTGAAGCTGCTGGCGGTCTCGAGCAAAGCGCGCGCGGCACAGCTGCCCAACGTGCCGACGGTGAGCGAATCCGGATATCCCGGCTTCGAGACGATCACCTGGAACGGACTCCTCGGCCCGGCGCGCCTACCAAAGGACATCATCGACAAGATCGCCACCCAGATTCAGAAGGACATCACCGATCCGAAGCTGGTCGAACGCTTCCACAATTACGGCGTCGATCCGCTGGGCGCCGGGCCCAACGAGTTCGCCCGGCAGATCAAGCTCGACATCGCGCAATGGACGGAGGCGGTGCGGATTTCGGGCGCAAAGCTCGAATAGCCCAGTCCGCCGCGAGCGGTCCGCGAGAAGAAACAGGGGAGGCAACGATGCGGCGATCCGGGCAACTAAGGCCGATCAGCACGGCATTCGCCGCAGTGGCGATGCTTGTCTCCGCCAGCGCAGAGCTGGCGGCGCAAGGCTATCCGCAGAAGCCGGTGCGCGTGATCGTCCCGTTCCCGCCGGGCGGCGTCGCCGACATCGCCGGCCGGGTCGTCGGCCAGAAGCTCAGCGAGCGGTGGGGACAGCAGGTGGTCGTCGACAACCGGACCGGCGCCGGTGGCATCTTGGGCGCCGAGGTCGCGGCGCGCGCGGCACCGGACGGCTACACGCTGCTGATGACGACCGGCGACTTCGCGACGATCTTTCCGGCGGCCTATGAGAAGCTGCCGTACAATCCCGACAAGGAGTTCCAGCCGGTCGCTATCGTCACCAACACGCCGCTGGTCTTCGTGGGCAGCCCGAATGCCGGCTTCAGCGACGTCAAAGGGCTGATCGCCGCAGCCAAGGCGCGGCCGGGCGAGATCGCGTTCTCGTCGCCGGGCGCCGCGTCGACGAATCACCTGACCGGCGAGCTGTTCGCGTCCACGGCCGGCGTGAAGCTCCTGCACGTGCCCTATCGCGGCGGCGCGCCGGCCGCGGCCGCGGTTGCCGGTGGCGAGGTGCCGTTCGGGGTGATCGCCATCTCGTCGGCGCTGCCGTTTGTCAGCGGCAGCAAGATGACGGTGATCGGGGTCACATCGGCGAACCGAGTCGAATTGGTGAAGGACTGGCCGACGCTCGCCGAAGGCGGCATTCCGGGCTTCGATGCGGCCCTGTGGGTGGGCGCCTGGGTTCCGGCCGGTGTCCCGCCGCAGATCGTGACCAAGCTGCACGACGACATTGCGAGCGCCATCAAGGAGAAAGACGTGCGCGACCGCTTCGCCTCGCTCGGCGCCGGACCGGTCGAGATGTCGTCGGGCGAATTCAAAGCCTACATCAAGCGCGAGGCCGACCGCTTTTCCGCCGTCGTCAAGCAGGCCGGAATCCGTATCGAATGACAAACACAAGCCCGATGGTTGCGAAGCTGGGCGCGGCAGCGCTGTTCATTCTGCTGGCGGCGAGCAGCGCCGCGGCACAGGATTATCCGCAGCGGCCGGTCAAATTGATTGTGCCGTTTCCCGCCGGCGGAGTGGCGGATACGGTCGGGCGCGTCGTCGCCCAGAAGCTGACGTCGACATGGGGCCAGCAGGCCGTGATCGACAACCGGACCGGGGCCGCGGGCCTGGTCGGCGTCGAGGTGGCTGCACATGCGCCGGCCGACGGATATACCCTGCTGCTCACCACGTCCGATTTCGTGACCGTCAATCCGGCTGCTTATCCGAAGCTGAACTACGATCCCGACAAAGACTTCGTGCCCATCGCGATGCTTGCGAAGTCGCCGTCCGTGATCGTGGTCAATGCGAACGCCGGAATCGCCAACCTCAAGGATCTGGCCGCCGCCGCTAACGCGAAGCCGGGCGAGATCGCCTATTCATCGCCCGGGGCCGGAACCACCAACCACCTCGCGGCCGAGCTTCTGGCGTCGGACCTCAAGATCAAGCTGCTGCCGGTCCAGTATCGCGGCGGGGCTCCAGCCGCCACCGCCGTCGCGACCGGCGAAGCCACGCTCGGCGTGGTTGCCATCCCGACCGGCAAGGCGCATGTCGAGGCGGGCACGGTCAAGGTTCTCGGCATCACCACCGCGGACCGGGCATCGTTCGTGCCGGACTGGCCGACGATCGCGGAGGGCGGCCTGCCCGGCTTCGACCTGGCACTGTGGATCGTGCTCTACGGGCCGGCCGGCACGCCACAGCCGATCCTCAAGCAGCTGCAGAGCGAGGTCGCGGTCATCCTAAAGGACGCCGATGTGCGGACGCGATTTGCCGGGCTCGGCGCCGAGCCGGCGGAAATGCCCTATGATGCATTCGTGGCGCGCATGAAGAGCGACCGCGCCACGCTCGGCGATGTCATCAAGCGCGCCGGCGTGCGGATCGAGTGACGGTCAGAACAGCTTGCCGCCGTCCGGCACCTTGATGTCCGGATGCAGCAGGACAACGGCGCCAGTCTCGTCGGGCACGCCGAGCACCAGCACCTCCGATATGAACTTGCCGATCTGACGCGGCGCGAAATTGACCACGGCGATGACCTGGCGGCCGACCAGGGTGTCGGGCGTGTAATGGGTGGTCAATTGGGCCGAGCTTTTCCTGACCCCGATGGCGGGTCCGAAATCGACCTTGAGCTTGATCGCCGGCCTGCGCGCCTCCGGGAACGGCTCGGCGGCGACCACCGTGCCCACCCGGATATCGACCCGGTCGAATTCCTCGAACGCAATCGGGCCGGCGCGAAGCGGTTCGCCGGCTTGTGTCATGCAAGCAACGGGCGGCTTAGCGGCCCTGCTTCTTGGCCATGACGCCCTTCAGCTCGTCGAGGCTGTCGGTGACGCGCTTGTTGATGACGTCGAAGGCCTCGCCTTGCGACTTCGCCACCATCTCGGCGAGCTCACGCATGTTGGAGATGGCGCGCTTGAATGCCTCCTTGACCAGCTCCGTCTGCCGTCCGGCTTTGTCCTCCGGACTGCCGGCCGCCATGATGTCCTTCATGGCCTGCGAGGCCTCTTCCATCATCTGGCGGAAAATCTCGGCCTGGCGGCGGGCGACCGCCTGCATGCCTTCGATGGCGAGCTGGTTGGCGTGGCTGAGCGCCTCGAGATTGCGGCGCTGGCTGGACACCACGGCTTCGACGTCGACGCCGGGCACCTTGAACTCGCCCATCAGCTTCGACGGGTCCATCATCTTGGCGAAATCAAACTCTCCGAACGGATTGGGTCTGGCCATGATGCCCCTCTCTGCGGGTGCGGCTTGAGGAAATGGCCACCCCGAGGGAATGACCAAGAATAGGGCAGTCTTATTCCCGCGCCTGCACCCCGTCAATCGCCCTAACCCAAGTGCCGCATCACGCTCGCTTGAGGGGTGCGGGCACGCTTTGGGCGAACATTTCGGCGCGTTGCAGCGCTTTGTCGAGGGCCGCCATCGTCTTGGCGTGATCCGCGCTGTCGTCGCGCAGCCAGACGCGGAGCACGTATGCATAGAGCGCGGCCAACCCCTTCACACGCAGCATGCCGAGCGGCCCGGTGGTCGGCACACCGGCAACACTGGCAACCCACGCCATCGACCGGCACAAACGGCGCCCGACGCACAAGCTCGCCACCGGATGGAATGACAAGTCCCGCACCAGAGCGGCGACGGCGTCCTTATAGGGATCCAACGCGTCGAGACGCCGCATGATGAGCTCGAAGAGCCGGTCGCGGACGGAGGTGTCGTCGTCGCGCGTCTTGTCCGCACCCTCCAGGGTCGCGCGGTCAACGCGGCGGATAAACGCCTCGCGGATCGACGCTTTGGAGGGAAAGCGGCTGTACAGCTCGGCCAGGCTGAGGCTGGCCTCGCTGGCGATATCGGCCAGGGTGGTGCGGCGCCAGCCATTGGCCGCCGCCAGCTTCAGGGCCGCATCGATGACCCGGTCATCGGGGGTGGTCGCTCGCGCAGCGGCTGCCGCCGGCCGCGCCGTCGATTTACGCCGCCCAGTCGATCGCTTGGCCATGGCAAGCACCTCCCGCGTTCCCGTCCCTGGTTGAAGTATCTGGGAGAGCGGGCGGAAAAGTCAAAGCGGAGCAGCCTCATTCTGAGCCGGGTTCCTGCTTCCAGGCCCCGTGGTCTTTGGATACCAGGCTGGATTATGCACGGGCTGCGCAGCTTGAGCCCCGGCCGAAGGATCACCGCTTGCCTTTGCGGCGAGGTTTTTTATTGATCGCGCGACCACCCGCGAGCTCGCGCGAGCGGCGCGTCGCGGCGGCCACGGCACGGGTCATCAATCCGGCGAGCCCGATTTTCTTCGCCATCAGCACGTCAAGGGCGGCCGCGGTGGTGCCGCCGGGAGAGGTGACGTTGCGCCGCAGCTCGGATGCCGGCTCGGCGGCGCGGTGCAGCAGCTCGCCCGAGCCGGCGACGGTGGCGCGCGCCAGCCGCGTCGCCAAGTCCGCCGGTAGCCCGGCCTTCTGCCCCGCTTCGGCCAAGGTTTCGGCCAGCAGGAACACATAGGCGGGGCCGCTGCCGGACACCGCCGTCACCGGATCGAGCAGCTTCTCGGCCTTGATCCAGGCGACGTCGCCGACGGCCGAGAGCAGCTCGCCGCAGAATTCGCGCTGGGCGGCGCCGACCCGCGGATTGGCGCACGCGACGCTGATGCCGCGGCCGATCGCCGCCGGCGTGTTCGGCATCACGCGGACGATCGCCGCGTCCTTGCCGAGGTGACGCTGGAAGTAGCCGATTGGCCGGCCGGCGGCGATCGACAGAAACACGGTTCCCGGTGCGGCGAAGCGCCGGTAATGGGGCACGACCTCGTCCATCGCCTGCGGCTTGACCGCGAACACGACGATGGACGGCCGCAGCTCCGGTGCCAGGCGGCTCGCGTCGGCAATGACCGACACGCCCGGTTTCCCGCGGAACGCAGTCGTCGCCGCTTCGGACGGCTCGACGATGATGACGGCAGTTTCCCGTCCGGCTGTGCCACGCGCCAGCCAGCCGGCGAGAAGGGCGCCGCCCATCTTGCCGCAGCCGACCAGCACCACGGGCCCGGATCGCCCGTTCATCGAAGGACCTTCGGGTTTAGGCTTCGCCGACCGGATCGAGGCAGGCGGCGGTCACCGCTTCGGCCGGATTCTTGCCGCCCCACACCACGTACTGGAAGGCCGGGTAGAAGCGCTCGCACTCGTTGAGCGCCACGTCGACCAGATCTTCCAACTGCTCGACCGCGGCCCCGCGCGCGCCGCGCAGCGGCACCGCGTGACGGAAGGTCGGCTGGTTGTCCTCGGACGACAGATCGAAATGCCCGAGCCACAGGCGCTCGTTGGTGAGCGCCAGCAGCTCGTTGATCGCCGGCCGGCGGTGGTTCGGCACTTTGAGGTCGAGCGCGCAGGAGAAATGCAGGGCGCTCATATCGGAGCTCCAGGCAAAGTAGATGCGGTAGTCGCACCATTTGCCGGGAACCTGCGCCATCAGCTCATCGTCATTGGCGCGGTCGAACGGCCATTCGTGGCCGGTGATGATCTCTTCTATCAGGTCGAGGGGATTGACGATCGGTTCGGCGGTGGTCGAGACCGAGACTTGGGGCATGGAGACGACCTCCCAACGCGCTACGCACGACGACGCCTTCGATATATTCCGGACCGGCTTCCTGTTAGTAGGGAAATTGTCCCCCGACCCCCAGGAATTTGTGTCCGACGCGACGCCAACACGCTATAGGTTGCCACACGCAGAATCGGCGGAGCAAGAAAATAAACGTCGCCGCGAAAATAATTGTGGAAAAAAACCCCTGCCGTTCCCAATACCGTCGCGAGCTGCGGCCGTCGCGGGGGAGCGGGCTAACCGCGCTGTTCCGCCAGTTTTTTCTCGAGCTCGGCCAGCCGGGCGGCCAGCGCCTCGTTTTCCAGCCGCGCCTTCGCGGCCATGGCCTTGACCGCTTCGAACTCCTCGCGCGTAACGAGGTTCTGGGCTTTGAGCCAGGCTTCGAGCCGGCTGCGGAGCTGCGCTTCGATCTCCCCGCGCACGCCGGCGAGGGCGCCAAGCGCGCCGCTGGCGGCGCGAGCCAGATCATCGAGCAGGCGGTTTTCGGTTTGCATACGGTGATTATGGAAACCAGGCTGCCACGTTGCAACCGTCTCAAGCGGCTCCTATAAGTGCCGTTCCGGCGTGGCGAGCACGCTCGCCACGGCCCGGGCCGAAGGACGCTTCCTGAAGATGGGCATGATCGTAGTCACCGGCGGCGCCGGATTCATCGGCTCCAATCTCGTCGCCGGCCTCGAGCGGCGCGGCGGCGCCGATCTCGCGGTGTGCGACCGGCTTGGCCACGGCGACAAATGGCGCAACATCGCCAAGCGCGAGCTCGCGGACATCGTGGCGCCGGACCGCCTGTTCGACTTCCTCGGCGCACACAGCCGCGAAGTGGAGACGATTTTCCATCTCGGCGCGATCTCGTCGACCACCGAGACCGACGTCGACCTGATCGTGCACGAGAATTTCCGGCTGAGCTCGGCCCTGTGGGCGTGGACGACGCGTCACGGCAAGCGGTACATCTACGCGTCCTCGGCCGCCACCTATGGCGACGGCGCAGCGGGGTTCGACGACGATGCGTCCGCCGCGGGCCTGGCCAAGCTGCGGCCGCTCAATCCCTATGGCTGGAGCAAGCACGCGTTCGACCGCCGGGTGGCGCGGCTGGTGAAGTCCGAAGCGCCGGCGCCGACCCAGCATGTCGGCCTCAAGTTCTTCAACGTCTATGGACCGAACGAGTACCACAAAGGCGGCCAGCGCTCGGTGGCGCATCAGCTCTATCCGCGGGCGCTGGTCGGCGAGCCGGCGCGGCTGTTCAAGTCGCACAACCCCGCCTACCCCGACGGCGGACAGAAGCGTGACTTCGTCTGGGTCGGCGATTGCGTGTCGGTCATGCTGTGGCTGCTCGACCACCCGGCGGTCAACGGCCTGTTCAATCTCGGCACGGGCAAAGCGCGGAGCTTCGCCGATCTCGCCAAGGCGGTTTTCACCGCGGCGGGCAAGCCGGCGCGTATCGAATTCATCGACACACCGTTTGAGATCCGGGACAAGTACCAGTACTTCACCGAGGCGAAGATGGAACGGCTCCGCGCGGCCGGCTATGAACAGCCGATGACCTCGCTCGAGGACGGCATCCGCCACTATGTCCAGGACCATCTGGCAACGGCGGATCCCTATGTGTGAACCGGTGGAGCCGTCGGTCGGCTGATGGCGGCAAGTCTCGTCTACCCGAATTTCGATCCGGTCGCGATCCAGATCGGGCCGCTGGCGATCCGCTGGTACGCGCTCGCCTATATCGCCGGGATCATCCTCGGCTGGCGCTACGCGTTGCGGCTGATCGAACAGCCGCCGCGGTTCATCGATCGCGCGACGCTCGACGACTTCATCGTCTGGGTGACGATCGGCATCATCCTTGGCGGCCGCCTGGGCTACGTGCTGTTCTACAAGCCGAGCTATTACTTCGAAGATCCGCTCGAGATCCTGTACGTCTGGCACGGCGGGATGTCGTTTCACGGCGGACTGATCGGCGTCATCCTGGCGATCTGGGGATTCGCCTGGCGACGCGGCATCCCGGTGCTGGCGCTCGGCGACATCGTAGCCGCCGCCGGCCCGATCGGGCTGTTCTTCGGGCGCATCGCGAATTTCATCAACGGCGAGTTGTACGGCCGGGTCACCGACTCGCCGCTCGGCATGGTGTTTCCGCATGGCGGACCGGAGCCGCGCCATCCGAGCCAGCTCTACGAGGCGACGTTCGAAGGCCTGGTCCTCTTCGCGGTGATGGCGTGGTTCGCCCGCCGGCGTGACTGGCGCGAGCGGCCGGGCAAGCTCGGCGGGCTTTTCCTTGCCGGCTATGCGGTGGCGCGCATGTCGGGCGAGCTGTTCCGCGAGCCCGACTCGTTCATGGGCTTCGTGCTCGGGCCGTTCACCATGGGCCAGCTGCTGTCGGCCCCGATGCTGTTCGTCGGCATCTACCTGATCGTCACCGCCAACCGGCGCCCGAAGCTGCCGGACAAGCCGCCAAGCTGACCGCCGATGAGCGGCTTAGGCGAGCTGCTCTTCGACCGGATCCGCCGCGAGGGTCCGCTTCCGGTCGAAGAGTATATGCGCCTCTGCCTTGCGCATCCCGAGCACGGCTATTACCGGTCGCAGACAGCCATTGGTGCCGCCGGCGATTTCATCACCGCCCCCGAGATCAGCCAGATCTTCGGGGAGCTCGTCGGCTTGTGGGCCGCGGCGCTGTGGACCCAGATGGGACGGCCGAGCCCGCTCCGGCTGGTCGAGCTCGGGCCCGGCCGCGGCACGCTGATGGCCGATGCGCTGCGTGCCGTGGCGCGCGTGGCCGGCGGTTTTCGCGCGGCACTCGATCTCCATCTCGTCGAGATCAACCCCGGCTTGCGACAGCAGCAGCACGCCGCCCTGGCGGCGGCCCAGCCGAGCTGGCACGACCGCCTGGACACGGTCCCGCCGGGCCCGCTGATCGTCATCGCGAACGAGTTCTTCGACGCGCTGCCGGTCCGCCAGATCGTCCGCGCCGGAGACGGCTGGCACGAACGCGTCGTCGCGTGCCGCGACGGCCGGCTCGCATTTGCGGCCGGCGCTTCAACGGCGTCGCCCGACATCGCCGCCGACGCGGGTGCCGTTCTCGAAACCTCCCCGGCGGGCGAAGCCTGGATGCAGGGCATCGCGGCGCGGATCGTCGCCCATGGCGGCGGCGCCCTGGTCGTCGATTACGGTCCTGCCGTTCGCGCGCCCGGTGACACGCTGCAGGCGGTGCGCGGCCATCAGCCGGTGTCGCCGCTCGAGGAGCCGGGCCTTTGCGATCTCACCGCGCATGTCGATTTCACCGGTCTCGCCGCGGCCGGCCGGGCCGCCGGGGCGGCGGCCTTCGGGCCCATTCCGCAAAGCGCATTCCTTCGCCGCCTGGGCATCGCCGCGCGGGCGGCGACATTGTTACAAGCGGCGACGCCCGACCAGGCGCGCGTCCTCGAGGGCTCTGTGCGCCGCTTGATCGAGCCGGCCGAAATGGGCACCCTGTTCAAGGCGCTGGCGGTCGCAAGTCCGGACGTCGGGACACCGCCCGGCTTCGATGCTCAGACGTGAGGGAGTGCCGATGCTGACCTTGGGACCGCTCAACCGCCTCGATGGCGTACGCCACGGGTTTTTCAGCCGCGAAGGTGGAGTGAGCGAAGGGCTGTACGCGTCGCTGAACTGCGGGCTGGGCTCGGGCGACAAAGCGGAGAACGTGCTGGCGAACCGCGCGCGCGCCGCCGGCGAAATCGACATCGATCCCGACTCGCTGATCACCTGCTACCAGGTGCACAGCGCCGAGGTGGTCCGTGTTGAGGCGCCGTGGACGCGCGACCGGCTACCCAAGGCGGATGCGATGGTGACGCGGCAGCGCGGCATTGCGCTCGGCATCCTGACCGCCGACTGCGCGCCCATCCTGCTGGCCGACGGGCAGGCAAGGATCATCGGGGCCGCGCATGCCGGCTGGCGCGGAGCGCTCGGCGGGGTCATCGGCGCCACGGTCGCGGCCATGGTCGAGCTCGGCGCCGAGGCGAAGCGCATCGTCGCCGGCATCGGGCCGTGCATCGCCCAGCGTTCCTACGAGGTCGGGCCGGAATTCCCGGCTCCGTTCCTCGCCGCCAATCCGGCCAACAGCGTGCTCTTCGCGCCCTGCGCGGCCAACGGCAAATATCTCTTCGACCTCCGCGGCTTCGTCGCCGGTGAGCTCGGCCGTGCGGGCGTCTCGCAGGTCTACGACCTGCCGCACGACACCTGCCGCGAGGAGCGTTTCTTCAGCTATCGTCGGGCCTGCCAGCGCGGCGAGAAGGATTACGGACGCGCCCTCTCCGCCATCGCCCTCGAACCGTGACGACATGCCTTACCTGGCGCTGTTCGTAGCATTCTTCCTTCTGGCCTTGCTGGTGATCTGCTTTGTGTAAATTCATAGCACTGCTGATGCTGGTCCTGGCGGTGGCGGCGTGCGGCGAGCTGCCGCGCCCGTTCCAGCCCGAATACAAGACCGACGATAATTTCTCGCTGATGCCCATCGACAAGGCGGGCATGGTGGTGCGGCCGGTGGACGGCCTGCCGCCGGCCGCGGCCGAAGCGTTCACCCACGCGCTGATCGACGCGCTGCGCCGCGAGGATGTCGCGGCGATGACCGGACCCGGCAATGCCGCGAGCCTGATCCTCGACGGTGCGGCGGTCGCGGCTCCGTCGGGCTGGGAGATCACGCTGGCGCTGGGCGATCCGCACCAGACGAGGCTGGGCCAGGTCGTCTCGCATGCCAATCCTGTCCGGGAGGACGATCCGAAATCCTGGGATGCCTACGCGAAGGCGCTGGCGCGGTCGGTGGTGGGGTTGCTGCAGAGCGACCCAACCGTCCGGCCGGGCGACGCCCCGATCGTCGCGATCGGCGAGATCCTAGGTGTCGACGGGAGTAACGGCCGGGCGCTGGTCCGTGCGCTCGAATACACGCTGAGGAAAGCGCGCATCCAGATGGCCGCCGAGCCGGCGAAGGCGACCCATGTGGTGGACGCCGAGGTGACCATCGCGTCGCCCCGCGGTCCGGCGGACCGCCAAGTGCGCAATGTCGAAGTCCGCTGGACGGTGCGCCGCGCCGACGACAGCGAGATCGGGGAGGTCCGGCAAAGCAACGACGTCCCGGCCGGGACACTCGACCGCGACTGGCCGGAGATCGCCATGGCCGTCGCCGATGCCGCGACGGACGGGATCATCGACCTGGTTAACCGGCGCGCGACGGTCACCCGGTAGCGGAATTCCGTCGCAAAACCGCGTGGCCGAGCCGGTTTACAGTATCAAGACAGCCTGATAAATTCCGCTCCGCCCGCGGTGCGGGACCCTCGGGTCCGCCGCGGGCTTTGTCTTATTTTCCTTTTGCATCAGGCTCTTCGCCGGCGCGAGAGAACGAGGATCACGAGCCATGAAGGTGCTCGCTTGCAACAGTAACCGTCCCCTCGCCGAGGCGATCTGCGCCTTCCTGAACCTGCCGCTGACCAAGGCGAGCGTGCGCCGGTTCGCCGACATGGAAGTGTTCGTCGAGATCCTGGAGAACGTCCGCGGCGAGGACGTGTTCGTCGTCCAGTCGACCTCCTATCCGGCCAACGACAACCTGATGGAGCTGCTGGTCACCTTGGACGCGCTCCGCCGCGGCTCGGCCCGCCGCGTCACCGCGGTGATCCCGTATTACGGCTATGCGCGGCAGGACCGCAAATCCGGCCCGCGTACCCCGATCTCGGCCAAGCTCGTGGCGAACCTGATCACCACCGCGGGCGCCAACCGGGTAGTGACGCTCGACCTGCACGCGGGGCAGATCCAGGGCTTTTTCGACATTCCGACCGACAACCTGTTCTCCGCCCCGGTGTTCGTGAAGGACATCCAGGAGCGGCTGAAGGCCAAGGGCAAGGACATCACCATGGTGTCGCCGGATGTCGGCGGCGTGCTGCGCGCCCGCGCCATTGCCAGGCGCCTCGATGCCGACCTCGCCATCATCGACAAGCGCCGCGAACGCGCCGGCGTGTCAGAAGTCATGAACATCATCGGCGACGTGAAGGGCCGCACCTGCATTCTCGCCGACGACATCGTGGATTCGGCCGGCACCCTGTGCAACGCCGCCGAGGCGTTGATGGAAGCGGGCGCCGAATCGGTCGCCGCTTATGTCACGCACGGCGTGTTCTCGGGCGGTGCTGTCGCCAGAGTCGCGTCCTCGCCGCTGAAGGAGCTGGTCGTCACCGACAGCATCCAGGCGACCGAAGCGGTGCGCGTGTGCCACAACATCCGCCAGATCACCATTGCGCCGCTGATGGCCGAGGCCATCAAGCGCATCAGCGAAGAGCGCTCGGTCTCGAGCCTGTTCGACTGAGCGGAAGGATTTTGCAACGGCGCGCGGCACCCCTGGAGGCCGGCGCTCTTTTGAAGAGGAGAGAGAGTCAATGGTCGATGCAACCAAGATCGCGGCCCAGCCGCGAGAGCGGGCTGGAAAGGGGGCCGCCCGCGCCGTTCGTCGCTCCGGCCGCGTGCCGGGCGTGATTTACGGCGAAAAGGCCTCGCCCGAACTGATCGATCTCGATCCCAAGATCCTCGAAATCGAGATCCAGAAGCCCGGCTTCTTCACCCGCCTGTTCGACGTCGAGGTCGGCGGCAAGGTGCAGCGGGCCCTGGCGCGCGACGTGCAGTTCCACCCGGTCACCGACTGGGCCGAGCACGTGGATTTCATGCGGGTCGGCGAGAAGACGCGGATCCGCATCGGCGTCCCGGTCAAGTTTATCAACCAGGACAAGTCGCCGGGCTTGAAGCGCGGCGGCGTGCTCAACGTGGTGCGCCACACCATCGAGGTGTACTGCAGCGTCGACAACATTCCGCAGTTCTTCACGATCGACCTCGATGGGCTCGACATCGGCGACAGCATCCACATCAGCGCGGTCAAACTGCCCGAAGGGGTGAAGCCGACGATCTCCAACCGCGACTTCACCATCGCGGCGGTCGCGGCGCCCAGCGTGCTGAAGACGGCCGAGGAAGAAGCCGCCGAAGCGGCTGCAGCAGCTGCCGCTGCCGCACCGGTCGAAGGTGCCGCCGCGGCACCGGGAGCCGCACCGGGTGCGGCTCCGGCCGCGGGAGCGCCGGCCGCCGGAGCGCCGGCTGCCGCGGGGGCACCCGCAAAGGGCGCCGCACCCGCTGCGGGCGCCGCCAAGCCGGCAGCGGCTGGCGACAAGAAGCCCGCCGCAAAGAAGTAACCTGCGACACCGGAGGCCGGGATGCGCCTGCTCGTCGGGCTGGGCAATCCCGGCTCCGGTTACGCCCACCATCGGCACAATATCGGCTTCATGGTGGCCGACGCGGTCCACCGCCGCTACGGCTTCGGCCCGTGGCGCAAGCGCTTCGAGAGCGAGATCGCCGAAGGCGAGGTGGGCGGCGAGCGGGTGTTGTTGTTGAGGCCGATGACCTACATGAACGAGTCCGGGCGCGCGGTCGCCGCCGCGGCGCGGTTCTACAAGATTCCCGAGGCAGACACGATCGTGATCCACGACGAGATCGAACTGGCGCCGGGCAAGCTGCGCGTGAAGCAGGGCGGTGGCCATGCCGGGCATAACGGTCTCCGCTCCATCGACGCCGAGTTCGGCAACGCCTACTGGCGCGTGCGGCTCGGAGTCGGGCGTCCGGACCGGGCACTGACCGAGGCGGACCCGGAGGCGGTGTCGAATTACGTGCTGCGGGATTTCCCCAAAGCCGACCGGCCGTGGGTCGAGACGCTCGTGGACGCGGTCGCCGAGCACCTGCCGTTGCTGGTCAAGGGCGATGACACACGGTTCGCCAACCGCGTCAGCCTTGTGATGAAGCCGCCCGCGCCGAAACCCGAAAAACCCGCCGCCGCTAAAGACTGAACAGGATCCCATGGGCTTTCGCTGCGGCATCGTCGGCCTGCCGAATGTCGGCAAATCGACTCTCTTCAACGCGCTGACCGCGACGGCGGCGGCCGCGGCCGCGAACTATCCGTTCTGCACCATCGAGCCGAATGTCGGGCGCGTGCCGGTGCCGGACGCCCGCCTCGACAAGCTGGCCGCCATCGCCAAGTCGGCGAAGATCGTCGCCACACAGCTGGAGTTCGTCGACATCGCCGGCCTGGTGCGCGGCGCCTCCAAGGGCGAAGGGCTCGGCAACCAGTTTCTCGCCCATATCCGCGAGGTCGATGCGATCGCGCATGTGCTGCGCTGCTTCGAAGGCGGCGACGTCACCCATGTCGAGGGCTCGGTCGACCCGCTGCGCGACGCCGAAACCGTCGAGACCGAGCTGATGCTGGCCGACCTCGACAGCCTCGAGAAGCGCCACGCCAATGCGATCAAGAAAGCGCGTGGCGGCGACAAGGAGGCGAAGGCGCAAGTCGACGTGATGGAGCCGGTCCTGGCCCTGCTGCGCGACGGCAAGCCGGCGCGGATGTTCAAGCCGGCGCCGGAACAGATCCCGGTGTTCCAGCAGATGCAGCTGCTGACCGCGAAGCCCGTGCTCTATGTCTGCAATGTCGAGGAGGCGTCGGCCGCTTCGGGCAATGCGCTGTCGGCCAAGGTCGCGGCGCGGACGAAAGCCGAGGGCGCCTCGGCGGTCGTGGTGTCGGCGGCGATCGAGTCCGAGGTGGCACAGCTGCCCGAGGGCGAGCGCGGCGAATTCCTGAGCAGCCTCGGGCTCACCGAGACCGGCCTGGCGCGGGTGATCCGCGCTGGGTACGCGCTGCTCGACCTGATCACGTTCTTCACCGCCGGGCCGAAGGAGGCGCGCGCCTGGACCGTCCGGCGCGGCGCCACGGCGCCCGAAGCCGCCGGCGTCATCCATACCGACTTCGAGCGCGGCTTCATCTGCGCCGAGACGATCTCGTACGACGATTACGTCGCGTGCAACGGCGAGCAGGGGGCGAAGGACGCCGGCAAGATGCGCCAGGAAGGCCGCGATTACGTCGTCAAGGACGGCGACGTGATGCTGTTCCGGTTCAACGTGTGAGCAGCGGCTGCCGCCATTTAACCGATGTGCTGAAGCTTGCAACGATTGTTGTTCGAGGGAGGGGGACCATGCGCAACATATTCGGGGTCGTATTGCTGGGCTGCGCGCTATCAGCGTGCGCCGGAAGCGGCTCTACGTCCCAAGTAACTCCGGCGCGCGCTGAGATCGACAGCCGCGGCGTGGCAGAGGTGACGGTCACGAGCGCCATTTCCGGCGGCGACAAGATCGCTGCGGAGCTACAAACCGAGATCGTCAATCAGATCATCTCGAAACGCGTTTTCCGCGCCGTCAAATTAGGGCCGGAGCCGGCGGATGTCCGCATTGAGGCGAAACTGACGGAAGCGAATGATGTATCGCAAGCCGGCCGGATCTTGTTGGGGGGGCTCGCCGGGCAGGCGAAAGTGCAGGCCGACGTGAAAATCGTCGACAGCAAAACCGGAAATCTTCTCGCCGAAATCATCGCCACCGGCCTGTCCTCGGGCGGAGATGTCTTTGCCGGCACGTCCCGCGAAGCGATCCGCGAAACGGCGACGCAGATCACCGACTATGTGCTTCGCAACCGAAAGCTATGACGGGACGACGCGCGCGCTGGTCCGGCGATTTGCCAGCGGCGCCCTCGGGCTGCTAGAAAATTCCACTGTTCACCCGGGAGAGAGAGAACCACCATGGGACAGACGATCAACCTGACGGCGAAAGACGGCTTCAAGCTCACGGCCTATGAAGCCAAACCGGCGGGCAAGGCGCGCGGCGGGCTGGTGATGATCCAGGAGATCTTCGGCGTCAACCAGCACATGCGGAAGACGTCGGACATCTATGCCGCGGAAGGTTATCACGTGGTCGCACCGGCCATGTTCGACCGTGTCGGCAAGGACATCCAGCTCGGCTACAGTGAGGCCGACATCGCCAAGGGCCGCGAGATCCGCGGCAAGATCAACTGGGATCAGATCCTGGCTGATGTCGCGGCGGCCAAGGACGCGCTCCGCGGCTCCGGCAAGACCGGCATCATCGGCTACTGCTTCGGCGGCTCGGTCGCCTGGCTCGGCGCCACGCGGTTCAACGATTTCGCCGCCTCGGTCTGCTTCTATGGCGGCCAGATCGCGCAGTTCGCCGAGGAGAAGCCGAACTGCCCGGTGCAGATGCATTTCGGCGAGACCGACCACGCGATCCCGCTGTCGGATCTCGGCAAGATCCGCGCCGCCCAAGGTGCGAAGGTCGAGCTTCAGGTGTATCCGGCGGGGCACGGGTTCAACTGCGACGAGCGCGGCAGCTGGCACGAGCCCAGCGCCAAGCTCGCCCGCGAGCGCGCGGTCGCCTTTTTAAGGCAACACATCGGATAAGAGGTTTCGAACAAAAAGGCGGTGACGTCCTGGACGTCACCGCCCGACTTCTGTCAGTGAGCCACTTGGCCCGCGTGGCGCTCGGCGTCACGTGACGCCAGCTTGCAGATTTCGCTGAACATGCGTTGCGACCCCTTCAGCGCGATATCGCCCAGCGACAGAATCCCGACCATGCGTTTTTGGCGGCTCAGGACCGGCAGATGATGAATCTGCTTCTGCCCCATGAGCTGGCACGCTTCATCGAGCTCCTGGTCGTCGAAGCACCAGGTAATGCCCTTCGACATGACCTCGCG
>DASWFO010000153.1:0-2527 GCA_036394195.1 Alphaproteobacteria bacterium | reverse complement strand
GATACGCCTCTGCTATGGGTGCTGCGCGACGTGCTCGGCATGACCGGCACGAAATTCGGCTGCGGCATGGCGCTCTGCGGCGCCTGCACCGTGCATATCGACGGAGAGGCGACGCGGTCCTGTATCACCCCCGTTGATAGTATCGGCAAATCGGTGATCACCACGATAGAGGCAGTCGGCGCGACTGCCGCGGGTGCCAAGATCCAGAAGGCCTGGCTCGACCGCGAGGTCGCTCAGTGCGGCTACTGCCAGTCGGGCCAGATCATGTCTGCTTCGGCGCTCCTCGCGAGTAATCCCCATCCCACTGACGCAGCGATCGACGACGCGATGTCCGGCAACATCTGTCGCTGTGGGACCTATGTCCGCATTCGCGAAGCGATCAAAGAGGCCGCGCAATCGAACGGACGGGGAGGCTGACCATGATCCGCGATCACCTCACTTCGCCCGCCGCTGGCTCCGGTCGGTCGTCCTCAGGGAGCGGTCTCTCCCGGCGCGGCTTCCTGCAGGCCGGAGCGGCCGCGGGCGGCGGCCTGATACTCAGCCTGAGCCTGCCGTTCGCAACCGGCGATGCCGAGGCGGCCGGCGCCGATGGCTTCGCGCCCAACGCTTTCATCCACATCGGAGGCGATGGCCGGATTGTCCTGACCATGCCCTATGTCGAGATGGGCCAGGGCACCTATACCGCGATCCCGATGCTGATCGCCGAAGAGCTGGAGGTGGACCTGAAACAGGTGCGGCTGGAACATGCGCCGCCCAACGAAAAGCTCTATGGCAATCCCCTGCTGGGCGGCATCCAGGCCACCGGCAACTCGAACGCGATCCGCGCGGCGTGGCAGCCCATGCGCCAAGCCGGTGCGACCGCCAGAACCATGCTGGTGTCGGCGGCGGCAAAGCGCTGGAATGTCGATCCAACGTCCTGCCGCGCGCAAAACGGCGCAGTGCTTCACGCGCCGACCGGGCGAAGCATCGGCTATGGCGAACTTGCCGCCGCCGCCGCCCGCTTGCCTGTCCCCGCAAACGTGGCGCTCAAACGACCGCAGGATTTCAAACTCATCGGCACCCCCGCCAAGCGGCTGGACGCGCCGGCGAAGGTCAACGGAACGGCGGTCTACGGCATCGACGTTCGGCCGCCGGGCGTCAAGATCGCGACCCTGGCACAATCGCCCGTGTTCGGCGGTCGCGTGAAGAGCGTGGATGATGCGGCGGCCAAGGCCGTCAAGGGCGTGCGTCAGATCGTCCGGCTCGACGACGCCGTCGCCGTCGTGGCCGACCATATGGGGGCTGCGAAGAAAGGGCTGGCGGCCCTGGTGATCGAATGGGACGCGGGTCCGCACGCCAGGCTCGACACGGACGACATCCTGCATGAGCTCGAGCGGGCGACGCAGAAGCCTGGCGCCGTGGCGCAGAATATCGGCGATGTCGATAAGGCCATGGCGAGCGCTGTCACCAAGGTCGAGGCGACTTATCAGGTTCCGTTCCTCGCCCACGCCACGATGGAGCCGATGAACTGCACCGTTGATGTCCGCAAGGACGGCTGCGAAGTCTGGGTCGGCAACCAGGTCCTCGCACGAGCCCAGGCGGCGGCGGCGACGACCGCGGGCCTGCCGTTGGACAAGGTCGTGGTCCACAATCATCTGATCGGTGGCGGCTTCGGTCGCCGCCTGGAGATCGATGGCGTCATTCGCGCCGTCGAGATCGCCAAACACGTCGATGGTCCAGTCAAGGTCGTCTGGACCCGCGAGGAAGATATCCAGCACGACATGTACCGGCCCTGTTTCTTCGACCGGATCGCTGCCGGTCTCGATGGGAAAGGAATGCCCATCGCCTGGAACCATCGCTTTGCGGGCTCCTCCATCATCGCGAGATGGGCCCCTCCATTGTTCACCAATGGTCTCGACCCCGACACCACCGAGGGCGCGATCGATCTGGTCTATGCCCTGCCGAATCTGCGCGTCGAGTATCAGCGGGTGGAGCCCCCGGGCATTCCGACCGCGTTCTGGCGCAGCGTCGGGCCGTCGCACAACGTTTTTGTGACCGAAAGCTTCTTGGACGAACTGGCGGCCGCGGCGAAGCAGGATGCTGTCGCCTATCGGCGGGCTCTGCTCGACAAGTCGCCGCGCGCCAAAGCCGTGCTCGCGCTCGCCGCGGAAAAGGCCGGGTGGGGGAAGTCGTTGCCTGACAGGGTCGGCCGTGGCATCGCCGTTCAGTTCGTCTTTGCGACCTATCTGGCGCAAGTCGCTGAGGTCGAGGTGTCGAGGGAGGGAGCGGTTCGTGTCCGACGCGTTGTCTGCGCGGTCGATTGCGGCACCGTCGTCAATCCCGATACCGTCCGGGCGCAGATCCAGAGCGCGGTCATGTTCGGCATCACGGCGGCGCTCTATGGCGAGATCACCCTGAAAGACGGCCGCGTCGAGCAAGCCAATTTCGATACTTATCAGATCCTGCGCATGAATGAGGCGCCGGCCATCGAGGTCCACATCGTCCAGAGCCCGGAGGCGCCAGGCGGAATGGGCGAGGCCGGGACTTC
>DASWFO010000152.1:0-25798 GCA_036394195.1 Alphaproteobacteria bacterium | reverse complement strand
CATCTATACCAAGGAGGATGCGGAGTTCCTGACCCGCTCCGGCGCCCTCGCCCCGGAGCGGATCCGCGGGGTGGAGACCGGCGGCTGTCCGCACACCGCGATCCGCGAGGATGCCTCGATCAACCTCGCCGCGGTCGCCGAGATGAGCCGCCGCTATCCGGGTCTCGACATCGTCTTCGTCGAATCCGGCGGCGATAATCTTGCCGCGACCTTCAGCCCCGAGCTCGCCGATCTCACCATCTACGTGATCGACGTCTCGGCCGGCGACAAGATCCCGCGCAAGGGCGGGCCGGGGATCACCCGCTCCGACCTGCTGGTGATCAACAAGATCGACCTGGCGCCGCTGGTAGGCGCTAGCCTCGAGGTGATGGATCGCGATGCGCGCAAGATGCGCGGCGAACGGCCGTTCCTGTTCACCAACCTCAAGGCGAACCGGGGCGTCGCCGAGATCGCGGAATTCATCGTCAAGGCGGGCGGGGTCGAGGCCGCCGCGAGGGCCGATACCAGCACCTGAGCTCGTGGACGCGGGGCCGGGCGCCGGGCATGCTGGCGCCCGTACTCGCCCGAATCGCGCGGAGTCTCGCGTTGCAATCCACATCCGCTGGCGGACGGCACAGCATCGCCGCCGATCTCCTGCTGCTGACAGTCCTGATCGGGGCCGTGTATCTGGCGCTGCTCGGCCATCGGCCGCTCGCCGTGCCGAGCGAGGCGCGCTACGCCGAGATCCCGCGCGAGATGCTGGCCACCGGCGACTGGCTGACGCCGCGCCTGAACGGTGTCAAATATTTCGAGAAGCCGCCGCTGATGTACTGGTTGGTGGCGCTGTCCGAGGCCGCCTTCGGTCGCTCGGAATTCGCGGTCCGGCTGCCGACGGCCGCCTTCGGTCTCGGCGGATGCCTGCTGGTCTACGTCGCCGCGCGTCGATTGTGGACCCGCCGCGCCGGGCTGCTCGCGGCCGGAACCTTGGCGACGGCGCTGCTCTATTTCGAGCTGTCGCGGCAGACCCTGCTCGACATGCCTGTCGCGGTCTTCCTGACCGGCGCGTCCCTGGCGTTCCTGCTCGGCATTCGCGCCCCGCCGGGCAGTCCCGCGCGGGTGCGCGCGATGTATCTCATGTATGCCGCGGCGGCGCTGGCGACAATGACCAAGGGACTGATCGGCATCGTGCTGCCCGGCCTCGTGGTGTTCACCTGGCTGCTGATCACGGCGCGCTGGGCGGAGCTGTGCCATGTCCGGCTGGTGTCCGGCACCGTGCTGTTCCTGGCCATCGCCGCTCCCTGGCACGTGGTGGTCGGGCTCGCGAACCCCGAGTTCTTCTGGTTCTACTTCGTCCACGAGCATGTGTTGCGGTTCGTCACCCCCGAGGCGGGCCGCAATCAGCCGGCCTGGTTTTTCGTGCCGATCCTGATCGCCGGCTGGCTGCCGTGGTGCGTCTTCCTGCCGTCGGCCGTCCTGGACTCCGTCCGGCGATGGCGCGCCGGCAATGCCGACGATCTGTTCATCCTGCTCTGGTTCGCATTGCCGTTCCTGTTCTTCTCGGCGTCGCATTCGAAGCTGATCCCGTATGCGCTGCCGTTCTTCCCGCCGCTGGCCCTGCTGCTCGGCGCCTGGCTGGACACGGCCCTGACCGAAGCGTCGCAGTCCCTGAAGCGCGGCTTCGTGGCGCTTGCGATCTTGCTCATGGTGGTGGCCGCCGCCGGAATGTGGCTGGACATCTCTCCCGAGACGTTCATCGCGGCGCGGCATCTGGCCGAAGCGGCACCGGCGTTCCCATATCTGCCCGGCTTGGCCGCGGGATTCGTGGCGGTGGCTGCGATCGTCGGGTGGACGGGGTGGCGCGGCCAGACCCACGCGGCCGTGGCGATCGTGCTGGTCGCCGCGGCGGCCTTCGGTCTCGTCGCTGACCGGATCACGGGCGAGGTTCAGCCGCGCTCGACCAAGCCGTTCATCGCCATGCTCGAAGCGCGCCTCAAGCCCGGCGATGAGGTCGCGTCGCTCTACGCCTATTACCAGGACCTACCGTTCTACCTGGACAGGTTGGTCACGGTCGCCGGAGCGGGCGGGGGCGAGCTCGATTTCGGCCGCTCGGTCGAGGACGTGAGCGGCTGGATGATCGACGAGAACGAGTTCTGGCGGCGCTGGCGGCGCCCGGACCGGGCCATGTACGCGGTCGTGCCGCTGCCGAGATACGAGGCACTGCCGGGCGACCGGCGGGCCGCGACGGTCGAGCTGGCGCGCACGCGCTCCGACGTGCTGATCGCCAACCGGTCGCCGGGCCAGACCGGCGAATCTCCCAACATTGTGAGCGCGTTGCAGCCGTAGTATGGTCCGCCCCATCGCGCGCTCACCCGATCAAAGGCCACGATGAGCAACGACTCCTCAGCCCCGTTTCTGGCCTTTTCCCGGCCCGATCTGCAGGACGGCGAGATCGACGAGGTCGTCGCCGTGCTGAAGTCCGGCTGGCTCACCACCGGACCGCGCGTGCAGCGCTTCGAGGCGGCGCTCCAGGAGTATCTCGGAGCTCCGCATGTGCTGGCCGTCTCGTCGGCCACCGCGGGCCTGCATCTGGCGACCTTGGCGCTCGGGCTTCAGCCGGGCGACGAGGTCATCACCACCCCGCTGACCTTCGCCGCGACCTTGAACACGATCGTGCTCGGCGGCGGCACGCCGGTGCTGGTCGACGTCAACCCCGCCACCTTCAACATCGACGTGGACCGCGTCGCCAAGGCGATCGGACCGCGCACCAAGGCGATCATGCCCGTGCATTTCGCTGGGCTCCCGGTCGACCTCGATCCGCTCAATGCGCTCGCCGAGAAGCACGGGCTGCGCATCATCGAGGACTGCGCGCACGCGATCCACACCGACTACAAGGGCCGGCGGCTCGGCAGTTTCGGCGACACCCAGGTGTTCAGCTTTCACCCCAACAAGAACATGACGACGGGTGAGGGCGGGGTGATCGCGACGCGCGACGCGGCACTCGCCAAGGCCGCTTCGGTGCAGCGCTTCCACGGCATCGACCGCGACGCGTTCAACCGCTTCTCCAAGGCCGGCAGTCAGGTCTACGACGTCGTCGCTCCCGGCTTCAAATACAACATGATGGATATCCAGGCGGCGATCGGCCTGCATCAGCTGATGCGGCTGGACGGGTTCATCGAGGCGCGGCGGAAGCTCGCGGCGCGTTACGAGCAGCTCTTCGCCGACTGGAATTCGCTGACCCGGCCGCTTCCCGCCCCCTTCGCGCACCGCCATGCCTGGCATCTCTATACGGTCCTGATCGAAGACGCCGCCTGCGGTATCGACCGCGACAGCTTCGTCGCCGCGATGAAGGAGCGCAACATCGGCGTCGGCGTGCATTACACGGCCGCCCATCTGTTCTCCTATTATCGCGAGCGCTATGGCTTCAAGCCGGGCGATTTCCCGCACGCCGAGCGCATCGGCGCGTCGATCGTGAGCCTGCCGCTGTTCCCGACCATGACGACGGCCGAGCAGGACCGCGTGGTCGCGGCCATGCGCGATATCTTCACGTCGGCGCGGCGCTGACGAGGGTGGCGGTGAGCTTCATGTGGCCCCACTCCCACCCCAACACTCCCCCCTCAAGGGGGAGGGAGTATTTTTTCTCGCCCTCCTATTCCCTCCCCCCTTGCGGGGGAGGGCGAGGGTGGGGGGTGGCTCCCAGCGCCGGATCAGCGTTCAGGCGCGAGCCCTAATTGGCCATGGCGCAGCCGAAGCCTTATATCAGCGTCGTGATCCCGGTCTACAACGAGGCCGAGAATCTGCGGCCGCTGTTCGAGCGGCTGATGACCACGCTTGATGCGCAGGGCAAGCCGTTCGAGGTGCTGTTCACAGATGACGGCAGCCGCGACGGCTCGCGCGACATCCTGATCGGGTTTCACCAGGCGCGGCCGGATCACGTGCGGGTCATCCTGCTCAGGCGCAATTCGGGTCAGCACCAGGCGATCATGGCGGCGTTCGAGCGCGTGCGCGGCGACGTGATCGTCACCCTCGACGCCGATCTGCAGAACCCGCCCGAGGAGATCCCGAAGCTGGTCGCCGCGATCGAGCAGGGGCATGACGTCGCCGGCGGCTATCGCGCCCAGCGCCAGGATTCGATCCTGCGCACCTTCCCGTCGCGGATCATCAACCACCTGCGCGCGGCGACCACCGGGATCGAGATGAAGGATCACGGCTGCATGCTGCGCGCCTATCGCGCCGAGATCGTGCAGCAGATCGTCATGAGCCGGGAAAGCGCGATCTACATCCCGGCGCTGGCGCAGCATTTTGCCGCGCACCCGACCGAGGTCGAGGTCAAGCACGCGCCGCGCACCCTGGGCGTGTCGAAATACAACCTGTATCGGCTGATCCGGCTCAATTTCGACTTGATGACGGGGTTCACCCTGGTGCCGCTGCAGATGTTCACCGTGTTCGGGCTCGCCGTGGCCGCACTGGCGCTGCTGCTGGTCGTCTACCTCGCCCTGCGGCGGCTATTCGTCGGCCCGGAGGTCGAAGGCGTGTTCACGCTTTTCGGCATCCTCTATTTCCTGATCGGCATCGGCATTTCCGGCCTCGGCATCGTCGGCGAATATGTCGGCCGCATCTATCAGGAGGTGCGGCGCCGACCGGCCTATCAGGTGCAGGCTGTCCATGAGCGCATCGGCGAGTCCTGACCAAGCGGCTGCGGGCGGGATCGTCGTCTTCGCATATAGCGACGTCGGTTATGAATGCCTCGACCTCCTCATAGCCAGGCGCGAGCGGGTGCGTGTCGTCTTCACGCATGAGGACGATCCCGGCGAGACCCGCTGGTTCCGCTCGGTCGCGGATCTCGCGCACCGGCACCGGCTCCAGGTGCGGTTCGACGAGCCGACCCGCGACAGCGAGGGCGCGCGGCTCATCCAGGCGATGGCGCCCGATCTGATCTTCTCCTTCTACTACCGGCGCATGATCCCGATGGCGGTGCTCGGCGCCGCGGCGCGCGGCGCCTTCAACATGCACGGCTCGCTGCTGCCGCGTTATCGCGGCAAGGCGCCGGTGAACTGGGCGGTCCTGCACGGCGAGACCCGGACCGGCGTGACCCTGCACCACATGGTCGCCAAGGCCGATGCGGGCGACATCGTCGACCAGGAACCGGTCGCCATCGGCCCGCATGACACGGCCTACGACGTGATGAAGCGCCTCGTCCCTGCGGCGCGCCGGGTGCTGGAGCGCCAGCTCGACGCGCTGAAGGCCGGCGCGGCGCCCAAGCGGCCGCAGGACGAGTCGCAGGCGACCTATTTCGGCGGCCGGCGGCCCGACGACGGCCGGATCGACTGGCGCCAGCCCGCGCGCCAGATCGTCGACCTGGTCCGCGCCGTGGCGAAGCCCTATCCGGGGGCGTTCAGCGACCACGCCGGGCGCCGGCTCATGGTGTGGAGCGCCCGACTGGCCCCGGCCGGCGCGATGGGCCGCGGCGGCGGGGCCCCGGGCGAGATAGTATCGGCCAAACCGCTGATCGTGGCGGCGGGCGAGGGGGCCGTGGAGCTGGTGGAGACGGACTGGGCCGGCAGCGGCACGGCGAGCTTGAAGCCCGGCGAAGTTCTCGGCTAATCACTACTGTGCGCAGCCCGTAACATCCGGCGAAAGACCGCATCGTGTCACTGAAGATCCTGCTCCTCGGCGCCAATGGGTTCATCGGCAGCCACCTGTCCGAGTACATCCTGCGCAACCGGGACTGGTCGGTGTTCGCCATGGACATCCAGTCCGACAAGCTCGACGGCTGCCTCGGGCAGAAGAACTTCACCTTCGTCGAGGGCGACATCACCATCAATCGCGAGTGGATCGAGTACCACGTCAAGAAATGCGACGTGGTGATCCCGTTGGTCGCGATCGCGACGCCGGCGACCTATGTCCGCGAGCCGCTGCGGGTGTTCGAGCTCGATTTCGAAGCCAACCTCAAGGTGATCCGCGACTGCGTGCGCTATGGCAAGCGCGTCGTCTTCCCGTCGACCTCGGAAGTGTACGGCATGAACACCGAGTCCGAGTTCGACGAGGAGACATCGAACCTCGTCCTCGGCCCGGTGGCCAAGCAGCGCTGGATCTACGCCTGCAGCAAGCAGCTGCTGGATCGCGTGATCTACGCCTACGGCGAAGAGGGCAAGCTCGACTACACGCTGTTCCGCCCGTTCAACTGGATCGGCCCCCGGCTCGACAACATCTGGGCGGCGAAGGAGGGCAGCTCGCGCGTGCTCACCCAGTTCATCGGCAACATCATCCGGCGGGAGAACATCCAGCTCGTCGACGGGGGCGGCCAGCGCCGCTGCTTCCTCTATATCGACGACGCCATCGACGCGCTGATCCGCATCATCGAGAACAAAGGCGGCCAAGCCTCCAAGCACATCTTCAACATCGGCGACGCCAGAAACGACGTCTCGATCCGCCAGCTGGCCGAGCTTCTGGTCAAGATGATCTCGCGCTATGCGGGCTACGAGAACGTCGCCAGGGAGATGAAGATCGTCTCTGTCGCCGCGGACGACTATTACGGCAAGGGCTACCAGGACATCACGCTGCGCGTGCCGTCGGTGCGCAACGCCGAGCGCTATCTCGGCTGGGCGCCGAGCACGGACCTCGAGACCGCCGTCCGCAAGACGCTCGACTATTATCTCGTGTCGAAGCACCCGGAGACGGGCGACCTCGACATGTCCAGCCGCTAGCGGGAATCCCATCCGGCGCGCATGAGCCCGCCTTCACTAAAGCTACGGCGGGCGACTCCCGTGCGCCGGAGCTCCGGTAGGAGCGAAGGCGCATGAGCGCTCCGCACCTCGCCATCAAGGTCGACGTCGATACCGACCGTGGCACCCGCGACGGGGTGCCGGCGCTTACCCGCCTCCTGGCCGACCGCGGCATCCGGGCGACGTTCCTGTTCTCGCTCGGTCCCGACAACACCGGCCGTGCCATCCGCCGCGTCTTCCGGCCGGGCTTCTTCAGCAAGGTCAGCCGCACCAGCGTGGTGTCGGTTTATGGCTGGCGCACGTTGATGAACGGCGTGCTGTGGCCGGGACCCGACATCGCGGCGCGCAACGCCGCGGCAATGCGCGAGGTGCATCGCCAGGGGCACGAGGTCGGCATCCACTGCTGGGACCATGTCCGCTGGCAGGACGGGCTGGCCGGCATGAGCACGGCCGAGGTCGGGGCCGAGCTCGCCAAGGCCCAGCGCGCCTTTCGGACCGTCTTCGGGTTCGATGCCCGCACGGCCGGGGCGGCCGGCTGGCAGGCAGACGCGAAAAGCCTCGCCGCGTATGACGCGGCCGGGTTCGACTACGCCAGCGACACGCGCGGCACGGTGCCGTTCTTTCCGCGCGTCGGCGACCGGACGTTCGCGACCCTTCAGATCCCGACGACGTTGCCGACCCTGGACGAGCTTCTCGGCCGGCCCGACTATCCGACGGCGGGCCTCGTCGAGGCGTACCGGCGCTGGCTGGACCCGGATCGGCTGAACGTCATGACCGTGCATGCCGAGCTCGAGGGCATGGCGTATCGCCGGTGGTTCGAGAATTTCCTCGACGCCGCGCGCCGCGACGGCGTCGCATTCACCCTGCTGGCCGACGAGGCGCGCCGCGCTCTGGAGCGTCGCGGCGATATTCCCGTCTCCGACCTGATCGCCGGCCGCGTCGACGGCCGTTCGGGAACGCTGGCCGTCCAGGCGGCCTAGGAAGCGGTCAGCTTCGCCGCCGTCAGCGCCAGCGCCTTGGTGGCGGTCACGATTTGCGCGACCTCGATGCATTCGTCGACCATCGGCCAGACCGGGATGAAGCCCGGCCCGTACTCGGCGCAGGTGATGCCGGCACCTTTGAAGTGGCAGGTATCCGCGGTGGCGCCAATGCGGTGGCCGGCCCCCACCACCGGCCGCGCACCGGTGACCTGCGTATGGGCCGCGATCAGTGCTGCGACCACCGGCGAGGTGTCGGAGGTGGCGTCGCGCGCCGGCATGTTGGGCTGCTTCTCGCTGACCGGGACGATCAGCTCATATCTGAACTCCGGGTCCTGGGCGGCGATAGCGTCGAGGAACCGGACGAGGTCGGTGCGGACGCCGGCTTCGGTCATGCCGGGAATGATGCGGATGTCGAAGCTCAAGGTCGTCGCGTCCTGGAAGTGTTCGATGCCGCGCACGGCCATGCGCGGGAAGCCCGGGATCAGCGGATGCGGCGTGTAGCTGAGCCAGCCGCCGTCGCCCCGCCGCTTCAAGGGCGTGTAGGCGGGACCGAACGCGGCCACGACCTTGGCCGCCTTCTCGATCGGATTGATGTAGGGGACGCGCGCCTTGAACTCGCCTTTGATCCGCAGCTTTCCCTGCACATAGCCGACCGAGATCGTCCCAAGATCGAGATTGCTTGCTTCGGTGACGATGCAGAAGTCCGGGCGCAAGCCGGAGTCGACTAGGCGCACCGCCCCGGCGCCGCCCCCGGTCTCGGAGGCCACCGCGGCGACGATCAAATCACCCGTCAGCTTGCGGCCCGACCGGCGCACCGCCTCGGCGGCCATCATCACCGCGGCGAGACCGCCTTTCATGTTGATGGCGCCCAGCCCGTAGAGCATGCCGTCCAGGACGTCGCCGGCATAGGGATCATGCGTCCATTCCTCTTCGCGGAAGGGACGTCCGTTCCAGTCGCTCGTGTCCGTGTGGCCGCACAACATCAGGCTGGGAGCGCCGCCGCTCCCCTTGAGCGTGCAGATCGCCTGGTGCGTCGTCCCGCCGCTCGGTGTCGGCACCGTCTGGACATCGACCGCATAGCCGCGCTGCCGGGCCCAGTCGGCGATCCAGCGTGCAAGCTCGCTCTCGCCCCACAACGGCGAGCGGATTGAGATGAGCTTGCGCGTGAGGGCCAGCATCTCGTCCGCGTCGACGCAGCCCAGAACATCTGTCATCTCAGCCATGTGCTGCTCCTCGAGAACCTTGCTGTCTTCCTCTAGGGACGGATGGCCCACACGTCGATCCCGACCTGGGCCCCGCCCCACAGCTCCTTCACGCCGATGGTGTTGCGCGTGGGGTAGGGCGGCTTTGCATAATCGCGGAAGATGCGGTCCATCTCGGCGAAGCGCCCCACCTCGACCAGCGACGCGTTGATGCGGATCACGTCCGACCATGTGCAGCCGGCGGCCGCCAGCACCGCAGTGACGTTATCGAGGGCCTGTCGCAGCTCCGCCTCGAATCCGCCTTTGACCACGCCCGATCCGTCGGGATGCGTGCCGAGATAGCCCGAGGTCACGAGGAGATTGCCCCAGCCAAGCGCTTGGCTATAGGCGCTGCTTGGCTGCGGCGCCTTGGGGCTCAACACGACGTCAAACTTAGCCAAGACCCTTCTCCCTGCCCGGACGTGGCGGCACCGCGATCGCAGGGCGCGGTGCGCGCCGGGCGACGCGCGCGGCTTTCGCCGTCGTCCCGCCGCGCGCCTCTTTCAAATAATTGTAGATTGTGGCACGGCTCGAGCCGAAGGTCCGCGCCAGGAGGGGTACCGCGCGCTGCACCTGGAAGACGCCCTTGTCGTCCAGCCGCCGGATGAGCGCGATCTTCTGCTCGCGGCCCAGGATCGGCAGCCGCATGTCCATGGTGCGCACGGTCTGGGCGACGACCTGCGTTACCGTGTGCTCGATGTCGTCGGACAAGGTCTCGGAGACCTGGTCGCCGGTGTCGGTCCGGGTCAGCTGGTGCAAGGCGTTCTGCAGCGCGTCGAGCGCGCTGATGTCGAGATTGATGCAGAACGCGCCGCGGCATCCGCCGGCGCCATCGCGCAGGAACACGGTGCTCGACTTGATCGCCGCATTACTGGGTCCGCGCGTGCGGTAGCAGTGCAGATCGTCCGCCGTTTCGCCGGCGCGCACGCGCTGCATCAGGAGATCGGTCGCGGCGCCGCCGACGGCCCGATTGGTGATGTCGCCTTCGAGATGGACGATCGAATGCTCGAGGTCGGCAAAATCGTGGACCACGACTTCGCAGTACGGCGCCAGCAGCTTGGCGACCGCCGCCGCGATGCGGCGCAGCAGCGCCAACTCGGCGTCGGCCGGCGGAGTCGCCGCGCCCCGTCGCCCCTGGCGCGGCGTCTTTGAGGCTGCGCTTGCTTGAGCCATGTGTCCCCTGCGTCGTTGATGGATCGCAGCATGCAGCCTCGTCGGCAGGTCGCAGGGTGTCAAATATTTTTTCCGATTGTCGAACGGCTGGACAGGGGCGTACATTGCGCTGCAACACGGGGATCAGGAGCTGACAGCTTCATGCCGGACAAGGACGCGGCGGATCGCAGTCTGTATGTGCAGAAGGGTCCGGCGACGCTGACCGAGATGAGCGGCGCCGAGGTGCGCGAGGCGCTCCTGCACACCAAGACGATCCTCATCCCCTGCGGCGCCACAGAAGACCACGGCCCGCATCTGCCGCTCGGCACCGACAGCATGGAAGGCCGCGAGATCTGCCGGCGCGCGGCACTCAAGCTCGGGAGCCTCGGCTGTCCCGTCATCGTCGGGCCGGTGATTCCGTTCGGCACTTCGAGCTTCCACATGGCCTTCCCTGGCACCGTATCGCTCAGCTCGCGCACCTTCATCGCCGTGCTGCGCGAAGTGTGCATGAGCCTCTATACCGGCGGCTTCCGGAATTTCGCGTTGGTGCACGGCCACGACGGCAATCTTCCGTCGATGATGGTGGCGGCGCAGGAGATCGTGGATGCGACACCCGACGCGCGCGCCCAGGTGCTGAACTGGCTCGCGCCGCTGAGCAAGGTCTATCACACGATCCAGACGTCGACGAAAGGCGAGGGGCATGGCGGCGAGGGCGAGACGTCGCGCCTGCTCTGCACCCATCCCGAGCTCGTGCATCCGGAGCGCGGCTCCGCCCATCACATCCCCAAGGAGGTCATGCGCAAGGTGCAGGGGCCGGAGCACGTGAAGGCGGGTGGTGCCATCTACTATGCGACCCGCAGCTACCGCGACTACACGCCCCACGGCCATATCGGCGATCCGCGGCTCGCCAAGGTGGAGACCGGCGAGAAGGGCTATGCGGTCATCGTCGATTGGCTGGCCGACGTGATCAAGCGCGACTTCTTCGATAGCTGACGGAGGCGGCCGTTGCGTCTGCCGCCGCCCTTCGCCGTCACCCGCGCCGTGGCCAACCGGGCGGCGACGCGGGCGCGGCCTTACGGCCGTGGTGAAGCGGCGGTGCTCGATGCGGCGGCCTTCGCAGGCGCCAGGGCCGAGATCTCGACTTGGTCCGGCTATGCGCCCACGCCGCTGCTCGAGATGCCGGGCCTCGCCGCGGCCTTCGGGATCGGCGGGATCGCCCTCAAGGACGAATCCGGCCGCTTCGGTCTCGGCAGCTTCAAGGCGCTGGGCGGCGCGTACGCGGTGGCCTGCATCCTCAAACGCGAGGTCAGGCGCGCCACCAGTCGCGACGTCACGACGGCCGAACTTCTCGCCGGGACGGAGGACGCGATCACCCGCAACCTCGTTGTCACCTGCGCCACCGACGGCAATCACGGCCGCTCCGTCGCGTGGGGGGCCGAGATGTTCGGCTGCGGGTGCGTGATCTTCGTTCACGAGCGGGTGAGTGTCGCGCGCGTGCGCGCGATCGAACGCTTCGGCGCCACAGTCGTGCGTGCCCCCGGTAACTATGACGACGCGGTGCGCACCGCGGCGGCCGAAGCGGAGCGCCACGGCCGCTTTGTCGTGTCCGATACGTCCTATCCCGGTTACACCGACGTGCCGCGCGACGTCATGCTCGGCTACATGGTGATGGTTGACGAGGCCTTGGACCAGATGCGTCGGGCGCCCACGCATATTTTCGTCCAGGGGGGCGTGGGCGGTCTCGCCGCCGCGGTCGCGGCCCGCTCCTGGCAGCGTCATGGCGCCGCCCGCCCGCTCGTGATCTGTGTCGAACCGGACAAGGCCGATTGTCTTCTGCAGAGCGCCGAAGCCGGGCATCGCGTCGCGATCACGGGTGCGCTCGACACCATCATGGCCGGTCTCGCCTGCGGCGAGGTGTCGCTGTTGGCGTGGACGATCGTGCAGCCGGGCATCGATCACTTCATGAGCCTTCCCGATGCCGCGACGATGGAAGCGATGCGGCTTCTCGCCGATGCCCCGGCCGGGGATGCTCCGGTCGTCGCCGGCGATTCGGGCGCTGTCGGTCTTGCCGGATTGTGGGGCGTGCTCGGCGACCCCGACCTCGCGCGCCATCTATCGCTCGGTCCCGATAGCCGGGCGCTGGTGTTCAACTCCGAAGGCGATACCGATCCGGAGTTTTACCGGACGGTGGTCGGACGATCGGCTGCGAAGGTCCGCCACCAGGGCGTTAGCGCCGGGGCCGCGACGTGATGGCACCGGCGGGCGCAGCTGTGCGTCTGCGCGGTCGCCATTGGGCGACCGACGCCGGTGTGGCTCTCAACATCCGCGACGGGCTGGTGACGGCGTGCGAGCCCGATCCGCAGGCACCGCACAACCGCGTCCTGCTGCCGGCCTTCGTGAACGCGCATGACCACGGCCGGGCGCTGCGGACCGCCGAGTGGGGGGCGCCGGATGCACCGCTCGAGCTGTGGATCCCCACATTGGCGCTGCTGCCGGAGATCGATATCGAAACCGCTGCGACCCTTGCCTTCGGCCGGCTGGCTCAGGCAGGCTACGGCACGGTCGTTCACTTTCACGGCTCGTTCGATCCGCGGCGCGTTCCCGACGAGGCGGCGGCGGTCGCCCGCGCGGCCCAGCGCGTCGGCATTCGCCTTGCGTTCATCGTGCCGTTGCGAGACGCCAATCGCCTGGCCTACGGGAAGTCCGACGCCGTGCTGGCCCGCGTGCCGGTGGAGCTGCGCGACCGGGTTGCGGCGATCTGGGCGGCGCCGGTTCCCGAGCCCGCCGAACAGGTGGCGCTGGTCGACGAGACGGCGCGACGTGTGGAGGGAACCGGTGTCGACGTCCAGTTCGGGCCGGTCGGCCCTCAGTGGTGCTCGGACGCGCTGTTGTCGGGGGTCGCCGCCGCTTCCGCCGCCTCCGGCCGCCGCATCCACACCCACCTCCTGGAATCGCGGCGCCAGCGGCGCTGGGCCGATGCGGCGTATCCCGGCGGTTATGTCGAACATCTCGACCGCCTCGGCCTGTTGTCGGAGCGGCTCACGGTCGCGCATGGGGTCTGGCTGACGCCGCGCGAAGCCGGCCTGCTGGCCGCGCGCGGTGCGGCCATCGTGCTCAGTCCATCCTCGAACCTCAGGCTGTCCTCGGGAGTCGCACCCGCGGCGGCGTTCAAGCGCGCCGGCGTTGCCCTCGGTCTCGGCTGCGATTCCATGCCACTCGAGGATCGCGAAGACGGCTTGCGCCATCTGGCGCTGGCGCAGCTCCTCTACCGCGGCACCGACCTGGCGCCAGCACTCTCGCCGCACGACTTCGTGACGATGGCCTGCATGGCCGGTGCCCGGCTGGCCGGCCGTCCCCTGTCCGCCGGACTGTTCGCGCCGGGCGAGCCCGCCGATGTGAACGTGGTCGAGATCCCGGAGGCCGGCTTGAACGCGCTGGCCGGCTGTTTCGACCCGCAGGCACGCCTGGTCGAGACCGTCGTCGCCGGACGCACGCTCGCCCGTGACGGCCGGCTGCTCACCGCCGATCTCGCCGCCCTCGCCGGCGCGGTCGATGCCGAGGCGCGGGCCAAGTGGCGCAGGCCGCATCCGCTCGCCGCCGCGTTGAGCGCGTACCAGGCAGCCCTGCGCGACGTGTATGCGGAGACCGCGACATGATTGCCGGGCCCTCCCGGCCGCCGGGCGGTGGCCCGCGGTTTGCTTGCTCGACGGCCCATGGGTGAGGGCACACCGGCAATGGACGCGCTGCTTCGGGTCGTGGATTTGCAGAAGAGCTTCGGCGATACGCCGGTGCTCAAGGGCATATCCTTCGACCTGCCGAAGGGGACCGTGCTCAGCATCATCGGCGCGAGCGGTTCGGGCAAAAGCACGCTCCTGCGCTGCGTCAACCTCCTGGAGATTCCGTCCGCCGGCGAGATCCATTTCCGCGGTGCGCCGGTCGAATTTCGCAAGAGCCATGACGGCAGCCTGCGCTTGCCTGCCGCGGCCGCAGCGAACACGCTGCGCCGTCGCATCGGCATGGTGTTCCAGCAGTTCAATCTCTGGCCCCACATGACGGTCGAGGGCAATGTGATGGAGGCGCCGCGCCGCGTCGCCGGCCTCACCAAGGCGGAGGCGCGCGACAAGGCGCGGGCTTACCTTGACAAGGTCGGACTCCTCCTGTTCGCCGGGCGCTATCCCGCGCGTCTCTCCGGCGGCCAGCAACAGCGCGTCGCGATCGCCCGCGCGCTCGCCATGGAGCCCGACATCCTGTTGTTCGACGAGGCGACATCCTCGCTCGACCCCGAGCTCACGGGCGAGGTGCTCAAGGTCATGCGCACGCTCGCCGCCGAGGGGACGACGATGATCGTGGTCACCCACGAGATGGCTTTCGCCCGCGACGTCTCCGACCGCATCCTGTTCCTTCACGATGGCGCCATCGAAGAGGATGGGCCGCCTGCCCGGGTCTTCGCCCAGCCGCAGAGCGAACGCTGCCGCCGCTTTCTCACGGAGTTCGTGCGGTGAGCGAGACGTTCGACCTGTCGCTGTTCTGGGAATACCGGCTGGTGCTGTGGCGCGGCCTCGAGGTGAATGCGCTGGTGTTCGTGCTGTCGCTGGTCCTCGGGCTTGTGCTGGGCCTGGTGGCCTGCCTCGTCCGCCTGGCTCCATGGAAGGGCCTTGCACGCGCCGGCGGCGCCTATGTCGAGCTCTGCCGCGCGACGCCGGAATACGTGGCCCTTATCTGGTTCCACAACGTGGCCCCCTTCCTGGTCGGCTGGGCGACCGGCATCCGGATCAACTTCAATCCGATCGTATCGGCGACGCTGGCGCTGGGCATCGTCGCCAGCGGCTATTTCGCCGAGAGCTTCCGCGCCGGCATCCAGGCGGTGCCGCGCGGCCATGTCGAGGCCGCCCGGGCGCTCGGCATGGGCTCGATGCTGACCTTCGTGCGGATCGTCCTGCCGCAGGCGTTTCGCACCATGACGCCCGAGCTGATGAGCCAGAGCATCGGGTTGCTCAAGACCAGCACCCTGGTCTCGGTCATTGCCGTCCCCGACATCATGTATCAGGTACAGATGGTCAGCCAGCAGGAGATGAAGGCGATGCCGCTCTACACGGGTGCCGCGATCTCCTTCTTCGTCTTGATCTTCGTCCTGACGTCGCTGGTCGAGCGCGCCGGGCTTGGCACCCGGCGGGAGGCGTGAGTGGACTTTCTCACCCGCGCCATCATCGCGAACATTCCCAATCTCCTCGCCGGGATCCGGGTGACGACCGAGATCTGCCTCATCTCGTTCGCGGTCGCGGCCGCCGCCGGCTTCGTGGTCTGTCTCCTGCGGCTCTATGGCGGGCCGCTGCGCTGGCTGGCCCGGCTATGGATCGATTTCGGCCGCAACACGCCGATCTTCGTCCAGCTGATGTGGGTGAGCTATGCCTGGATCGATCTCATCGGCTGGCCGAAGGATTTCTTCACCGCGGCGTGGATCGCGTTGGCCCTGCAGTCGAGCGGCTATCTCGCCGAGACGTTCCGCGCCGGCATCGAAGGCGTCGACCGCGGCCAGGTCGAGGCGGCCCGCTCGCTCGGCATGGGCGGGGTCACGGCATTCCGGCGCATCGTCCTGCCGCAGGCGCTGCTCGCGATGGCGCCATCGTTCGTCAATCAGTTCGTGGTGGTGGTGAAGTGCTCGACTCTGGTCTCCGTCGTCACCGTCCCCGACCTCATGTATCAGGCGCTGCGCCTCGCCTCGATCTGGAACGACCCGGTCGAGATCCTGTCGCTGGTGGCGCTGCTCTATATCGTGTTCATACTGGCCATCGCCAGCGGCCTGAAGCGCGCCTGTGACCGGCTGCGCGCGAGTTTCGCCTGAGTCGAATCAACTGGATCAGAGGAGGCAGAGATGAATTGGATCAAGACAGATCTCGGCAAGCGGCTGTTCTTCAAGTCGGCGCTGGGTGCGGGCGGGGCGGCGCTGGTCGCCGATGCCGCCGGGCCGTCGCCGGCGCTGGCGCAGCTCATCGACAGCGGGGTCGATGCAAACTCGGTGCTGTCGAAGGTCCGCAAGGAGGGCGTCCTCAAGATCGGCTACGGCCAAACCAGCCCGTGGTTCTACAAGGACGCGCGCACCGGCGACCTCCAGGGGATCTACTACGATGTCGCACAGGAGCTGTGCAAACAGCTCGAGGTCAAGGGCGAGTACATGGAGGTGCAGTGGAACGACGCGACCGTGGCGTTGCGGCGCGGCGATTTCGACCTGTTCGCCTCGTCGATGACCTACACCGTCCCGCGGGCCACCGCCGTGCTGTTCCCGGTGCCGACCCAGTGGGCGCGCGGCAGCCTGGCACTGATCCACAAGGACAATGTCGGCAAGTGGAAGACCGCCGCCGAGCTCAACAGCCCCGATGTCACCTTCTCGATCAATGCGGGTACGAGTGCCGAGACGCTCGCCCGCCAGATGTTCCCCAAGGCGAAGATGATCAGCACCACCGGCAACATCCTGACTGCGGCCGAGCCGGTGCGGACCAAGCGCGCCGATGCCTGGCTGAACGGCGAGAACGACGTGGTGGTGTTCGCCAAACGCAACGCCGCCTGGGCCGCCGTGCTCGACGAGGCCCATCCCTTCGCCGTCTCTCCCAACACTTGGACCATCCGCTACGGCGATCCGGCCTGGGCGGCGTTCATTGGCTTCTGGTCGCAGCACATGGTCTCCAGCAGCTTCGTGAAGGAGCGCTACGACCACTACATGGACATGATGCTGAAGGGCTGATCCAAATCTGAAGGGAGGAACGCGTGACTCTGGCGGGTCGCGTGGCACTGGTCACGGGCGGGGCCAAGGGACTGGGCCCTGCCATCGTCGAGGCCCTCGCGGGCGCCGGTGCCGATCTGGCGCTTATTGGCCGAGACATGGCGGCACTCGCGGCACTGCGCGCGCGGCCGGCGCTGTCCGGCCGCCGCCTCGAAGTCGCGCAGGGCGACGTGACCGACGACGCCCAGGTCGCGGCGGCGGTCGGCGATCTCGCGGGTCGGTTGGGCCGCGTCGACATTCTGGTGAACGCGGCCGGCGGCACCGGCGGAATCGCCGCTGCCGGCTGGCAGATGGACGTGGCTGATTTCGATGCCCTGATCGAGGCCAATCTCAAATCCGCGTTCCTGGTCATGCGCGCCGCGGTGCCCCGGATGATCGCCGTGGGCGGCGGGCGCATCGTCAACATCGCCGGCACCTATGGCCTCCGAGGCCGCGAAGGCCGCTCCGCCTATTCCGCCGCGAAATGGGGTCTGCGCGGCCTCACCAAGAGCTTTGCCCGCGAGCTTGGGGCCCATAACATCACCGTCAATGCCGTCTGCCCGGGCCTGGTCGAAGGCCCGGCGCTCGACGCGGCGATTGCCGCGCGCGGCGCGGACGCGATTGCCGCCGAGCATCCGCTGCGCCGCGTCGCGACCGCCGTCGACGTCGCCGAGGCCGTGCTGTTCCTGGTCGGCGAATCCGGCCGCAGCATCACGGGCCAGGATGTCGTGGTCGATTGCGGCTGGAGCGCATGACCGGGCCGCGCGTCGAGATCGACACTGCCAGCCTGATCGATCGGCTGGAGCGCCTCGGGGCGATCGGCGCCATTCCGGGCGGCGGCAACGCCCGTCTGGCTCTCACCGATGAGGACAAGGCCGGCCGCGATCTCGTGGTCGGGTGGATGAAAGAGCTTGGGCTGAGGGTCGGCGTCGATGCCATCGGCAACGTCGTGGCCGTGCGCGCGGGTACCGAAGACACGGCCCCGGTGATGATCGGCTCGCATATCGACACGGTGCGGACCGGGGGTCGCTATGACGGCAATCTCGGCGTGCTCGCCGGGCTCGAACTCTGTGTCGCCTTGGACCGTGCCGGCGTGCGGACACGCCGGCCGATCGCCGTCGCTTTCTTCACCAACGAGGAGGGCTCGCGCTTTCAGCCGGACATGCTGGGCAGCCTGGTCTATGTCGGCGGTATGTTCCTGAACGAGGCCTATGCCGCCACCTCGATCGACGGACGCGGGCTCGGCGATGAGCTGGCCCGGATCGGCTATCGCGGGGATCTGCCGCCGGGATTTCTGAGGCCGGCCGCCTTTGTCGAGCTGCATATCGAGCAGGGGCCGATTCTCGAGGCCGAAGGCGTGACCATCGGCGCAGTCACGGGCGTGCAAGGGATCTCGTGGACCGAGTTCACGCTCACCGGCGTGTCCAATCACGCCGGCACCACGCCGATGCGCTTGCGTCGCGACGCCGGCTACGCCGCGACCGCGATCGCCACGGGCGTGCGCGAGATCGTTTCCGAGATGGGTGGCAATCAGGTCGGCACAGTCGGGCGGATCGAGCTGGCACCCAATCTCGTCAACGTGGTGGCCTCGCGCGCCACGTTCACCGTCGACTTGCGCAACACCGATGAGGCGGCCCTGAAAGACGCGGAGGCGAAGCTGGCGGACCTGGTGACGCGCGTGTGCGCGCGGGAGCAGGTCGACACCGCGTCGCGCCGCCTCGCGCGCTTCGAGCCGGTGGAGTTCGATCCCACCATCGTGTCGCTGGTCGAAGCCAAGGCGAGGGCCCGCGGCTTTCGCTGTCGGCGCATGCCATCTGGCGCCGGCCATGACGCGCAGATGTTGGCGCGTATCTGCCCCACCGGCATGATCTTCGTGCCGAGTGTCCGCGGCCTGTCCCACAACGTCGCGGAGTACACATCCGCCGCCGATCTCGACGCCGGCGCCAAAGTCCTGGTCGACGTCGTGCTCGAGCTGGCGAGCTAACGACGCGCGACTAAATACCCGTGGAACGGCGAAGCGTCGTCGGCGTGACAGTCTGGGTAGCCCTGTTGCCAGGGGCAAGGGGTGAGGCTTGCCTGCTGGGCCGTCGCGGTATCGCCGGGGCCGGAGGCGCAAGCCGACAAAGAGGTCAGGGCGATCCCGGAGAACAGGATGAAAGCTGTGAGACGCATGGCAACCTCGATTCGCTGGATGACTAACCATGAATCTGCGCCTCCACAGTCGATCCTTCCAATAGATGTTTTGGCTTCATATGATCTCGTTCTTAGATTGATCGTCGTGGGCGAGGGAGGTCGCTATGACTCTCGAGCAACTTCGCATCTTTGTGGCGGTCGCCGAGCGCCAGCACGTGACGCAGGCCGCTCGCGCCTTGAATCTCGCGCAATCCGCGGCCAGTCATGCGATTGCGGCTTTGGAGGCGCGGCACGACACGAAGCTGTTCAATCGCGTCGGGCGTCGCATCGAGTTGACAGAGGCCGGTCAGGTCTTCCTGGCGGAGGCGCGGGCCGTGCTGGCGCGCGCCGAGGCGGCCGAGCTGGCTCTCGGCGAATTGGGCGGCTTGAAGCGGGGGACGCTGTCCGTGCAGGCAAGTCAGACGATCGCCGGCTATTGGCTTCCCCGCCACATCGTCGCCTTCCAGCGGACCTATCCGCAGATCCAGATCCGCCTGGCGATGGGGAATACGGCGCAGGTCGCGGCAGCCGTCGAGCATGGGGTGTCGGAACTCGGCTTCGTCGAAGGGGCGGTGGACAACGAGCATCTCGCCAGCATGGCGGTCGCGCGAGATCAGATTGTCATGGTCGTCGGGCCAGAGCACCCCTGGGCCGGGCGCCCCCGCTTGACGCCTGACGACCTGAGGAAAGGCGACTGGGTGCTGCGCGAGCCCGGATCTGGAACGCGATCGGTCTTCGAGAACGTGTTGGCGGGTCTCGGCATCAAGCCAGGGACCTTGCGGGTCCAATTGGAGCTTCCATCCAATGAGGCGGTGCGCGCTGCCGCGGAGGCTGGCTTGGGTGCTGCCGTCATCTCCGCCTCGGTCGCGGCACCCAGCCTCGAAGCGGGCCTGTTGCGCCAGGTGGCCTTCCGCCTTCCGGAGCGCGAGTTCCATGTTCTGCACCACCGCGACCATTATCGGAGCCGGGCCGCGGATGCGCTCCTGAGCTTAGTCGCCAGATCGTCGGCGAAGGGCGCCCGTCCGCCGATGCGGGCGCGTCCTCGCTGACACCGTTGCATCGAGTTTCGTGATCTATGTCAGGCAGCGGCGCAAGCCGCTGCCGACACCCCCGCCTTCAGGGGCGGCCTCACTCCGCCGCGCGGGCGGTGGCATGGCGGCTGACCGGCCGCGGCAGCCCGAGATTTTCGCGCAAGGTGCGGCCGGTGTATTCGGTCCGGGCCAGGCCGCGGCGGCGCAGCTCGGGGATCACCAGCTCGACAAAATCGTTGAGGCCGGCGGGCAGCACCGCGGGCTGGATGAGGAAGCCGTCGACGCCCTCTTTCAAGAACCACTCCTCCATGCTGTCGACGACCGTCTGGGGCGAGCCTTTGAGCGTGCGATTGCCGCGCGCCCCGGCGTACCAGAGATACATATCGCGGATGGTCATGTTCTCGCGGCGCGCCCGCTCGACCAGCCGGCCGCGCTGCGCCGTCGCCTTCTCGTCGATCAGGTGGTAGGGCAGGGGCTTGTCCACCGGGAACGGGATGAGGTCGATCCCGAGCTCGGTCGACAGCAGCTGCCGGCCGACATCGGGATGGATCAGCGACTGCAGCTGCTGATGTTTTTCCTCGGCCTCGGCGTCCGTCCGGCCGACGATCACGTTCAGCCCCGGCGTGATCTTCAGGTGATCGGGATGGCGCCCGTATTTCGCCATGCGGCCTTTCAGATCCTGGTAGAGCCCCTGCGCCTGCTCCAGCGATTGGAGCGGCGTGAAGATCATCTCGGCGAATTTCGCCGCGAATTCCTTGCCGCGGTCGGAGACGCCGGCATTGGCCAGCACCGGATGGCCCTGCGGCGTGCGCGCCACGTTCAGCGGCCCGCGCACCGAGAAATGGCGTCCCTTGTGATGGAGGTAGTGCAGCTTCTGCGGGTCGAAATAGAGCGCTGTCTTGCGATCGCGCAGGAAGGCGTCGTCGTCCCAGCTGTCCCAGAGCCCGCGACAGACCTCGACGAACTCGTCGGCGCGCTCGTAGCGGCTGTCGTGCTCCTCGAGCTCGCCGCGGCCGAAATTGTACACCTCGGCGACGTTGGACCCGGTCACAACGTTCCAGCCGGCGCGGCCGTTGCTCATCAGGTCGAGCGAGGCGAACCGGCGGGCGATGTTGTAGGGCTCGTTGAAGCTCGCCGACGCGGTCGCGACCAGCCCGATGTGCTGGGTGACCGCGGCCAGCCCCGCCATCAGCATGGTCGGATCGAAGTAGGCCATGTATTGCGGCCAGCGCTTCAGCGCCTCGAGATTGCCGTCGCGGGTCGCCAGCGCATCGGCCACGAACAGCAGGTCGAATTTGGCGCGCTCGGCGGTCTGCGCCAGCTGGACGTAGTGCTGGAAGTTAACGCCGGCGTCGATCTGGGCTTCGGGGTGCAGCCACGCGGCCACGTGATTCCCGGTCGGGTGAAAGAAGCCGCCCAGTGTCAGGTGCCCTTTGCGACGCGGCATCGTCATCGTCCGCCCTCCATCGATTGCGCCCGCCCTTCTGCGGCGGAGCTCCTTATTAGGCCATAGAAACTAGGCCAGAGAAGGTAAGCACTTCCAATGCCAAATCGCCGTCCGCCTGTCTGATAGGCAGGGGCTGCCCGAAAACCTGGAAATTCGCCGAAATTCCGAAATTTTGCTCCGCTGCACCGCGCCGGCCGTTCGCCGCCGATCGTGCTCGCGGCCCGCTGCGGCGACGGTGGCATGTGGCTTGCAGCCTTTTCAATAGGCAGAACAACGGGTGGATCCATGAAGAAAATCTCGCGGCGTACGGCCCTGAAAGCCATAGGCTCGACGGTGGCGGTGGTGGGGACCGGAGTGGTCCGGGCCGGCCGCGGTTTGGCGGCTCCGGCCATCAATAAGGGCACCGTGCTGACCGTGTCGACCTGGGGCGGCGAGGTCGAGGACGGGATCAAGAAGCACCTCGAGCCCGAGTTCACCCGCCTGTCCGGGGCCACGCTCGCCTACGACATCGGCGGCATGGGGGCCCGCTACAGCAAGATCCTGGCGCAACGGGCCAGCCCGCAGACCGACGTCTTTTTCTGCACCGATGAAGCGGTGGTATCGGGTGTCAAAGCGGGGGTCCTGGCCCCGGCGGCGCGCAAGAATCTGTCGAACCTTTCGGACGTCGCCGATTGGGCCTTCACCCTGAAATCGCAGGCGGGCGACGATACGCTGATGGCGATGCCCTACTGCCTGATCGCCTATGGGATCGTCTACAACCCAGAGCTGGTGAAAGAGGTGCCCACCACCTGGAGCGACCTGTGGCGCCCCGAATATGCGGGCCAATTCTCCTTCGCCGCCCCCGTGCATAGCATGATGCCCGGCATGGTCATCACGGTCGCCGAAATGGCCGGCGGGTCGGAGAAGGACGTCGAGCCGGGCTTCAAGAAGCTGGCCGAGCTGCGGCCGGCGAAGCTGACGGTGGCGCCGACCGACTGGGGTCCGCTGATGAAGAGCGGCGATATCCGCCTGGCGAGCGAGTTCGACTCCTACTTCGCCAGCTTGAAGGCCCAGGGCTATCCGGTGGCCTACGCGTTTCCCAAGGAGAAGGCGCTGGGCACGATCGACGTGGTGACCATCGTCAAGGGGACGCGCAGCCAGGAGCTGTCGGAGCTGTTCCTCGACCTGGTCGCGAGCAAGCCGGTCCAGACCGGGTTCGCCGGGGACACCTATATCGGGCCGATCAACAGCAAGGTCGAGCTGTCGGCCGAGATCAAGGCGAAATGCAATTGCGGGGCGCATGTCGATCAGGTGCGGCTGTTCGATCCGGTCATGGCCGCTTCGGTCCGGCCGATGTGGACGGAGCGGCTCAACACCGAGGTCGTGCCGAAATGGGGCGCGCGGTGACATCGCGCGGCTGACGCAAGACCGCATCGCGGGTTCCTCGTGGCAGACGGGGCCGACGCCATGATCGACGCAACGGTCGCTGACCGGCCGCTGGTGCCGCCGCTGCCGCGGCGGCATGGCGGCCTGCGCGCCGCACTGCGGTGGCGGACCGGCGGGCTGAACGGTCTCCTGCTGCTGCCGAGCCTCCTGCTCGTCTTCCTGTTCCTGGGGCTGCCGCTAGTGGTGGTCGTGATCTCCAGCTTTCAGCCCAACGTGTTGCTGAGCTTCGAGGCACCGGGCTTCGACAACTACAAATACCTTCTCACCCGCGCCTACTATTTCGACGTCCTGATCCGCACCATCCGGCTGGCGCTCCTCGGCACGATCGTGACCTTGCCGCTGGGCTACGCGGCGGCAATGCTGCTGCTGCGCCTCTCGGGCCGGCTCGCCAATCTCGCGATGATGGGCCTGACGTTCCCGATCCTGGCCGGCCCGCTGGTCGTGATCATGGGCTGGATGGCGCTCCTACCGGCGCGCGGGCCGATATTCGGGCCCCTGGTGGCGCTGGGGCTGATCTCGCCGCCGCGCATCCTCGGCAGCGAGACCGGGGTGCTGATCAGCCTCGTCCAGTTCATGCTGCCGTTTGCGATTCTCACCCTGTACACGTCCCTCAAGCAGATTCCGCGGGAACTCTACGAGGCGGCGGACAGCCTGGGGGCCGGGCCGGTGCAGTCGTTCCTGGACATCACTCTGCCGCTCAGCCTTCCCGGCGTCCTGTCGTCGGCGATCATCGTCTTCTCGCTGGGCGCCAGCAGCTACATATCGCCGCATTATCTCGGCGGTGCCGCCGACCTCACGCTGACCACGCTGATCGCGCAGTTCATCCTCGCGACCTACAACAGCCAGCTGGCGGCGACCGCGGCGGTGCTGCTGCTGATCATCATGGTGCTGTGCATGGCCGGCCTCGTCGCCCTCGTCGGCAGGTTCATCCGGCCATGAAGCGGATCGTCGCCGGCGCCGGGTGGGCATATCTCGGAGCGATCTACGTCTTCATCGTCGGTCCGCTGCTGTTCGTCTGTGCCGCGTCCGTCAACGGGGCGGCCGCCTTTCCGGCGGCCTTCGAGGGTCTAAGCTTCCGATGGTACCGGGCGATCCTCAACCATCCGGAGTTCATCGCCGCCACCTGGACGAGTGCCATGATCGCGGCCGTGTCGTCGGCGATCGCGACCGCGGCCGCGTTTCTCGCCGGCTATGCGATGTTGCGCGGGCGGAAAAAAGAGGACCCGGTGCTGAGCACCATTCTCGCCAGCCCGATCCTGGTGCCCCAGATCGTCTTGAGCCTCGCCATCCTGCAATTCGCCGCCCTGTTCGGCATGGGGACCGGTCTCTTAGGCCTCCTTGCCGTGCACACGGTGCACGGATTGCCGTTCGCGCTGCGGCTGGTGATGACCGGGCTGGCTCGCTTCAACTTCAGCCTCGAGGATGCCTCGCTCAGTCTCGGCGCTGGCCAGCTCACGACCTGGCGGCAGGTGACCTTGCCGCTGCTGCGGCCGAGCCTGATCGCCGGCTTCACCTTCTGCTTCATCCTGTCGTTCGTGAACCTGCCGATCTCGTTGTTCCTGACCGACGCCCAGACCACCACCCTGCCGGTGGTCATGTTCGCCTACATCGAGTCGCGTATCGATCCGATGCTGGCGGCGGTCGCCACGATCGTCGTCGTCGCGGCCGCTGCCGCGACGCTGACGCTCGAGCGCTACCTGAAGATCCGCCTGGTGGAGTGACCATGCCCGAACTCGTTCTCAACCGCGTCAGTAAATTTTTCGGCGAAACCGTGGCGGTCGACGATTTGTCCCTCTCGATCGGGGATGGCGAATTCGTCTGCCTGCTGGGGCCGAGCGGCTGTGGAAAGACGACGACGCTCCGCATGATCGCCGGGTTCGAGCGGGTCGACACCGGCACGATCAAGCTCGACGGCGAGGACATCACCGACCAGCCGCCCCAGAAGCGCGATATCGGGCTCGTGTTCCAGCACTACGCGCTGTTCCCGCACATGACCGTGGCGCAGAACGTTGGCTATGGGCTCAAGGTGCGCGGCCATTCGCGCGGGAAGATCGACGAGGAGGTAGAGGCGGCGCTCAGCCTGGTGCGGCTCGGCGAACTCGCGGGACGCTATCCGAGCCAGCTGAGCGGCGGGCAGCAACAGCGCGTGGCGCTGGCGCGGGCACTCGCGATCCGGCCGCGGCTGTTACTGCTCGACGAGCCGCTGAGCAATCTCGATGCGAAGCTGCGCGACGACATGCGCGAAGAAATCCGGCGGATCCAGAAGCAGGTCGGCATTACGGCGATCTTCGTCACCCACGACCAGGCGGAGGCGTTCGGCCTCGCCGACCGCATCGCGGTCATGACCCACGGCCGGCTGCGCCAGATGGCCGACCCCGTCTCGATCTACGAACAGCCGGCGAGTGCGCTGGTCAGCGGGTTCATCGGCCAGGTCAACGTCCTGAAGGGCAAGATCGTGGCGCTCGACGGCGGCCGGGCGCGCGCCGGGATCGACAGCGGCCTCGAGATCACCGGCATTGCGGCCAATCTCGGTCCCGGCGACCTCGTCACCTCCATGATCAAGCAGGAGCGCGTGGTCCTCTCCCGCCATCGCCCGGCCGGGTCGGAAAACGTCTTTTCCTGCAAGATCGCGGCGCGAACCTACCTCGGCGCGTCCATCAACTATCAGTGCCAGATCGAACGCCAGACCATCAACGCGATCGTGCCCAACCATCCGGCGTTCGAACGCTTCGAAGCCGGCGAGAGCGCGTTTGCAAAATGGTCGAGTGCGGATTGCCGGATGTTCCACGCGTAAGCTACTCGGCGACGTTGGTCCGTTCCGAGGTGCGGGCGCTGTAGCGGCTTGGTGGGCGCGGCAGGCCCAGGTGCTCGCGCAAGGTGCGCCCTTCGTAT
>DASWFO010000151.1:0-52396 GCA_036394195.1 Alphaproteobacteria bacterium | reverse complement strand
CCGCCCGCCGCCGTCCGCTGACGCCGCCATCCATCCCTGGCGCGGCGGCGGCCCCGCGTTGACGCGCAAGCTCAGGACCCGCGGGCCCGGCCGGGCGTCCAGACGCGTCCGCGCCAGCCGGGACAGGGACGCAAACCGCCGGTTGAATCCGACTGTGAAGAAAGCCGGCGAGGCGGCGCGCGCCGCGGCGACGCGGTCGATCTCCGCCCGGCTCAAGGCCAACGGCTTCTCGACGAAGACGTGCTTCCCCGCCGCCAGCGCCCGCGCCACAAGATCGGCATGGCTGTCGTGGGGTGTCGCGACAAGAACGGCATTTATCTGCGGATCACCGAGGATATCCTCGACCTCCGCCGCGGCGCGCGCAAAGCCGAACGCATCGCGGACCTGCACGGCATTGGCACCCCGGCTGGTGACGACGGTCTTCAAAGTGACGTCCCGCAGGTCCTTCAGAATGGGCAGCAGAACCGCCCGCGCAAATACGCCGGCGCCGATGACACCGATCGTGCAATGCCCGATGGCCGGGCGCGCGACAGGGATCGCCTTCGGCGCAATATCCGGCCGCGTCTCCGCTGCCGCGCGGTAAGTCAGGAGGACGCCCAGCGACGCCGTCGTCCCGTCGACGACAAGCGCGTACGCCTTATCCGCCTCGGCAAAATCAAAACGATGGCTGGTCAGGGCCGCCACATCGAGGGGGCGGCGCTGCGCCGGTGACATCAGCCGCAGGCACTCGATCAAATTCTCCGTCTCGGTCCACCGCACGAAGCCGACCGGGTATTTGACGCCGCGCGACTCGAAATCCTCGTCGTATCGCCCCGGTCCGTAGGAGCGGGAGACAACGATCTCGAGTTCCTTTTTCATGAACTCGGCGAACGGGAACTCAGTGCCGACCTTGCCGACCATGCTGATGCGGGCACGGTCGCGGGCGATCGCGGCCGCCGTCGCCAGCGGCTCGTTGCTGTCCGTGGCCGCGGCCATCAGGATTCCATCGACGCCGCGATGCCGGGTCAACGCGAGGACGGCGTCGACCAGTCCGCCCTCGGAAATGTCAAACACCGCCTCCGCGCCGAGCTGCCGGGCAAGGCTCAGCCGGGCCGGGTTGGCGTCGATCACGATGATTCGCGCGCCGGACAGCGCCAGGAGTTGAACGGCGAGCTGGCCGACCAGTCCGGCACCGATCACCGCGACGATGTCACCCAGTGTCGGCCGGAGATTCCGCACGCCGTGGAGCGCAATGGCGGCCAATGTCCCGAACGCCGCCTGCTCGTCCGGGACATCATCGGGAACCGGCGCCGCCAGGGAGCCCGGAACGAGATTGAACTCCGCGTGGTTTGCAAAGCCGGCGCCGGCGATGGCAATCCGCTGGCCGACGTGAAATTCGCCTTCGAGGCCGGTCCCGACGGCGATAACGCAGCCGGCGGCCGAATAGCCGAGCGGCAACGGTTGATCCAGGCGGGCGCGGACGGCGCGAAAGGCGGCGGCCAAGCCGTCGCGCCGCGCCTTGTCGACAACCTTTTGCACGAGGTCCGGCCGCGCGGCCGCCTTGCCGACCAGGGTCTTCCGCGCGAACTCGACGATCATCCGCTCGGTGCCCGCGGAAATCAGCGAGGCCGTCGTTTGCACCAGCAGGTGGCCCGGACGGACGGCAGGAGCAGGCACATCGACCTGGCTCAATTTGCCGCTGCGGGCGTTCTGGATGATCTGCTTCATCTCGCCGGGCCTTATATCACGCCAGGGCGGCGGCGGGGGTACCATCACCCGCCACGACCGCAGCGATGACCCGGGCCATGTCGCGGGCCTGCCGTTCCCGGCTGTAGCGGGGCGCGGCACTCCGCGCCGCCAGCGCCATCGTCCGGCGGAGATCGGGCTGGCGCCACAGCGTCAGCGTCGCCGCGGCCAGCGCCTCCGGGTCCGCGGCAGGGACATGGAGGCCGCATTTCTCCGCCTCGGTGATGGCGCTCGCCTCCCCGGCGGGAGCCGCCACGAGCAGTGGCAGGCCCATCGCCATCGCCTCGAACATCTTTGACGGGATGACCTCCGCGAAGGTCGGCGAATTCTTGAGGTGGATCAGGGCGACGTCGCATAGGCTCCAGGCGCGCGGCATCATCTCCTTGGGCTGCTGCGCTAGGAACAGGACGTTGGTCAGCCGGCGGCGCTCAGCTTCCGCCATAAGAGCCGCGCGCTCCGCTCCCGGCCCGACCAGGACGAATCGGATGGCGTCATGATCGCGCAACCGCTCCGCCGCATCGAGGACGTTCAGCAGGCCGTGCGCCATGCCGAGCGTTCCGATATATCCAACCACGAATTTTTCATCGACACCCCACTGGGCGCTGAGCTCGCGGTCGCGGGGGCGGGGTTCATACCGCCTGAGGTCGACGCCGTTGATCACCACGGCGATCTTGGCGGGATCGATTCCACGGCCGATCAGGTTCCGCTTGAATGCGCTGGTCAGGGCGACGACCGCGGCGGACCGCCGGTACAGAAACAGCTCGAGCTTTTCCATCCAGCGCAACGGCAGGCTGGGCTTCATGGCCCCGACCGCAACGACCGACGCCGGCCATAAGTCGCCGAGCTCGAAGATGAAGGGCACGCGCCGCAACGCCCCCAGCATCCAGCCGCCGATCGCGGCGAAGAACTGGGGTGACGTCGCGATCACGACGTCGGGACGCGCCTCCAGAAGGCCGCCGGCGACACCGCTGGCCATGAAGCTGACGAAGTCCAAAGTCCGTCCCACGACGCCTTCGTTTGGCGCCATGAACGTCTTTACGCGGACGACCCGGATTCCGTCCCTCGTCTCCGTCTGGTGCCACCGGTTGCGATAGCCCGCATATATCTTGCCATGCGGAAAATTCGGCGCCGAGGTGATCACTGTGACCGAGTGGCCCGCCTCGACCCAGTAGACGGCCCGCTCGAACACCCGCGTCGCCGCGGCGTTGGTTTCCGGCGGAAAATTCTCGGTCAGAAACAGGATGCGCATAGGCGTCTAGCGCGGCTGGGCCAGCTTATCGGCCAGGACGGCCGCGATGCGGGGTGCCGCGGCACCGTCCCACAATTCCGGCGACCGTCCCGCCTTGCCGCCCGTCCTGATGATCTCGGCGTAGGCGCTCCGGATCCGCCCGGGATCGCGGCCCACAATCTCGTTCGTGCCCTCGGAGACGGTAATCGGCCGCTCCGTGGTATCGCGCAGCGTCAGGCATGGAACGCCGAGAGCGGTTGTTTCCTCCTGAATGCCGCCGGAATCGGTAAGCACGAGCCGGGCGTCGCGCATCAGTCCCAGCATGGCGGCGTATCCCTGCGGCGGCAGCACCAGGATCGACGGTGGCGCAAGCAAGGAGTCGAGACCGGCGGCGGTCACCCGGGCACGGGTCCGGGGATGGACCGGAAAGACGATTGGAGTCTCGCGCCCGAGATCGGCGAGGGTCTCGAGGATCTGCTTCAGGGCTGCCGGGTCGTCCACGTTCGCGGGTCGATGCAAGGTCAAAACGGCAAAGCTGGACGGCCGGTTGAATCCGGCGGCCGCCAGCGTGCGCTCCGGCGCCACAGCGCGCGATAGGCTGCGCCGAAGCGAATCAATCATGACGTTGCCGACGAAGAACACGCGGTCGCCCGGAACGCCCTCACGGGCGAGGTTCGCCAGCGCCGACCGCTCGGTCGTGAACAGAAAATCCGAGACCTGGTCCGTGAGGACGCGATTGATTTCCTCGGGCATCGTCCGGTCGAAGCTGCGAAGGCCGGCCTCGACATGGGCCATTTTGATGCCCTTCTTCACCGCCACGAGGGTCGCCGCCAGCGTGGAATTGACGTCGCCGACCACGACGACGACCGCCGGTGCCATCCTGTCGATCACGGGCTCGATGCGCCGCATCACCTCGGCCGTCTGGACGGCATGGCTGGCGGATCCGACCTCCAGATTGACGTCGGGCGGCGGAATGCCCAGCTCCGTAAAGAAGGCATCGTTCATCTCGGGGTCGTAATGCTGGCCCGTATGAACGAGCTTCGCGTCAAGCGCGCCCGAGTCTTTCAGCGCCGCCATCACCGGCGCAATCTTCATGAAATTCGGCCGCGCACCGACGACGCACAGGGCCACGGGACGCTTGGACTTCATGTCGGGGTAACGGCCGTATGGCCGGCGGCTGATTTCAGCACGGCGGCGGTCCGCGAAGCCGCCTCTTCCCACGAGAAATCGCGCGCGCGCTCAAGACTTTTTCGCGACAGGTCATCGCACAGCCGGTCATCTTCGATGAGATCGGCAAGAACACGGGCCATCTCCGCTTCGTCCAGCGGATCGAAGAAAGCCGCCGCCCCGCCGGCGATCTCGGGCATGGCGGTGGCGTTGGAGCAGGCAATCGGCGCGCCGCAAGCCATGGCTTCGATCAAGGGCATGCCGAACGTCTCGACCGTCGAGGGAAACACGAATAGCCGGCAGCGCCGGTAAAGATCCTGCAGTGTCTCCTGATCGACCGCGCCGAGGAACTCCACATGTCCCGCCAACCCTCGATCCGCGACGATGCGTCGAAGCTCGCAGCCGTAGTCGGGATCGATATCGGCGCCGGCGATCTTCAGGAGCACGTCCGGGAAGCGCTCGCGAAGGCTGGCGACCGCGCGTAGCAGAGTGTGAAAATTTTTCTGGATATACAGGTCACCGACCGCCAGCAGAAATTTATCCCGGACCGCCGGCGGCGGGGCCGGGCTGAACGATCGACTGACGCCGTGATGGACGAGAACGACTCGCTCCTCGAGGCGGCTCAACCCCAACGAGAGAGCACGCCTGGCGTAGGTCGACACGGCGATCACGCGGTTCGCCGTCAGCACTGATAGTCCGGTCATCAATGACAATGAAAGCCAGTAGAGGCGCTTCAGCACCCGCGTCTCGCGGCCCCCGACCGCGAGCGCGTTGGACAACAGGATGACCCGACCCGGTGCCGCCAGAGGGCCATAATTGGCTGGCGAGAATGTCACATCGGCCCCCATGCGGCGAGCCAAAAACGGCAGGGCGATCTGCTCCCATAGCAGCAGGCCGAGAAGGCTTCGGGGAGCGTCGGAGATATGGACTGGGACCCGCTCATCATACGTGGGGAAGAGCCCGCGTTGACCCGTACGAATGAGGAGATGCAGATCGAGACCGTCATCCGCGGCAAGGGCCGGCACGATGTTGCGAAGATAGGTGAGCCCACCACCGGTGTTCGCATGAATCCCGTTGATGAGAACGCGGATGCGATGGGTGGCCGATCGACTCGCCGCGGGCTCGTCCGTCCGGCCTATGGGGGGGACGTCTGGCACGGCGGCCTGTCTAAGCGATCCTGTCATCAGCCGCCTCGGCGCCGGTCGGCGTCGGTCTGAGCGCTCCAAGGCGCAACCCCGTTCTATAGAACCAGGACGACACCGGCTGTCCCAGAATGAACAGGACGCGGAGCAGCGACCGCCGCAGCACCGGGTTCGGGTGCCACGGCCAGACCGGCTGCAAGAGGTACGAGCGAAACAGTAACGCCCGCCCTGGCAGGTCTGGATTGTGGAGGGCGTGCATGCCGGCGCGATAATAAGCGGCACTCAGGATCTGCGAACGACGGGCTCGCAGCTCAGGCGGCAGGTCGGGCCGATCGAGAAGGCTTTCGGCGAGCCTGATCTGCTCGCGCGCCCGCGCCTCAGGATGTCCCGTGCTTACCCCGCCGCTGTGCTGGCGCCACGTCGCGTAAAACCCCGGCAACCGTCGCATCGGCCCGCGGAGCCCGAGCCGCAGCCAGAGCCCGAAATCGCCGGTGTAGCGGAGTGTCGTATCGCGCGCCACCTCGCCGCCCAGCGCCGATTTACGGAAAAATCCGCCCGGCCCGGGCGTGCAAAAGTGGCGCTCGATCATCGCGCGAAAATCGTAATCGAGCGTGCGGTAGCGGAAGCGCTCCTGCCCCTGTTCATCGGTCAGTATCCAATCGGGATAGACGCCGACGAGCTCCGGCTGCGCCTCGAACGCTCGCGCGACGGCCGAAACCAGGCCAGGCCGAATCGGATCATCGGCATTGACGATGGCGATAATGTCGCTGCGCGCCAGCGCCACTGCATTGTTCACCGCCGTCTGCTCTCCGGAATTCGGCTGGCGGACGGCGCGAATTCGATCGCCATATGCGGCCAGGATCGACGGCGTCTCGTCCGTCGAGCCGTCGTCGATGACAATGTACTCGAGCGCCGGATAATCCTGGGCCAGCACGCTGTCGATGGTTTGGCGGAGAAACGCTGCCGCGTTGTAGGTCGGCGTAACGACGGTGATCGGCAGCATCGCACCAAGCTGCCCTGGGGATGGCGAAGATGGGGCGCGTGTGGGCACGGCGAGGCTCATCCGGCGAGCTGCAGGCCGTAGGCCGGCGATATGGGAATGTGCGGCTGCAGCCGGGCGCGGGTCTCGGCCGCAGCCACGCAGATGACGGACACTGGAGTGACGGCGCTTTTAGCGTCGGTTGTGTCCTCGATCTCGATCGAGTCGTCGGTCACGCGGATCCGCCGCACTACGACCGGCCCGAAGCCGCGATGGCTGCCGACAAACTCACCGTCGGCAAACCGGTGGCACGCCGCCTTCGGGTCGCGCGGCAACCAGAACGGCCCCACATCCAAGGGCGACGGTTCCGCATGACCCAGGCGCGGCGCGAAGTGGGCCGCGACGGAGCGATAGCGGTTCCTGGCCTCCGGCGACGGCGTATAGAGATAGGTCCCCGGATCGGAGATCCAGTCCTCGCCGTCGATGGCCAGCTCGACCGCGAGCTGGTCGTTATGCGCATGTCCGCCCCGCCCGTTCTGGCCGACGGACCCGCAACGGACCGCGAGATAAAGACGCTCGGACCGCATGACGTAAAGGCCAAACGCGGGAAGCGCCTGCTGAGCAAGGCCCGCCCTCAACCCGCCCCCCGGCACATGGACGCGGAACTGAGCGACCGGCCGATTCGCTGCGGGCGCGGGCGAGTGATGAATGGCCGCCGGCGGTGGCGCCTCCGACACCGGTCCTGCCGCCGGCGTACACAGTCGCGCCACGACCGCCGCCTCCACCGAGGTCGGGGCGGTCTGGGGTTTCAAGACAGCATCGGCCAGGGCCAAGAGCGGCCGGTGATCCCGATATTCCTCGAACCAATAACCGCCGGCCCCGTCGGGAATCCCGATGTCGCGCAACTGAATGAAGCGACGCCGGGCGGTCTCGGTGTCTATGCGTCGATAAGCCGCGCTCAGCTTGACGAAGCGCCCGCTGTCGCTGTCACCGATTTGCGGGACCATCCCGTTCGGCTTCATAACGGCCCGCGCAAACTCAGCGATCGCCGCCAGCCGACGCCAATGGCTGGGCGGAAGCTCAGGCAGGTCGGGCCGTCTCGCCTTGAGCGCCGCCGCCAGGGCCGTCGCGTGAAAAACCATTTCAGCCGACAGGCGATGATAGCTGGTCGACCCTTCGAAATTTCCGCCGTCATCGAGGAACTGGTCTTGCGTCTCGGCGATCAGCGCCGTCGTCGCGAGGCTCAGCCATTTCGTCACGCGCAGCGCCGGCGGCAGCCATGCCGCGGCATAGAGGAGGCCGCAAATGTCCGCGAGGTAATGATTGCCGCGAAAGCCCCCACCATCCTCGAGGTTGTCCGCGATGTGCCGCGCGTGATCCTGCACGCTGCGGGCGAACACGGCTTCGAACCCGGCGTCGAACGCAGCACCTCCGTCGCGGAACAGGTCGTAGGCGATGAGCCAGTTGGCGACGCGGATGGCGACGTCCATCGTGCATCGCCAGTTGACGCCGAAGCGCGGCGGATTCGTCGCGATGAAGTCCAGCACCTGGTTGCGGAACGCCCGGCCGTAACGATCGGGCTCTGCGAAGCCCGGGGTGCCCGAAACCGCCAGCGCCCGGGCCAGCGCCAGCTGCGGCAGATGCTGCATGCGGGCAAGCTCCCACGGCACCTTGACGTCCACGCCCGGCAAATGGCCGAGCGGCACGTCGAGGTGCCACGTCGCTTCGCTCCAGCGATAACCGGATTTGAAATCCAGGTGCCAGTCGATCGGCTGATAGCCGGCATCGACGAGCTGCCATACGCGTTGGCTTTCCGCGAGCGCGGCCCGCGGAAGCCGATCGGCAAGCCAGCGTCCCCCGGCGTCCGGGACGACCTCAGGTTGCGGCGGGAATCTGTGCCCCTCTGTCCCTCGGCACACCATTCCGTGCCGAATCTGCACCCACCCCGACCCGAGCAGATCGAAGCAATGATCGAGAGAGAGCCCGCCGACGGTGGCCAGCCACGCCTGATCGCGCCGCAGAACGTCCTCGGGCGGAAGCCGGTAGAACGATCCCGTCAGGGCCACCGCGTCCATGGAATGGGTCGGCTGCGCCAGATCGCGCGGCCGGTCGATCAGCGCCCGCGTCCGCTGCCGCAACGCCGAGCAGGCGTGTCGGGCGAGAGTCGCGGGCGGCACCGCACGCGCGAGGTTCAATATCGTCCTGACGGCCGGTCGCCTCATGCGGACCAGCCGCATGATTTGATCGCCCACGAAGCGATCTGCCGGCTCCCGCGAGACATTCTCAGGTGAGCGCAAATCGATTCCACCACAAGGCCAGATTGTAAAGGCACCAGACCTGGACCCGGTGACCGCGCGCGATAAGGGTCTCGACGGCATTCGGGTCGAGGAGATCCGTCTGGCGGCAGAACTTGCGCAAGGTCGCGGCCATTTCGGCGCCCAGCCGGCCGCGCAGCCAATCGGCCATCGGCACGGCAAAGCCTTGTTTGCGACGGTCGATGATCGCGTCCGGGATCAGCCCGCGGACCGCCATCTTGAGGATGTTCTTGAGGTTGCCGTTGCGGAGCTGCGCGGCGGCGGGAATGCCGAGAGCCAGCTCCACCAGCCGGTGATCGAGAAACGGGACCCGCGCTTCGACGCCGACGCCCATGCTCATCTTGTCGACCCGCATCAGCAACAGCTCGGGGAGACGGAGGTTGAGGTCGAGATAGGTCATCCAGGCGAGCGATGACGGATTCGGCGAAGCCGATTCGAAGCGTTGTCGAATCGGCGCAATCGCCTCCCACGACGAATAGCTGTGGAAGCGCTCGCGCAGCCGGGGCGACAGCAAGGACCGCTTGTGGTCCTCGGTGAAGGCTTCGGCCCCGCCCCAGAAGATCGGCAGACCGTCGACGGCGCGGCGCAGGTATTCGGTCATGGACCGATCGCCGACACCCAAGCCGCGCAACGCGCCGAGGCCGAGGCGTTTGAGCGGCGCCGGCACCGGCCAGGCGTTCATGCGTTCGAGCTGCAGAACCGCGCGCCAGCGCGGATATCCGCAGAAGAGCTCATCGGCGCCCTCGCCGACTTGGCAGACGGTCACGCCGTTCTCGCGCGCGAGCTTGGACACGTAGTAGACCGGCACGCACACCGGATCGGCGATCGGCTCGTCCTGCAGCTCGACCATCCGGTCGACGAAGCCGAGCAGATCGTCTTCCGTCACCTTCATGATGTGGTGCTCGGCGCCCACCTGGCGCGCGATCATCTGCGCATATGGGATCTCATCGGCCACACTGGCCTGATCGCGCGGATAGGTGATCGAGAACGCCTTGGTCGTGGCGCCCTCCTCCTCGGCGAACAGGCGGAGATTCGTGCTGGAATCGACGCCGCCGGACAGGAACACGCCCACCGGAACATCGGACACCTTGCGCAACCGCACCGACGTCCGAAGCTCGTCGAGCATCCGCTCCGCGATTGCTTGATCCGTCCAGCCCGTGAACGGCTCGACTGCGTCCAGCGCGTCCCACCATCGCCGCCGCTCGACTTGGCCGTCCTGGCTGATCCGAACCCAGCTGCCCGCCGGCAGCTTCTCGATCCCCTCGAACAGGGTCGCCGGAGCGGGAGATGCGAGGAACGAAAGAAAGTGAAACAGGGCCTGCTCGTTGACGCGGCGCGGATAGCCCTTGTCCGCGAGGATCGCCTTGATCTCGGAGGCGAACCTCACGCCGCGATCATCGAGCGCGTAGTAGAGCGGCTTGATCCCGATGCGATCGCGAACGAGCCAGAGGGAGCGGCTCCGGGCATCCCATAACGCGAACGCAAACATGCCGCGGAACTTGGCCAAGCAGTCGATGCCCCACTCCTCGAAGGCATGAAGGATCACCTCCGTGTCGGAGTGGTCGGTCTTCCAGCTGTGGCCGCCTTTGGCGACCAGCTCGGCCCGGATGTCGGCATGATTGTAGATCTCGCCGTTGAAGACGATCTGCAAGCTGCCGTCCTCGTTGCTCATCGGCTGCAGGGCGGCGTTCGACAGGTCGATGATCGCCAGCCGCCGATGCGCGAGTCCGACACGCGCGTCCGCCGACCGCCATAGGCCGATGCCGTCCGGGCCGCGATGCGCCATCGTGTCGCGCATCGCCGTCAGCAGAGTATCGCTGACAGCAAAACGTGCCGGATCGAAGCTCAGCGCCCCGGCGATGCCGCACACGGCGATTTGCTCAAATGTCTGATCCTTTGCACAAGCTACCGCACTCCGGGTGCCTGGACCGTCCGACCAATCGGGCCGACGCCAAGTGCCCCAACCCCCGCCATCGTCACCGCTGACCGCGGCGGCTCCCGCGTTCCCTTTAGAGCCGGAACCGACAGCAAATTGTTCAATCCGGCGGCGCGCGGCAACCTTAAAAGTGGATTGCCATGATATGACTTACTTATATTGTCCCAGCGCATCAGTGGGTCTTTCGCCGGAGCCTTTGCCGTCCACCACCCGGCGGAGTCGCCGCCGCCGGCGGCAGGCCGCAGGTCTGGTCCGGGCACCAGCCAGTCTGTGACAAAGCGGCCCTGATTTGACATCCTCCGGCCGCGTCATTAAACGCCGCGGCTGAGCGAACGAGTGGGACCCCTTCGGTGATGAAACCGCGAATTTGCGTCATCGGCCTCGGCTATGTCGGATTGCCGCTGGCGATTGCGTTGGCGCGCGCCAACCAGGTCATCGGCTTCGACACCAAGGCCGAACGGATCGCGGATCTGCGCGCGGGGCGGGACCGCAACGGTGAAGTCGGACGCGACGGGCTGCAAGCCGCCGGGCTCCATCTCACGGGCGATCCCGATGAGATCAAAGCGCAGGACGTTTACGTCATCACCGTTCCCACCCCGGTTGACGACGCCAATCGTCCCGACTTGACCATGGTGAAAGCCGCCTGCCGGACCGTCGGGCGGGCCCTTCGCCGCGGCGCCATCGTGACGCTCGAATCGACGGTGTATCCGGGAGTCACCGAGGACATTTGCGGCCCGGAAATCGCCGCGGCGTCCGGGTTGGTCTGCGGCCGTGATTTTTTCCTGGGCTACAGCCCGGAGCGCGTCAATCCGGGCGATCGCGAGCACACGGTCGACCGCATCACCAAGGTCGTGGCCGGCCAGACGCCCGAGGTGACCGAACGCCTGGCTCAGGTCTACGGCAGCATGACCTCGGGCGGTGTCTTCATCGCCCGCGACATCCGCACCGCCGAAGCGGCGAAGGTCATCGAAAACGCGCAACGCGACATCAACATCGCGTTCATCAACGAAGTCGCCATGATCTTCAATAAGCTCGGCCTGTCGGTCTTCGACGTGCTCGAAGCGGCGCGGACCAAGTGGAACTTCCTGCCGTTCTCGCCGGGCCTGGTGGGCGGGCACTGCATCGGCGTCGATCCCTACTACCTCGCCGACAGCGCGCAGCGCCTTGGCTATCATCCGGAGATCATCCTGGCCGGCCGCCGCATCAACGACGCCATGGGGACGCATATCGCCGACAGCGTCGCGCGCATGCTCGCCCAACAGCGCACCGGCGAGCGAGGCCGAGTCCTCGTCCTCGGATTGACGTTCAAGGAGAATGTTTCGGACCTGCGCAATTCCAAGGTGATCGATCTCGTGCGCGGGCTCGAGCGCTGGGGCCTCGGCGTCGACGTGCACGATCCCCATGCCGACGCCGCCGAAGCAGAGGCCCTTTACCGCATCAAATTATTGACCGCCCTCGACCGCGCCGAGGGCTATGAATGCGTGATCGGCGCCGTCGCCCATGCCGATTATGCCGCGTTCTCCGGCGCCCGCCTGGCGAACTTCCTGAAACCGCGCGGCCTCGTCGCCGACGTGAAGGGAATGTGGCGCCGCGTGGAGCTGCCGCCGAACATCCAACGCTGGCATCTTTAGCAAATGGCGGGCGACGCATCAGCCGTCCCGGCGGCCGCATTTGACACCGCAGGAGCGCGGGAATTACTTTCCAGGCCCTCGCGTTGTGCCTTGCGTGAGCGACCCAGTCGGGTGGCTTTCGGCTCGGGTGGGATCCCATATGTCTTTGGAAAAGCTTACTGTTCGGGAGAGCGATAGCCTCCGCGCAACGCTCGGCGTGATCGATCAGCCGGGGCCCGCGATCGCGATCAGCGTCGACGCGCGCGGCCGCTACAAGGGCCTGGTCGACGCAGCGGCGCTGGAAGCCGCGGTCAATGCGGGCCACGGCCTCGACAGCGCTGTCGGCCCGGCCCTGCGCCCGAACGGCGCGTTGCCGGCGTCCGCTGGCGCCGCCCAGATTGCAAAATCGCTCGACGAGCACGGCCTAGTACCGCTGCTTGACGGCGAGGGACGCCCGGTCGAGCTTGCGACGGCAGCGAACGGACGACGGATTCCCGTGGCCGAGCCGTCGCTGTCCGGCAACGAGCTCAAATACGTCACCGAGTGCATCGAGACGCGCTGGATCTCCTCGCAAGGGGGATTCGTGCGGCGCTTCGAAGCCGAGATCGCCAAGCGTCTCGGCATGGAGCACGCCCTTGCCGTATCCAACGGCACCGTCGCCTTGCATCTGGCACTGCTGGCCCTCGGCGTCGGGCCCGGCGACGAGGTGGTCGTCCCCGACCTCACCTTCGCGGCGACGATCAACACAGTCATTCAAGCCGGCGCCACGCCCGTCATCGTGGACGTCGACCGCAAATCCTGGAACATGGATCCGGCGGCCGCGGCGGCAGCGATCACCTCGCGCACCAAGGCCATCATGCCGGTCCATCTCTACGGACAGCCGGCGGACATGGGCCCGATCATGGCCCTGGCCAAGCGTCACAACCTGTTCGTGATCGAGGACGCCGCCGAGGCGATGGGATCGGAATACAAGGGCCAGCCGTGCGGCGCGATCGGCGACGCCGGGACATTCAGCTTCTTCTCCAACAAGCTCATCACCACGGGCGAAGGCGGGGCCGTCGTCTTCCGCGATGCCGCCGTCGCTCAGCGCGCGCGCCGGCTGCGCGATCACGGCATGGATTCCGCCAAGCGCTACTGGCATCTCGAGGTCGGGTACAATTATCGCCTGACCAATCTGCAAGCCGCTGTCGGCTGCGCGCAGATCGAGCAGCTCGACCGGTTCCTCGCCTGCAAGCTCGACGTCGCGCGCCAATACGGCACGCATCTCGGCCGCGTCGACGGACTGAGCCTGCCGACCGCCTTGCCGGATCACCTGAACACCTACTGGGCCTATTCCGTCATCGGCAATTTCGGCCCGCTCGGCCTCAGCCGCGACGAGTTCATGGGACGTTTGGACAAGGCCGGAGTCGAAACGCGGCCGCTGTTCTATCCTCTGCACGTCATGCCGCCGTACCGCGCCTATGCGGGCAATCGCTCGTTTCCGGTGACCGATGAGCTGTCCGAGGGCGGCATCAGCCTGCCCTCGGCGGTGACGTTGACGAGGGCCGAGATCACCTATATCAGCGGCGTGGTCGAGCGGCAGTTTGCCGCGCGACGGCTCGCCCGGCGGATCGGGATCGCCTAGCTAGAGCGCCCTCGGTTGCCATCGGGGCCGCCGGATCCGCCGGCGGCCTTCGTGTTTTTAAGGGCCGCGTTGCAGGAGCAAGTTCATGTCGTCCCAGCCGCTTCCCTTCGTCGATCTCAAAGCGCAATACGCACGTCTGCGCCCCTCGATCGACGCCCGCATGCGCAAAGTCCTGGAGCACGGCCAGTACATCCTCGGCCCGGAAGTCGCAGAGCTCGAGACGGCGCTTGCATCGTTCTCGGGAGCCCGTCATGCGATCGCCGTGGCGAGCGGGACCGAGGCGCTGCATATGCCGCTCATGGCCGAAGGCATCGGGCCGGGCGACGCGGTGTTCCTGCCGGGCTTCACCTTCCCGGCCACGGCGGAAGTCGTGCTGGCGGTGGGTGCCACGCCGGTCTTCGTCGACGTGGCGGAAGACAGCTACAACATCGATCCGGCGGCCCTGGACTCGGCGGTCGAGACGGTGCGCCGCCGGGGCGAACTGCGGCCCCGCGCCGTCATCCCCGTGGACTTGTTCGGCCTGCCGGCGGATTACGCGGCGATCGACTCGATCGTGCGGCGGCACGGCTTGTTCGTGCTCGCCGACGCGGCCCAGAGCTACGGGGCGGCGCTGGGCAATCGCCGCGTCGGGACCCTGGCGCCGATGACGGCGGTGAGCTTCTTTCCGGCCAAGCCGCTCGGCTGCTACGGCGACGGCGGCGCCATCCTGACCGATAGCGCCGACGACGCAAAAATCTTGCGCTCGATCCGCATGCACGGTGAAGGCGACGATCGTTACGACATCGTGCGGCTGGGCACGAACGGCCGGCTCGATACCCTGCAGGCCGCGGTCCTGCTGGCCAAGCTCGAGGTATTTCAGGACGAGCTCGACGCCCGCGAACGCTGGGCGAGCGAATACGACCGTCGCCTCAAGGGGCGGCTCGTCCTGCCGCCGCGCCGCAAGGACGCGACCAGCGCCTGGGCGCAATATTGCGTGCGGGTGCCGAGGCGCGACGCTGTCCGCGAAAAGCTCACCCAGCAAGGCATTCCGACGGCTGTCTACTATCCCAAGCCGCTGCACGTCCAGCCGGCCTTTGCCCGCTTCGCGCACGGGCTCAGCCTGCCTGTTTCCGAGAAAATCTGCGGGCAAATTATGGCCTTGCCGATGCATCCGTACCTCGACGAAGCGACCGTTGAGTGCATCGCCCAAGCCCTTCTGCAAGCCTGCGGCTGACCCGGATTGGCCCACGTGCCAGCCGGGGGGTTTGTGCTAGAACTTGGCCGGGCCCGACTCGACCTATGATCTTGATCCTAAAGCGCCTGACCCGCCCGGCCGTCGCGTTCGGCCATGATCTGATCATGGCGGCGCTGTCGTTCCTGATCTCATTCTACCTGCGCGTCGGCAACGACCTGTTCAGCTATCCGGTCGAGTTCCTGGCCGGGGCCACGGCCCTGTTTGCGTTGATCGCCGGGCTGGTCTTCTGGTGGCTCGACATTCACCGCGGCATCTGGCGCTACGCCTCGCTCAAGGACCTGATCGCGATCGCCCGCGCCACGGCCTTCGTGGTCCTGTTCTTCCTCGCCACGATGTTCGTCACGACCCGGCTCGACGCCCTGCCCCGCGCCCTCGTCCTCATCAACTGGTTCGTGCTGGTCAGTCTGCTGGCCGGCCCACGCATCCTCTATCGGCGGCTGAAGGACGGCCGGCTCGTGTTCGCATTCGACGGCGCCGCGGACAAGCGGGTTCCTGTCTTGCTCGCCGGCGCCGGCGACAACGCGGAGATGTTCATTCAATCGACCGAGCAGCGCGGCGGTGCCGAGTATCGGGTCGTCGGCATCGTGGACGACAGCCCGATGCGCGTCGGACGCTTCATCCGCGGGATCGAGATCATGGGCGGTCTCGACGATCTGGCGGGCGTCGTCGACAAGCTGAAGCTCCGCGGCAACACACCGCAGCGGATCATCGTCGCCAAGTCGAGCATCTCGGGCGAGACGCTCGGGCGCCTGGTCGATTCGGCGGACCAGCTCGGACTGACAGTCGCGCGACTGCCGCGGCTCACCGATTTCCGCACCGCCGACAGCGGCCGCATCAGCGTGCAGCCGATTGCCATCGAAGACCTACTCGGCCGGCCGCAAGCGGTTCTCAACCGCGCCGCCATGAAGGCGCTCATCGACGGCAAGCGGGTGCTCGTCACCGGAGCCGGCGGCACCATCGGAGCCGAGCTGGTACGCCAGATCGCCGAGCTCGCCCCGGCGCGCATCGCCCTGGTCGACAACTCGGAATTCAACCTCTATGCGATCGACCTTGAGCTTCGCGAGCGCCACCCCGGCCTCTCCCGGGTCGCCCTCCTGGCCGACGTGCGGGATGCCGAGCGGATCACGGCCCTGATCGCCGGAGAGCGCCCCGCGATCGTCTTCCATGCGGCGGCACTCAAGCACGTGCCGATCGTCGAGGCGCACCCATGCGAGGGGGTGCTGACCAACGTGATCGGCACCCGCCACGTCGCCGATGCGTGCCGGGCCGCGGGCGTGGGGGCGATGGTCCTGATTTCGACCGACAAGGCCGTCAACCCCTCCAGCGTCATGGGAGCAAGCAAGCGCCTCGCCGAGAGCTGGTGCCAGGCTCTCGATCTCGAAGAGCGGGCCCGCGGCGGCAAGTCGCGCTTCGTGACCGTCCGCTTCGGCAACGTCCTGGGCTCGACCGGCTCGGTGGTGCCACTGTTCCAGCGTCAGCTCGCGGCGGGCGGGCCGCTGACCGTCACGCATACCGAGATCTCCCGCTATTTCATGACCGTGCGCGAGGCGGTCGAGCTGGTTCTCGAGGCGTCGGCGCTGGGCGCCGGCCTCGGCGGTGACAGCGGCCCCGATGGCGGCCGCATCTTCGTGCTCGACATGGGCGAACCGGTGAAAATCCTCGACCTCGCCCGGCGCATGATCCGCCTGTCCGGGCTTCGGCCGGACGTCGACATCAAGATTGACTTCATCGGCCTCCGTCCGGGCGAAAAATTGAACGAAGAGCTGTTCCACGCTGCCGAGCCGCTGCAGCCGACGTCGATGAGCGGCGTCCTGCTCGCCAGTCCGCGGGTCGTCGACCGGGCGTTCCTGGCCAAGCCGCTCGACGAGATTGCCGCCGCCACGCGAAACGGCGACGCAGCGGCCACGCTGGCCCTGCTGCGGCGGCTGGTCCCGGAGTTTCAGGGCCGGCCGTCGCTGGCACCGGCCGTGGAGCGCGCCAGCGGCGCGTCGTAACCGACCGTTCGCAACACCGGGTTGCCGAGCATGACCGACATCAAGATCCGCCGCGCGCTGATTTCCGTCTCCGACAAGAGCCGCTTGATCGAGCTCGGGCAGTGCCTCGCCCGCCACGGCGTCGAGATCCTGTCCACCGGCGGGTCGGCCAAGGCGCTCGCCGACGCGAAGCTTAGCGTCGTCGAGGTCGGCGCCCATACCGGGTTTCCCGAGATCATGGACGGCCGGGTCAAGACGCTCCACCCCAAGATCCACGGCGGCATCCTCGGCCGCCGCGACGTCGATGCGCATCGGGCGGCGATGCGCGATCACGCGATCGCACCCATCGACCTGGTCGTGGTGAACCTTTACCCGTTCGAGGCGACGGTCGCGAAGGGGGCGGACTTCGAAAACTGCATCGAGAACATCGATATCGGCGGACCGGCCCTGATCCGCGCCGCCGCCAAGAACCATGACTTCGTCGCGGTGGTGACCGATCCCGCGGACTACGCCGACCTGATGGCCGAGATGGATTCGAGCGGCGGCGCCACGACGCTGGCCCTCCGGCGGCGGCTGGCGGCGGCCGCCTATGCGCGAACCGGCGCCTACGATGCGGCCATCTCGCAGTGGTTCGCGGGCCAGCTCGGCGAGGAGTTTCCGCGCCGGCTCGTGGTGGCCGGGGAGCGGCGGCAGCTCCTCCGTTACGGCGAAAACCCGCACCAGAGTGCGGCGTTCTACGCCGGCGGCGTGGCGCGGCCCGGGATCGCCACCGCGCGCCAGGTCCAGGGCAAGGAGCTCAGCTACAACAATCTGAACGACACCGACGCGGCGTTCGAATGCGTGGCCGAGTTCGGCCCCCCGGCGGTGGCGATCATCAAGCACGCCAATCCGTGCGGCGTGGCGCTCGGCGGGGACCTGCGCGGGGCCTACCTGAAGGCCTATGCCTGCGATCCGGTCAGCGCCTTCGGCGGGATCGTCGCCGTCAACCGCAAGCTCGACGCGGCGACCGCGGCGGAAATCGCCAAGATCTTCGTCGAGGTGATCGTGGCACCCGACGCCGACGACCAGGCACTGGCGGTGCTCGCGGCCAAGAGGAACCTGCGCCTGCTGCTCACCGGCGGCATGCCAGACCCCGCCGCACCGGGTCCGACCGTGCGCTCCGTCGCCGGCGGCTACCTGGTGCAGGGCCGCGACAATGGCCGGGTCAACGACGCGGACCTGAAGGTCGCGACCAAGCGGGCGCCGAGCAACGCCGAGCGGGCGGACCTGTTATTCGCCTTCGCCGTCGCCAAGCACGTCAAGTCCAATGCCATCGTCTATGCCAGGAACGGCGCCACGGTCGGGATCGGGGCCGGTCAGATGAGCCGGGTCGATTCATCGCGGATCGCGGCGTCGAAGGCGGCGGAAGCGGCCAAGGCGGCCGGCGAGAGCCAAAGCCGCGCCGTCGGCTCGGTCGTCGCGTCGGACGCGTTCTTCCCCTTCGCCGACGGCCTGCTGGCGGCGGCCGAAGCCGGCGCCACGGCGGTGATTCAGCCCGGCGGCTCGATGCGCGACGCCGAAGTGATCGCCGCCGCCGATGAGAAGGGCCTGGCGATGGTCCTCACCGGGATGCGGCATTTCCGGCACTAGGAGAGTACACTCGGAAAGCGCCCTTCTCCACGAGAGACTCGTGAATCTCGACGCTTGTGCCATCTTCAAACTCGATGGAGTAAACCGTACCGGGCGGAAACGTCTTGAAGTAGTCGCCTATCCGTTCTTCCTCAGTAAAGACCATCACGACCGAAGCAAGCACTCCTGGTCTCAATTCGACTGGCGCGTCCTCCCTTACGCGCACCGTGTCATCAAACGTGAATGTAGGCATGCCGTCTTCATCCATTTACGGGTAGGTGTGTAAGCAGAGCCTGCTCCGCGCCTTTTCGAGAACTACGCCACTCCATTTATCTCCAACCGCTCAAAGCGCGAATGGGTCGTGTCAAACCGCACCTGAAAAAAGCACGCGCCGCCGTCGTTCACGTAGACAAGGTTCTGGCGCCACCTATCGCCTCTCGTCCAATAGTCGCTACATAAGGCGTTGACATAAATCCATTTGGCGGCGCCCACCGAGTAGCCGAGATACTGGCGCCGATATCACTCCAAGCTCCCCAATATCTTCTGAGCTTCGGGTGATGTCTGCGCTTCGAGATACGACTTCAGCTTGCTTTCGAGCACGGAGATCTGATCGGCAGTGGGAGTCCAAAACGGAGGTGATACGTCGTCGATCTTGTTCGCGTCGGCCAACTGTTTTGTTTGTTCCGCGACGAATATCACGCCCGTGTCGACGGCTATGCCAAGCGTCTGAACGGGTTTATGAAATTGCGCCGCGCGACCCTTGCATTGGTCATTTTCCCGAAAATCGATGCGAGGGTTTTCAATCGCGAGCGACGTTAGCCACAATTCTGGCCGCGCGGCGGATCGCCCAGCCCGTGGCTCATCCTTTTATGCCTGCGCCGCTGCCGCGATCGCGCGTTCTGGCACTTTGGTTAGCAGCACCGCGAGCCCGACGAGCAAGAATATAAGGATCGTCGCCATACCGGCGCGCTGGGTGCCGGCGGCCGTGGTGGCCCACGCAAGGACGGCGGGGCCGACGAAGGCGGTCACGCGGCCGGACAGGGCGAACAGGCCGAACATCTGGGTGCGGTGACTCGCCGGCGCGAACCGCGCCATGAGGGAGCGGCTGGCCGCCTGCGCCGGCCCGAAAAACGCGCCCAGCAGCAGAGCCAGTCCCCAAAACCACGCCTTCGACTCGATCAGCAGCACGGCCGCGCTGAGGCAGATAATGGCCGACAGCGCGATGGCGATCGTCCGCCGCGGGCCGAGCCAGTCGTCGATCCAGGCAAACAGTACCGCCCCCACGGCGGCGGTCACGTTGATGGCCACGCCGAAGCCGATGACCTCCGCCATGGTCATCCCGAACGTGCCGGCGGCGTAAATCCCGCCGAAGGCGAACAGCGTCGTCAGCCCGTCGGTGTAGATCATCTGGGCGAGGAGGAACCACATGACCTGCGGGCGCGTGGCCGACAGCGATCTTACGGTGACGACGATGTCAGCGAGGCCGCGGCGAATCGCGACGCGGGCCGGCAGCTTTATATTCAGCGGTTCCGGCACGAACGCGAACAGCGGCAACGCGAAGACGGCGTACCAAAGCGCCGTGAGGGGGCCAGACGCGCGGACGGGCTCGGCCGCCGCCTTGCTCAAGCCGAAGGGCGGAACGTCGGCCTGGATGAAGGCCACGAGGACGATCCCGAGACAGACGATGCCGCCGAGATAACCAACGCCCCAGCCCCAGCCCGAGATCCGGCCAAGGTACGTCGGCGGAACGATCTCGGGCAGCAGCGCATTGTAGAAGACGCTCGCGATCTCGTATGCGACGGTCGCGATGGCGACGGTGACGAGGGCCAGCCAAGCGGAATCCGGCGACGGGGTCACAAACCACAGCGCCGCGACCGCGACGACGTCGATTGCCGTTGCCACGGCCAGCCACAGCTTCCGCCGGCCGGTGAGGTCGGCGATCGATCCCAGGATGGGGCTCAGACTCGCGACGATCAGGCCGGCCACGGCCTGGGCGTGCCCCCACCACGCGGTCCCGGTGACCGGATCGGGGGCGACGGCCTGGGTGAAATACGTCGCAAAGACGAACGTCGTGATGACGGCCGGAACCGGATGGTTGGCCCAGTTGTAGAGGCACCAGGCGGCAGCCGCCCGAACGTCGATGGTCGGTCGCACGGTGTGGTCAGCCGCCGGTCAGGGCCCGCAACTCGCGCCCCGCCACCGTCAGGGCCGCGAGATCAATCGCCGGCGACGCCCGAAGCTCGACGAGCAGGGCATCGATCCGCGCCACATTCGCCTGGTTGTGCTCGAGCCAAGACGTCATGGCGCCGTTGGCCGCCGACTTCTCCGTCGTCACGGCGCCGTTGACCGCGCGGCGCGCAATCTCGCCCTGCTGGGCGAACAGGTCGTCGAACACGGCCTCGATCGCCCGCTTCTGCCACGGGGTCTCGATTTTGATCCGCGACGCCGCCGTGCGCAGCCAGTCGAGGCCGAGCCGCGCGCCCAGCCCGAAATAGAGCTTGGCGACGTCGCGCACCGGCCGCTTCACCACCTCCGCGATCCGCACGATGTCGAGGGCGGCGGTCATTTCGCCCAGCGCCGACATCGTGGTCGCCAACGCCGTGGGCACCCCGTCCTGAACCAACGCCGCCTGGATGAGCGCCGTCTCGGCGGCCCGCGTCGCGTCGAGCGTCTGCGGCATCGCCGCGAGCAGCTCCGCGACACCGGCCTCGAAGCGGGCGATCGTCGCGACAATATCGATGGACTCGGCCCCGTAGCGCAGGAACCACAAGGTCCCCCGCTCGACCATCTGCGTGGTGGATGCGAGCATCCGGTATTGAGTCGCCGCCGGCACCTTGTTGTCGAGCGCCTCGATCCCGTTCCACAGCCGCCTCAGCCCGAACACCTGGCGCGCCACGGTGTAGGCGCGGGTGATCTCGGCGCTGGAGGCGCCGGTGCGCTCGCGCAGGTCGTTGGCGAAGCTGATCCCGGCGCGGTTGACCATCGAATTGGTCACTACCGTGGCGATGATCTCCCGCCGCAGCCGATGGCGGCCGATCGCCTCAGCGTAGTCCTTGCGCAGCGGCCGCGGGAAATACCGCATGAGGTCGTCCGCGAGGTATGGGTCGTCCGGCAGGTCGCTGGCGAGCAATTCGTCGTACAGCGCCATCTTGGCGTAGGCGAGCAGCACCGACAGCTCGGGCCGGGTCAGTGCCCGCCTCGCGGTCTGGCGGGCGGCGATCTCCTCGTCGTCCGGCAGGAACTCGATCGCACGGTTGAGACGGCCGCTCTTCTCCTGGCTGCGGATCAGGCGTGCGAAGCGGTCCAGGCCCGAGGGACCCTCCAGTTCGGCGAGCGACAGCGCCTCCGTCTGCAGGTAGTTGTCGCGCAGTACCAGCTCGGCCACCTCGTCGGTCATGCTGGCCAGCAGCGCGTCGCGCTGCTTCAAGGTCATGGCGCCGCGCGTGACGACGTCGCCGAGCAGGATCTTGATGTTGACTTCGTGGTCCGAGGTGTCGACGCCGGCGGAATTGTCGATCGCATCGGTGTTGATCCGGCCACCCTTGCCGCCGGCACCGGTCTGCGCGTATTCGATCCGGCCGCGCTGCGTGACGCCGAGATTGGCCCCTTCGCCGACCACGCGAGCCCGGATATCGCGCCCATTGACGCGGACGGCGTCATTGGCGCGATCGCCGCATTCCGCATGACTCTCGGCCGCCGCCTTCACGTAATTGCCAATTCCGCCGAAGAACAGCAGGTCGATGGGCGCCTTCAGCGCCGTTTTCATCAGGTCGGCCGGCGTCACTGAGTCGGCGCTGATGTCGAGCGCCTTCTTGATCTCCGGCGTCAGCTTCAGCGACTTCGCCTTGCGATCGAAGACCCCGCCACCCTTCGAGATGAGCTTGGCGTCGTAATCGGCCCACGACGAGCGCGGCAGCTTGAACAGCCGCTCGCGCTCGGCGAACGCCGCGGCCGGATCGGGATTGGGATCGACGAAAATGTGGCGATGGTCGAACGCCGCCAGCAGACGGATGTGCTGCGAGCGCAGCATGCCGTTGCCGAACACGTCGCCCGACATGTCGCCCACGCCGACCACGGTGAAATCCGTCGTCTGGGTGTCGAGCCCGAGCTCGCGGAAATGACGCTTCACCGCCTCCCAGGCGCCGCGCGCGGTAATCGCCATGACCTTGTGGTCGTAGCCGGCCGAGCCGCCGGAGGCGAACGCGTCGTCGAGCCAGAAGCCGTAGTCCCGGGCGACGCTGTTGGCGATGTCGGAGAACGTGGCCGTCCCCTTGTCCGCCGCGACCACGAGATACGGATCGTCCGTGTCGAGCCGTACCACGTCCCTGGGCGGAACAATGCCCTTGGGCGTGATGTTGTCGGTGATGTCCAGCATCCCGCGCATGAAGGTCTTGTAGCAATCGATGCCTTTGGCCAGCCACGCGTCGCGGCCCGCCTCCGCCGGCGGCGGCCGCTTGACGAAGAAGCCGCCTTTGGAGCCAACCGGCACGATGACGGCGTTCTTGACCATCTGCGCCTTGATCAAGCCCAGAATCTCTGTGCGGAAGTCCTCGCGGCGGTCTGACCAGCGAATGCCGCCGCGCGCCACCCGCCCGCCACGGAGATGTACTGCCTCGACATCCGGCGAATAGACCCAGATTTCGACCAGCGGCCGCGGCAGCGGCAGATCGTCGATTTTCTGGCTGTCGAGCTTGAACGAGATGTAGGGCTTCGTCGTGCCGTCGTCGGCCTTCTGGAAATAATTCGTGCGCTGCGTGACGCGCACGAGGTTGAGGAAGCGCCGCAGGATGCGGTCTTCGTCGAGGTTCTGCACCTCGTCGAGCAGGTGGTTGATCTCGACCACGATGCCGTTGGCCCGGACGTCGGCGTCCTTGCGCGCGGCCGGGTTGTGGACGGTGAGGAAGAGATCGACCAGGCGCCTTGCGATCTTCGGATACGCGGCAAGCGTGTCCTCCATGTAAGCCTGGCTGAACGGGATCCCGGCCTGGCGCAGGTATTTCGCGTAGGCGCGCAGCACAGCGACCTCGCGGACACGAAGACCGGCCCCGATCACGAGCCGGTTGAACCCGTCGCTTTCCGCGGTCCCGGTCCACACCGCCGCGAACGTTTCTTCGAATGCCGGCTTGATGGTCGCCAGGTCGACTTCTTTGGCGTCGCGGCAGATCATCGAGAGATCGTGCAGCCACACGACAGCCGCCGGCGAACCGTCGATCGCCGCCTTGCGGATCTCGTAGGGCGCTTCGGTCATAACCCTAAGGCCCATGCTCTCCAGCATCGGCAGCACATCGGAGAGCGGCACCGGCCGGTCCTTGTTGACGACCCGCAAGCCCAGCTCGTTCCCGGCCGCCTCCACTGTGCGATAGAGATTGAGCCCGATCGGAATCGTCTCCTCGACGACCTCGTCGATCAGCGTGACGTCGCTGACGGCTATGTCCGGAGAAAAGCGGTCGCGATAGCCGCTCGGAAACGCGGCCCCATATTCGCGCAGCTTGGCGAGGCCGTGCTCCTCGCCGAAGGTCCCGACCAGCGCTTCCCTCAAATGGTCGGCGAAGCTTCGGCCGGCCTCGACCAGCCGGCGCTCGACCTCCTCGACCGACACCTGCGGCACCCTGCCCGGTGTCGTACCGACGATGAACAGAACCCGGACGAGGACAGAATCATCGGCGAAGTGCACATAGAAGGCCGACGTGCGGCCCTCATAGGCCTTGGCGAGGATCTGGTGAAACTTGATGCGCAGGTCGGTGTTGAAGCGGTCGCGCGGGATGAACACCAGCGCCGAGATGAACCGCTCGTAGGGATCGCGACGCACAAACAGCGCGATGCGATGGCGCTCCTGAAGGCCCAGGATGCCGAGACTGGTGTCGAACAGCTCGTCCTCGGAGGCCTGGAACAGCTCGTCGCGCGGGTAGGTCTCGAGGATGTGCTGCAGCGCCTTGCCGTCGTGGCTGTTCGGCGCGAAGCCGCTGCGCTTGACGATGCGGCCGATTTTTTCCGCCAACAGCGGGATGTCGCTCGGCCGCTCGCTGTACGCCGTCGAGGTGAACAGGCCGAGGAAGATGTGCTCGCCGACGACGTCGCCCTTGGCGTTGAATTTCTTGATGCCGATCGTGTCCAGATAGGCGCTGCGATGGACGTTGGATCGCCGGTTCGCCTTGGCGATCTTCATCAGGCGCGGCTGGCGCACGAACTCCTGAACCTCGAGCGGCAGCGTGCTCAGGTTGCGCAGGCCATCGAAGATGACGTAGCTGTCGTCCCGGCACAGGCCCAGGCCGCGGCCGCTAACGATGCCGGCGCGCGAAGCGGCCCCGTCGCCCGCAAACTCGTACTCGCGATAGCCGAGGAACGTGAAATGGTTGTCGAGCATCCACGAGAGGAACTCGCGCGCCGTCCGGACCTCGTCGGCCGGGATTTTCTTCGGCGGGTTCTTCTCGAGCTGCTCGATGACCTCTTTGGCGCGGGTGCAGACCGGCTTCCAGTCATCGACCGACGCCCGCACCGCCTGCAGTACGCTTTCGACGCCCTGCTGCAGGGCGGCCACCGCGTCGGAAGCGGTGATCTCGTCGAGCTCGACATGCATCATCGATTCGGCGATGGCGCCCTTGGCGCCGCGCTCGGCGAGGCCCTTGAGCGCGCCCTTGTCGCGCTGCACCGACACCACGGGATGGATCACGAGGTGGACCGCGAGATCGCGACGATTGATCTCGGCGGTAATCGAATCGACGAGGAACGGCATGTCGTCGTTGACGATTTCCACCACCGTGTGGCGCGACTCCCATCCATGCTCGGCGCGCTTCGGCGTATAGACCCGCACTTTCGCCGTTCCCGGCTGCCGCATCTTGGCGAATTCCCACAGCGCCATGCCGGCGCCATACAGGTCGTCGATGAAGCGTTCGGTCAGATCGTCGGTGGCGAGGTTGGCATAGAACTGGCGGAGAAAGGCCTCGGCCTGGGCGGCGGCGTCACCCTTGAGGCGCGCGCGCGCAACGCCCGCGAGTTCGTCGATGATTTCGTTTTTTCGGGCCTGATCGCGCGTTGCCATGGCTTCCCCCGCCTGGTTGGCCGCCCCGGCTGCCAGTCGATTTTGATCGTAAAATGAGGCCGTTAAGCCCAGGTTACTGGATTCAGCCCAAGCAGGCCAGGGGCGGCTCGAATAACGGCGATAAACAACGCGTTATCCGGCGTTGACATCCCCCGACCGGCCGGCGATACGTCGGCACCATCAAGATGACAGCCGTCGACGCCCAAAACCGCGACCACAATCCGCCCGCTGCAGCCCAGCACCCGCTCCTGTCCGCTTTCGCCTGGTGCACCCGCCGCTTCCACCCGCGCGGCACCGACCGGCTCGTGCGCCTCGTCCATCCGCCCGGCAACGATCAGCCGATCCGCACGGTCGTCGACTACGACGACGGCCTCAAGCTTCACATCGACACGCAATCATTTTGCGAGTGGTATATCTACTTCTACGGCTCGTTCCGGCCGAAGATCAGCCGGCTGCTGAACGAGTTGCTGCGGCCCGGCCACGTCGCGTTCGACATCGGCGCCAATATCGGGATGCACAGCGTGATCATGGCGAACCGCGTCGGCCCGAGCGGGGGCGTCGTCTGCTTCGAGCCCGACCCGCATCCCCACGCGCGGCTGCTCGCCAACCTGCAGCTCAACGATTTCACTTTCGTGAAGGCACACCGCGCGGCGCTTTCCGCGAAATCCGAGCAGCGCAAATTCTTCCTGCATGACGAGACGATTGGCAATTTCGCCAACGCGAGCCTGCACGCCGCGAACGTCGGCGCGGACACCGAGGCGGTCGAGGTCGAGGTGCTGTCGCTCGACGACTTCGTCGCCGCCGATCCGCCGCCGCGCCTCGACGTGATCAAGCTTTTGGCGCAAGGCGAGGAGTGGAACATCCTCCAGGGCGGGCGACAGACCATCACCAAATACCGGCCGGCCGTGTTCTTCCTCTACGAGCCGGCCTATTGGCAGCGCCTGGGCGTGACGCTCATGGACGCCGTGCGCTTCTTCGCCGACCACGGGTATACGACCCAGGCGGTCGAATTCGGCCCGCGCCGCGTCGTCACCGGCGAAGTTCCCATGGGCCAGGTGTTCTACGCGGCACCGTAACAACTTCGAAGCTGAGAACCGGGGCCCGCCGCCGAGACGGGCTTCGGAGACGTCGGTTTTCTTTTTCCAAGCTGCATCTACCCCGCTGTCACCTGGGTACTGCACGGGCACCAACAGCTCATCGAAAGCCGCGGCCGCGGAACACCAGTGCGCCCAGAACCGCCCTGAGCGGTTGGAAAAGCGCGATGAGCATGGACTAGTCCTCCAACGCCGGTGCTGTTACGCTCCAGCACCTAGCGAACTCAAAGGTGCGGAAATGATGGGGAGAATCGGCCACCTATTGGCGCGCCAACTGCGGGACATCGTTCCGGTTCAGGTGCAGGCGCCAGCCCCAGAGAAAATCCAATCGGCTCTGCCGTATATCGCCATCAGCCGTCTCTATCGGCAGCTTCTGGCTCACGGTGCACCGTCACCCGCCGCGGCCGATATGACGAGGCATATCGATACCTGGGTCGACTTCGATTCTCTCGGCCTTGACCCAGCAGGCAATCGTTACCGAAAGACGTTCGCGTTTTCCGGCGACTACATCAACGCGGAGCATCGCGTTTTCGACGAGTGCAAGGTCGGCCTGTTTGGAATTCCGCAGGCCATCGACATCGGAATCGAGGGCTATCTCTGTCGCCCCGACGCTTTGAAGCTCTACGAACTGGCTTACTTCTGCAAAGGCGACATCCTGGAACTCGGCACTCACCAAGGCCTATCGACGTCGATCATGCTCAGGGGGGTCCAGGCGGCCGGGCGGCTAGGGACCATATACGCGGTCGATATCGACGGCGCGGCAATGGAAAAAGCCCGATCGAACATCTCGGCCCTGCCGCTGGCGGACCAGGTCATCTTCAATAACGAACCCGCAGAGAGTTTCCTGCAAAGGGCCGGAGACGAGCGCCGGCGATTCGGTCTCATGTTCGTCGATCACTGGCACGGCTACGAGGCCACGCGCGCGGCGGCGGCGGCGGCGATGGATCGGCTCGATCCTGGCGGCTTCCTGCTGTTTCACGATTTTCTCGATCCCGCGAATCGCGACCTATCGCACCCCTATGGCGTCTATCAGGCGGTCGCCGAAGTCATCATGCCGTCCGATGACTTCACTTTTTACGGCAATTTCGGCGCGTGCGGTCTCTTCAGGAAAGAGAGCCGCCGGCACGATTAGCGCGGTTCACGTCAACGGCGCCGCCGCCGTCCAGGGCGTCCACGTAAGGCGTGACGAAATCCATGACCTGCTGTCCAGCCAGCCATATCCGATCACCGATCCTGCACTCGATCGTGCAGTGGCCGTCGTCAGAGTATTGGATCACTCAGTAATTGGCGTCGATCAATGGGAACCCCCCAATGGGAATCCAATTGCGTCGCTGAAGCTGCCTAAGGAGTGCGCTTAACCTTTCACGGTGCGTGGGGTGTACTCCCTCCCGCGATGCCGGCCTATTGGCAGCGCTTGGGCGTGACGCTCATGGACGCCGTGCGCTTCTTCACCGACCACGGGTATACGGCCCAGGCGGTCGAATTCGGCCGGCGCCGCGTCGTCACCGGCGAAATCCCGTTCGGTCAGGTTTTCTACGCGGCACCCTGAGCCGGGCTCATGCGGCGGTCGATATCGCCGGGAAGCGCACCGTCGCGATCGTGCCGCGGCCCAGCTCGCTCACGATCTCGAGCTTGCCGCCGTGCATTTCGACCAATGACTTCGAGAGCGGGAGACCGAGCCCGGTACCTTCATGGCCGCGGCTGAGGTTGGCGTTCCGGCCGAGCGAGCTGAACGGGACCACGATCTTCGGCAGGTCCTGCGGTGCAATCCCGATCCCGGTGTCGCACACCGAAATCGCAAGGTCGCCGTCCGAGGTCCCGGAGGCCTCCACGGTCACCCGCCCGCCCGGCGGCGTGAATTTCACCGCGTTCGACAGCAGGTTGAGGAGGACCTGCTTCAGCGCACGGCGATCGGCGGGATAATCGGGCAGGTCCGGCGGCACGTTGGTTTCCAACATGACGCGGCCCTGATCGGCCTTGGGCTGGACGATGCGCAGACAGGCGGTGATCTCCTCGCGGATATCGATCATCTCCCGGTGCAGCTCGAGCTTGCCCGCTTCGATCTTCGAGACGTCCAGCAGATCGCTGATCAGCAGCAGCAGATGGTTCCCGGAGGCTTTGATGTCGCGGACATATTCCGCCTGCTTATCGTTGAGCGGACCGAAATAGCCGCCGGTCAGCGCCTCGGCGAAGCCTATGATCGCGTTCAGCGGCGTGCGGAGCTCGTGGCTCATATTCGCCAGGAACGCCGACTTCGCGGCACTGGCCGCCTCGGCCGCGGTTTTCGCCTCGCGAAGCCGCTCCTCGGCTCGCAAAGCGCCCGTCACCTCGCGTGCCGTCCCGCGATAGCCGAGGAACTCTCCGTTCGCCGCGAAGAAGGGCCGGCCGCTCACCGAGATCGCCATTTCGTCTTCGTCGCCGACCTTCATCCGGTAGACGAAATCGCGAAACGGCTCATGCCGATCGAGCATCGCCATGTGCTCGCGCCATTTCTCCGGCTGCTCGTCGCGGTCGGCGGCGATTTCCCTGCGCAGCTTGCCAATCCGTGTCTGGGCACGCTGGCCGAAGGCTTCGATGCGGCTCGACATGTCAATGAAGCGGTGGTCCGGCCCGGTCTCCCAGAACCAGTCGGAGGCGGTTTCCGCGTAATCGCGGAGCCGCGCTTCACTGTGGCGCAACGCGTCCTCGGCCTCCTTGCGCTCGGTGATGTCCTGCAACGTGCCAACCATCTGAGCGGCTTGGCCGGCCGGATCGCGGATGATTTCGGCCTGGGTTTGAACCCAGCGGATGGCGCCGTCGGGCCGCCAAATGCGGTAATCCATGCCGAAATTCGAAGCACCGGACTGCATGGCCTGAAGCCGGGCGCGCTCCCTCCCCGGCCGGTCGTCGGGATGCACCAGCGCCTCGAAATCCGCCACCGTGCCGCCCCAGGCCGCCGGCGCGACGCCAAAGATCCGGAACACTTCCGGCGACCACCGGGTCGTCCCGCCGGTGCCGTTCTCGAACGTCGCCGACCAGCTGCCGATCTTCGCCACGCGTTGCGTGGTCTCGAGCAAGCGCCGGTTGTCCTCGAGATTCGCCGCGAGGCGCTTCTGGTGTCCGACCTGGCGCACGAGGCTCCAGCTCAGCATGAGCAGCGCCGCCACTGCAATCCCGGCACCGGCGGCAATCAGTTCGAGTTGAAGCGTCGCGGTCGCGCCTTGTCGGAGCAGATCCACGGCGAAGGCCAGACTGCCGGCGGCCGCGAGGAGTCCCGCCGCCAGCCCGAGACAACGCCCCGGATGGGCCGAAAGAAAATCCCGGATCCGAACCTGACCGGGCACATCGTTGTCCGCAGACTGCACCACGCCGTCCGTCCCCTCCGACGCCAAGCCCATGCGCCCCCTCACCGAAGTCGCGCCGGCAAGGATTCATTAAGACATTTTTTGACTAACGATTGGCTAAGGCCGCGAGCGTGGACTTTCGGGCGATGAGCCGCTCAAAACCCGCGCCAAGTTGCGAGGTTCCGGCAAGCCTTTGGAGCACCGCAGCAAATAGCCTGACCAATCCTCGCGCGGGGCGTTCTGCCGCCAGCGCAGCGCAAGGCTTTAGCGGGGTGTCGACGACGACTGGTTTTACGTGGGCAGCGAGGGACAGGGTCGAGGGTCTGCGATGGGACCGCAGCTCCGCCCCACACGGATTTCTCTGTCCGGTGATTACTCGGTCTTACTGGCGAAAAATGGAGCGGGAGACGGGATTTGAACCCGCGACCCTCACGTTGGCAACGTGATGCTCTACCACTGAGCTACTCCCGCGGGCATTCCGTCGCGGGGCTGTTTCCCGGCGGAAAGCGCGGCGATCATAGGGGTTTCGGGCGGGATTGCAAGCGGCCGCAAAACGCCTAGACTCCACGGACGATCAGCCCGGAGGCCCCAATGTGGACGCTGCGCCAGAAGACCCTCACCCTGCCGACGGCGGCCGACGCCCTGCCCGGCCGGACGCAAAAAATGCCAGTGCCGAAGGCGCATTTCGTCAACGGCCGGCCGATTGCGCCGCCGTTCCCCGAAGGGCTGGAGCTCGCGATGTTCGGCCTCGGCTGCTTTTGGGGGGCGGAGCGGAAATTCTGGACCGCCCCCGGCGTGTTCACGACCGCGGTCGGATATGCGGCCGGTGCTACGCCCAATCCGACCTACGAGGAAGTGTGCAGCGGACGGACCGGCCATAACGAGGTCGTACGGGTGGTGTTCGATCCCAAGGCCACCAGCTTCGACGCCCTGCTCAAGACCTTCTGGGAAAGCCACGACCCGACGCAAGGCATGCGCCAGGGCAACGACGTGGGCACGCAGTATCGCTCCGGCATCTATGTCTATTCCGCCGACCAGCGGCGGGTGGCCGAGGCGTCAAAAGCCGCCTATCAGGCCGCCCTGGGGAAGGCCGGCTACGGGCCGATCACGACCGAGATCCTGCCAGCACCGGAATTCTATTATGCCGAGGACTATCATCAGCAATATCTGGCTAAGAACCCGGCCGGCTATTGCGGTCTCGGCGGCACTGGCGTCGCCTGCGCCATCGGCATCAAGGCGGTCCCGGCCTGAGGGCCCGGCCGGGGTTGCCACGGCGGGTGAAAGTGGCCATTTAAAGGCTGGGCCCCAGGCGGTCGCCCCAGCCGGTCGCACCCGCGGTGGACGGCACCGGCCCGCTGATCACCCGGCCCGTTGATCACAAGGAATTTTGACGCAATGGAACCGATTCTGGGCGCCGCGCGCGCCAAACCCGACGCCGATCTGATCAAAGACAGCGACGTCACGACCTTCATGGCCGACGTCATCGACGCCTCGCGCGAGACGCCGGTCATCGTCGATTTCTGGGCGCCGTGGTGCGGGCCGTGCAAGCAGCTCGGCCCGGCGCTGGAGAAAGCCGTCCGCGAGGCCGGCGGTGCCGTGCGGCTGGTCAAGGTCAACATCGACGAGAACCCCGAGATCGCGCAGCAGCTCCGCATCCAGTCCATCCCGGCCGTGTTCGCGTTCAAGGGCGGCCGCCCGGTCGACGGCTTCGTCGGGGCGCTGCCGGAGAGCCAGATCAAGGCGTTCATCAAGCGTCTGGGTGCCGGTGCCGAGGCCACACCCTCGCCGATCGCGCAAGCGATGGACCAGGCCAAGGCGGCACTTGCCGAGGGCGATACCGGGACCGCCAGTGCCTTGTACGGGCAGATCCTGGCCCGCGAGCCCGGCAATGCCCCGGCCGCGGCCGGGCTGGCGCGCTGCTACATCGCGGCCGGCGATCGCGGAAAGGCCAAACAGGTGCTGGCGGGATTGCCGGCCGAGGCGAAAAAGGATCCGGACGTGGTCGCCGCCCAGTCCGCCCTCGACCTCGCCGAGCAAGGCGCCAGCGCCGGCGACATCGCCGGCCTCGAGGCGCGGGTGAACGCGGACCCGAAGGACTACCAGGCGCGCTTCGATCTCGCCTCGGCGCTGTTCGCCAATGGACAGAGCGACGTCGCAGTCGAGCTGCTGCTGGAGCTCTTCCGCCGCGACCGCAAGTGGAACGACGAGGCGGCGCGCAAGCAGCTCGTCAAATTCTTCGAAGCCCTCGGCCCGACCGATCCGCTGACGGTGTCCGGCCGCCGCCGCCTGTCCTCGCTGATGTTTGCTTAAGCCTCCGATGAGCGGCCACGCCGGCACGGTGCTGCGTCCGGACGATCTGCCGAAGACGATCCCGGTCTTCCCGCTGACCGGCGTGCTTCTTCTGCCGCACGGGCGGCTGCCGCTGAACGTCTTCGAGCCGCGCTATCTGGCGCTACTCGAAGACGCCCTCGCCGCGCGCGACCGCATGATCGGCATGATCCAGCCGCGCGTGGCCGGCACCGAAGGCATGACTCGCGGCGGCGCGCTGCCGCCGCCGACGCCCCTGTACTCGACCGGATGCGTCGGCCGCATCAGCCATTTCAACGAGACAGGCGACGGCCGTTATCTGATCACCCTTGCCGGGATCTGCCGGTTCGACACCGCCGAGGAGCTGCCGACGGTCCGCGGCTATCGCCGGGTCGTCGCCGACTACACGAACTGGCAGAGCGATCTGGCAGCGGCCGGTCCGGCGCGGGGGGCGATCGACCGCGAGCGCCTGATGGGGCCGTTGCGCGCCTATTTCGCCGCGCACAACGTGACCACGGATTGGGACGTGATCGCCGAGACGCCGGATGACCGTCTGGTGTCGACCTTGGCCATGAACTGCCCGTTCGCGCCGCAGGAGAAGCAGGCGCTGCTCGAATGCCGCACGCTCCCCGATTTGGCAAAGGCGGTCACCGTGCTGATCGAGATGGCGGCCACCGGCCGCAGCGGCGAAAGCGCCAAGCATTAGCCCTCCAAGCATCAGCCATGGCCGCCTTAGGCATTGACTGAGCGCGGGCTCGCGGCGACGATATTCACCCGCTTGCCACGAGGGATGCATGGGCGTCGATCCGAAACTGCTCGAAATTCTCGTCTGTCCGCTGACCAAGGGTCCGTTGCGTTACGATGAAGCACGCCAGGAGCTGGTGAGCGAGCAGGCCGGTCTCGCCTATCCGATCCGCGACGGAATCCCGATCATGCTGATCGACGAGGCCCGCAAGCTCGACGAGACGCCGCCGGCCGTCGGCGCCGCCTCCGATACCGAACGGATATGAGCGAGAGTTTCGGCACCAAGCGGTGGCCGAAGGAGATTCGCGTGAGGAAAGCCGAGAAATCGCTCGAAGTCGATTTCGACGACGGCTGCACGTTTTCCTATCCGGCGGAATTCCTGCGCGTCGAAAGCCCGTCCGCCGAAGTCCAGGGACACGGTCCGGGACAGAAGCAAATCGTCGCCGGCCGCCGGTTTGTCGGCATCATGGCCGTCGAGCCGGTCGGCCATTACGCGATCCGGATCAAGTTCGACGATCTCCACGACACCGGCATCTACAGCTGGGAATACCTCTATCACCTGGGTGAGCATCACGACGAGCTGTGGCAAGCCTATCTCGACGAGATCCAGGCCAAGGGCCTGTCTCGCGATCCGCCGGGCCGGGCATCCGCCGGGCGATAGGCACACGACCTCCCATGGGGCCGCAGATCCGCATCGTCCAAGCCAGCGCCGACGACCTACCCGCGATCGCGCGGCTGTTCGACGCGTATCGGGTGTTCTATCGCCAGACGTCCGATCTTGAGGCGGCGCGGAGGTTCATTGCCGAGCGATTCAAGCGCCGCGATTCGGTGATTTTCCTCGCTCTCGCCGACGATGAGGCGGCCGGCTTCGCCCAGCTCTACCCCTCGCTGTCGTCAGTCTCAATGCGGCCGATCTGGATCCTGAACGATCTTTTCGTCAATCCGGCCCATCGCGGCCAAGGCGTCGGGCGGCGGCTGATGGACAGGTCCCGCGATTTCGCGCGCGCCAGCGGTGCGATCCGCATCGAGCTCACGACCGAGCGCACCAACGCCACCGCCCAGAGCCTGTATCGCGCGGCCGGCTATGCGCGCGACGACGTCTTCTACAAATTCATCCTCACGGTCGAGACGCAGGCGTAGGGGCGGTTCGCGGATCCTGTTTTTCTCCTGCGTCATTCCCGCTGTAAAGCGGGAATCCAGGAGATTCAACCACAGAGACACAGAGGACACTGAGGGAAGAGAAGAGTTTGTCTCGTCTCTTCTCCGTGATCTCTGTGCCTCTGTGGTAAAAATTCTGGATGCCCAACTGCGCTGCGTTGCGGCCTTCAAGGCCGCCGACGGGCGAGAAGAATCTGGCGCGGGCATGACGAGTTAGGAAAGTCGCGATGCCCCGGCTCGTTTACAGCGCCTCGCCGCGCACCAGCCGCGGCAGGTCGCCGACCATGCCCATGGCATGGCGCATGAACAGCCGCTTGGCCGCCGGCAGCCGATTGACCGCCGCCAGTCCGACGTCGCGGGCAAGCTGTACGGGCGGTGCCGCGTTGGAGAACAGGCGATTGAGGCCGTCGGTCGTCGCGGCGAGGATCAGATTGTCGAGCCGCCGCCAGCGCTCGTAGCGGGCGAGAGCGTCGCCGGTTCCGATGTCCAGGCCGAGGCGCGCCGCGTCGACCACGCATTCGGCCAGGGCCGCCACGTCGCGGAGGCCGAGATTGAGCCCTTGTCCCGCGATGGGATGAATCGCATGCGCCGCGTCGCCGACCAAGGCCACGCGATGCGCGACATACCTGTCGGCCTGGATGAGGCCCAGCGGATAGGACCAGCGCGGTCCGGCCGCCGCGATCCGGCCGAGCGTGTCGCCGAACCGCCGCTCGATCTCGGCGGCGAACTGGTCCGCCGGCAAGGCGAGCATCATCGACGCCAGCTCCGCACGCTCAGTCCACACGATCGACGAGCGGTGCTCGCCGTCCGGAGAATCAGGCAGCGGCAACATGGCGAACGGCCCGGCGGGCAAGAACCGCTCATGTGCGATGCCGTGGTGCGGGTGTTGGTGGCTGACCGCGGCGACCACGCCGGCCTGCGGGTATTGCCACCGCGTGGCGGCGATGCCGGCTTGGCCGCGCAGCGGCGAGTCGCGCCCGTCGCAGGCGACCGCCAGCCGGGCGCTGATGCGATGCCCATCGGCCAAGCGTCCTTCGACGCGGCCCGGCATTCGCTCGAGCCCCGCCAGCTCGGCCGGGGCCAGTAAGCGAACCGTCGGATGTTCTGCGAGGGCGGCGTACAGGGCGCGCCGGATGAAACGGTTTTCAACGATGTAGCCGAGCGGCGCCGGACGAGCGGCTGCCGCAATGCCGGCCTCGCGATGGTCGTAATGCAGGAACAGGCGCGACGCGCCGTCGGAGACGCGGATCTCCCGAATCGCTTCGGCATCGGGCTTCAGGTGCTCCCACAAGCCGATGCCGGCCAACACCTGGGCCGAGCCCCAGGCAATGGCCGAAGCCCGGCCATCGAAGATGTCGGCCCCGGCGGCCGCCGGCCTCTCGCGGTCGACGACCGCGACCGTCAGGCCGGCCGAGCCGAACGCCGTCGCCAGAGTGAGGCCGACCAGGCCGCCGCCCACGATCAACAGGTCGGCGCTCGTCATATCAGCGCTCTCGGCGAGAACTGCGGCGGGACGGGTCACGGGCCCAACTTCCCGCAGCGGCAAGGCGTTGTCCAGCGACGGGGGCGTGCTGGATCGGCAGTCATAAATCGCGGAGCATGCTGCTCGTTTAGGCAGCGGTGGGACGGGGCGCTGGAGGATGGTGCTTGTGCGCGGCACGCTTCTTGAAACATCATGCATCGGGGGGAAGCCAGCGCAGCTGGAAGACGGCCCCAATGGGCGATCGGTCTTGGGCCGGTATGGCGGCAGAACCGGCCGCGACGAAACAAGCGGAGGGACACTCTCATGAAAATGGTGATGGCGGTCATCAAGCCGTTCAAGCTCGATGAGGTGCGCGAAGCATTGACCGGACTGGGCGTCCAGGGTTTGACGGTCACCGAGGTCAAGGGATTCGGACGCCAAAAGGGTCAAACCGAAATCTACCGCGGTGCGGAGTACTCGGTGAGCTTCCTGCCGAAAGTGAAGATCGAAGTCGCGGTCGCCGACCCCATGGTCGAGCGGGTCGTCGAGACGATCCAGAAGACGGCTAACACGGGCAAGATCGGCGACGGGAAGATCTTCGTCTATGACATTGCGCACGCCGTGCGTATCCGCACCGGCGAGACCAATAGCGACGCGCTGTAAACGATTTGCTGACGGTTTTGCGACGGGGCGCTCCGGGCGCCCCGTTTTTTTGTCCATTTTTTGAACCTTTGGTTCGAATTTGCTCAAAAATTATGCGGGAGACGGCAAAAAATATCGGTTTGCGCGCTCACTTTGTGCGCTGCGGCGCGCCCCGATAAATGGCACGAATCTTGATCATCTCGGGCTGTCTGGGGTTTCCAAAGGAGCAGTCCAGCTCTGAAATCCGCCAGGCGGGGGCGGCCTCCTAAAAAAATTTCAGGGGATGGTCGGGCCCGGCAAACCGGACAATCAGGACCTTAAGGAGAGAAAGATGAAGACTTCTGGTAGGTGGCTAGGCCTCGCGGCCGTCGCGGCCGTTGCGGCGGCAGCGTTGCTGGGCTTTGCGCCCGGTGCGTTTGCCGAGGATGCGCCCGCGGCAGCGGCACCCAAAATCGATTCCGGCGACACGGCATGGATGCTGACCTCGACCGCGCTGGTGCTGATGATGACCATTCCGGGCGTGGCGCTGTTCTACGCCGGCATGGTGCGCAAGAAGAACGTACTGGCGACGATGATGCAGAGCTTCGCGATCACCTGCCTGGTGACCGTGTTGTGGATGGTCATCGCCTACAGCCTCGCCTTCATCGGCGACGGCAAATACATCGGCGACCTGTCGCAGTTCATGCTGAAGAACATGGCGATCGACTCGGTTAACCCGCTCGGGAAGACGATCCCCGAAGGCGTGTACATGTGCTTCCAGTTGACCTTCGCGATCATCACCTGCGCGCTGATCGTCGGGTCGCTCGCCGACCGGATGAAGTTCTCGGCCCTGCTGTGGTTCATCGGGCTGTGGCTAATCCTCGAATATGCGCCGGTGGCGCACTGGGTGTGGGGCGGCGGCTTCCTCGGGACCGCCGGCGTGCTCGACTACGCGGGCGGCACGGTCGTCCACATCAATGCCGGCATCGCCGGCCTGGTGGGCGCCCTTGTCCTCGGCAAGCGCAAAGGCTACGGGCACGACAACTTCGCGCCGCATAACGTCGGTTACGCGGTGATCGGCGCGTCCCTACTGTGGGTCGGCTGGTTCGGCTTCAACGCCGGCTCGGCGGTCGCAGCCGACGTTCGCGCCGGCATGGCGATGGCGGTGACGCAGATCGCCACGGCCGTGGCGGCGCTGGCGTGGATGTTCGCGGAGTGGATTGCCCGTGGCAAGCCGTCGGTCCTCGGCATCATCTCGGGTGCCGTTGCCGGACTGGTCGCGATCACCCCTGCCTCCGGCTTCGTGCTGCCGGGCGGCGCGCTGGTGATCGGCATCGTCGCCGGCGTGGTCTGCTTCTGGGCCTCGACCAGCCTCAAGAAGGCGCTGGGCTACGACGACTCGTTGGACGCGTTCGGCGTGCATGCCGTGGGCGGCTTCATTGGGGCGTTGCTCACCGGCGTGTTCGCCGTCGGCGCCATCAGCGCCACGGCCGATGCTCCGGGCGGCTCGCCCGGCCTCCTCGACGGCAACCCGGGCCAGGTGATGACGCAGCTCTACGGCATCGCGGTCGTGCTGGTGTACGACGCGGTGGTCAGCTTCATCATCTTCAAGGTGCTGGACGTGATCATGGGCCTGCGAGTCGGCGAAGAAGCCGAGCGCGATGGCCTCGATCTCGCCCTGCACGGCGAGACCATCCAGTAATCGATCAGCAGTACTCCTCCCTAAACTGGTAGGCGGCTCCTTCAGGAGCCGCCTATTTTTTTTGCTATAAGCCCTTGTTCTTATTCGGTTCCGCGACTCGGCGCGACTCGGGTATTTTGCGGTGAACAGCGTTCTCAGCCCCAATAGGCGGGGCTAACTAGACAGCTAGACTTGTAGTTCAAGAACCGCCCGGATATCTTTGTTTTCTATTTGTGCTCCTGAATCAGCGCGCTTTTTTAAGCGCTCTGAGCCGGTAGTTCGTGTTATAGGGTTGAAATGCTCAATAACCGCTTAGAACTGCTAAGTGATTATGCATTTACCAAGCTCAATAAGCTGGTCGAGCCCATTCAGCCGAAGGCTGATCTTCCGCCGATCGTGATGTCGATCGGGGATCCGCAGCACCCCCCGCCGCCGTTTGTCCGCGACATTATTGGCCGCACGACCACGCCCGGGAGTGAGCCCTGGGGCCGCTATCCGCCGATCAACGGCACGCCGCAATTCCGGGCCGCAGCCGTCGGCTGGCTCAACCGGCGTTACCGGTTGCCGGCGGGCATGCTGGATCCGGAACGTCAGATCGCGCCCTGCGCCGGGACGCGCGAGGGCCTGTTTCTGGCCGCCCTGCTGGCCGTCTCGGCCAGCGAGGGGGACGGCCCGAAGCCGATCGCGCTCATGCCCAACCCGTTCTACCAGGTCTATTTCGGAGCGGCGGTGCTGGCCGGCGCCGAGCCGAAATTCCTGCCCGCCACCAAGCAGACCAGCTTCTTCCCCAATCTCGCAGCACTGGATGCGGCGACACTGGCGCGCACCCAGCTGATGATCCTGTGCACGCCCGGCAATCCGCAGGGCGCCATGGCCGACCGGGCGTATCTGCGCGACGCGATCGCGCTCGCCCGGCATCACGATTTTCTGCTGGTCGTCGACGAGTGCTACGCCGAGATCTACAACCGCGAGCCGCCGACCGGCGCTCTCGAAGCGGCCGCCAGCCTGGGCGGCTCGCTCGACAACGTGCTCGCCATGCATTCGCTCTCGAAGCGCTCGAGCTCGGCGGGATTGCGCTCCGGCTTCGCCGTCGGCTCGCCGCAGACGATCGCGAAGCTGTGGCAGCTGCGCAGCTATTGCTGCGCCGCGACCCCGCTGCCGATCCTGGAAGCGGCGACGGCGCTGTGGAGCGACGACGACCATGTCCCGCCGATCCGCCGTTCCTATCAGGAAAAGTTCGCGTTGGCCGAGCGCATGATCGGTGCCAAGCACGGCTATTACACGCCGGAAGCCGGCCTCTTCCTGTGGCTCGATGTCGGCGACGGCGAGGCGGTCACGAAGAAGCTGTGGACGGAGGCGGCGGTCAAGGTGCTGCCGGGTGCCTATCTCACGCGTCCTGACGCGAGCGGGCGCAACGACGGACAAGCTTATATCCGGGTGGCGCTGGTCCATGACCTGGCGACGACAGAGTCGGCACTCGCGCGAATGGCGCGCGTGCTGCAGTGAGTTGGAGGGGATAAGACAATGGCAACACGATCGGCCGCGAACGGACGCACCACCGCCTTGTTTCCAGACGGGATGGCCGGCTTTGCGCGACAACGCCTCATCGAAGCGGCGGGCCTTGGCCTGATCATCGCCGGCATCGCGCTGGCCGCCTCCCTGTTGAGTTACACGCCGTCCGATCCCTCGCTCAGTCACGCCACCAGTGCTCCCGTGCGCAACCTGCTCGCCTATCCGGGTGCCGTGATCGCCGATCTCCTGCTCCAGACCGTCGGCCTCGGCGGCGCCTTCATCGCGCTGATGCTCGCGGGATGGGGCTGGCGATTGCTACGCGCCGGGCATCTGAAGCTGTGGTGGCTCAGGATCGCGCTGATGCCGATGATGGTCCTGCTGGCGGCGCTGGCGATTTCGGTGCTGCCGCCGCCGGCCGGATGGCCGCGCCCGCTCGATGCGAGCCTCGGCGGGGTGGTCGGGCAGCTGTTCCTGGGTGCGATGGTGCGTCTGGCGGGAAAATACGGGCTGGGCGCCCAGGCCGTCGCCGCGGCCGCGGCTGCGGTCGCGGCGGCCCTGCTGATTTTCGCCATCGCGGTGACGCGGGGCGAATGGCGTGCGCTCGCGCGGTTCCTGGCCCAGGCCGCGGCGCGCGTCTGGGCGGCATCGACGGTCGTGGCCGCGTGGCGGCCGCGCTTCGGCGACCCGGCGCGACAGCGTGCGCAGACGCGCGAAGCGGCGCGGCGCGGGCGGCTCGAGCCGTCGCTGGACGGACAGGCCGCACCCGAGCCCGAGATCGAAATCGAGCGCGCACGGCCGGCGCCGACCGAGCTCGTGGCGCCGCGCACCGCGGAAGCCGCGCCCAAGAAGCCGCCGAAGAAGCAGGCCAGCCTCGATCTTGCGACGCGCGGCGGTTACCGCCTGCCGGCCCTGGACCTCCTGGCCCTGCCGAAGGCGAGCGGAGCGGCAAAGATCGACGAGGACGCGCTGGCGCAGAACGCGCGCCTCCTGGAATCGGTGCTCGACGATTTCGGCGTCAAGGGCCAGATCGTCAAGGTCCGGCCCGGCCCGGTGGTGACACTGTACGAGCTCGAGCCCGCACCCGGCACGAAGACGAGCCGGGTGATCGGGCTGTCCGATGACATCGCGCGCTCGATGAGCGCCGTCTCGGTGCGCGTCGCCGTGGTCCCCGGCCGCAACGTCATCGGCATCGAGCTGCCGAACATGACGCGCGAGACGGTCTATTTCCGCGAGCTGCTGGCCGATGACATCGCCGACCGCAACGGGCAGGCGCTGTCGCTGGCGCTGGGCAAGGATATCGGTGGTGCTCCGATGGTGGTCGACCTGGCGCGCATGCCGCATCTCCTGATCGCCGGCACGACCGGCTCCGGCAAGTCGGTGGCGATCAACACGATGATCCTGTCGTTGCTCTACCGCCTCTCGCCCGCCGATTGCCGCTTCATCATGGTGGACCCGAAGATGCTGGAGCTGTCGGTGTACGACGGGATCCCGCATCTCCTGGCCCCGGTCGTGACCGACCCCAAGAAGGCCGTCGTCGCCTTGAAATGGGCGGTGCGCGAGATGGAGACGCGCTATCGCGCGATGTCGAAGCTGGGTGTGCGCAACATCGCCGGCTACAACGCGCGGATCGCCGAAGCCAAGCGCAAGGGCGAGACGCTGACGCGCAAGGTTCAGACCGGGTTCGACGAAGCCGGCAAGCCGATCTTCGAAGAACAGCCGCTCGACATGGTGCCGCTACCGTTCATCGTCGTCGTCGTCGACGAAATGGCTGATCTGATGCTGGTCGCCGGCAAGGACGTGGAATGGGCAATTCAGCGCCTGGCGCAGATGGCGCGGGCCGCGGGTATCCATCTGTTGATGGCGACGCAGCGGCCGTCGGTCGACGTCATCACCGGCACGATCAAGGCGAATTTCCCGACCCGGATCTCGTTCCAGGTCACGTCGAAGATCGACAGCCGCACGATTCTCGGCGAGCAGGGGGCCGAGCAGCTGCTCGGCCAAGGCGACATGCTGTACATGGCCGGCGGCGGCCGAATCACGCGCGTGCACGGGCCGTTCGTCTCGGACCGCGAGGTCGAGGCGGTGGTCAAATTCCTCAAGGACCAGGGCGAGCCGGAATATGTCGAAGATGTGACGGAGGAGGATGAAGAGCCCGGTGCGGCCGCCTTCGGCGGCGATGGCGAGGGCGGCGGATCGGGCGATGCCCTCTACGATCAGGCGGTGGGCCTGGTGGCGCGCGAGCGCAAATGCTCGACGAGCTTCATCCAGCGTCATCTGCAGATCGGCTACAACCGCGCTGCGCGAATCGTCGAGCGCATGGAAACCGAAGGCGTGGTGAGCGCCGCCAACCACGTCGGCAAGCGCGAGGTACTGGCGCCCAAAGGCGATTACGCGGCCTGAGCGGGCGAGGCGCCCGAATCGCCCCAGTCGCTTGCCCGGGACGGGGCGAGCCCCTATATCTCGCCCATGTCACATTTCTTCTCCAGTCGGCGGGCATTCCTTTTCGGCTTGGCCGCTGCCGGGCTCGGCGGGCGCCGGGCCCTGGCCCAGGCGGCGCGACGCCAGCTCTCGGCCGTCGACCAGAACGACGTCAGTCGGGTCGAAGGGTATCTGAACGGCGTCAAGACCCTGCGGGCGCGGTTCCTGCAGGTCGACGGCCGCGGCGGCACCGCCGAGGGCAGCCTGTTCATCTCCCGGCCCGGCAAGCTTCGGGTGGACTACGATCAGCCCAATCCGAACCTGCTGATCGCCAACAACAGCCTGCTCATCCACTATGATCGTCAGTTGCATGCGCCGGCCTACCTGCCGCTGAACTCGACCCCGGCCGGACTACTGGTGCGCGACCCTCTGTCTTTGTCCGGCGACGTCACCGTGACCGACGTCGAGCACGGGCCGGCGGTCCTACGCATCACGGTCACCCAAACCTCCGATCCGCGCGCCGGCAAGGTCACGTTCATCTTCGGAGAACGGCCGTTCGTGCTGACGAGCTGGCAGATCACCGATGCGCAAGGTGCGGCGACGCGCGTGACGCTTTACGACGTTCAGTCGGGCATGACCCTGGATCCGAAGCTCTTCGAATTCCGCGACCCGGCGACATTCGGCAACGACGCGACGCGCTGAGGGCCGACGGGGGATGCCGTCAGCCGCTCCTCCGCTGATCGGCGTGACCGCATGCATCCGCTCCTTGGGCCGTATCTCGGCGCATACGGTCAGCGAGAAATATATCCGCGCCGTGATTGAAGGGATCGGCGGGCAGCCGGTCATCATTCCGGCCCTTCCGTCCGGCGACCACATCGCGTCGATCATCGCATCGCTCGACGGCATCCTGCTGACCGGCAGCCCGTCCAACGTCGAGCCGCATCACTACGGCGGAGCGCCTTCGCGGCCCGGAACGCTGCATGACCCACACCGCGACGGAACGACCTTGCCGCTGATCCGGATGGCGGTCGCGGCGGGACTACCGATCCTCGCCCTTTGCCGTGGCCACCAGGAGCTCAACGTCGCCCTCGGCGGCACGCTTCATCAGAACGTTCATGAACTGCCGGGCAAGCGCGACCATCGCGCACCGGCGGATCAGCCGAACGAGATCCGTTACGCGCCGGCTCATCCGATCCGCCTGCACCGCGGCGGTGTCCTGGCGGAACTCACCTCCGAGCACGAGGTGCAGGTGAACTCACTGCATGCGCAAGCGATCGACCGTCCGGCCGCCGGACTCGCGATCGAGGCGGTATCAAGCGACGAGGTGATCGAGGCCGTGCGGCTCACCGGAGCGCCCGGCTTCGGGCTGGGGATACAATGGCATCCGGAGTGGAGCATCGCGACGAACCCCTTTTCTGCCGCGATCTTCGCCGCCATGGGCACGGCCGCGCGTGAGTACGCATTGTCGCGCAGATCTTCGCGCAAACGTTTGCACGTTTAGGGCACCGCCGTCGCGGCGATGTCATGCTGTGGAAAGACGTTCAAATGACACGGAGCGACGCGGCCCATCGCGTTACAACGGCCTGGAATCGTTCGTCAAATTCATTTGAACGGCACGTGGCCGCGGAGCCTTGCGGCGTGCCGCTGTGGTCCCCATATGAGGTTGAGAAGCGGCCGTGGTTTTCTTCCGGCCGTTCGAGGGTGGCTCCCCTGACACCCTCGAGCTCTTGACGAGAGAGCTTCGAGCGCCCGGTCTTCCCCCCCGACCGGGCGCTTTTATTTTGGGGAAATGAATCCATGACTTGACGGCGGAGCCGCGAGCGGGAATTTTGCCACTCGTCATCCTCGCTCGCTCCGATTCCATGAGCTCTGCCCGCAGCGCCAAGCAAAGGCGGTCCGCCATCAAGGTGGTGCTCCGCCGCAAAATGCCGGTGCACGCCGCACCGGACATCGCCGGTGGTCCGCCGGCTCCCTACGCCGTGAAGGCGCTGCCGCCGGCGCCGGCCGGCGCCATCCGGATCGCGACCTGGAACATCAACTCGGTGCGCCTGCGGCTCCGCCTGATCAAAAAACTCGCCGCGGTCGCGTCGCCCGACATCATCTGCCTGCAAGAAACCAAGTCACCGGACGAGCATTTCCCGCGTGCCGCCCTGGCCAAGCTCGGCTACGAACATCAGGCGGCGTGCGGCATGAAGGGCTACAACGGCGTCGCGATCCTGTCGCGCCGTCCGCTCCATGCGGCGGTGCCGCGCGAATGGTGCGGCAAGGTCGACTGCCGTCACATCCTGGCCGAGTTCGAAATCGCGGGGCAGCGGATCGAGCTCCACAACGTCTATGTGCCGGCCGGCGGCGACGTTCCCGATCCCAAGCTCAATCCGAAATTCGATCATAAGCTGCGGTTCCTCCGCGAGCAGGCGGCGTGGTGGGAGAGCCAGCCGAAAACCGGCGCCGCCCGGATCCTGGTCGGAGACCTGAACGTGGCGCCGCTGGCGACCGATGTGTGGTCCCACAAGCAGCTGCTCGATGTGGTCAGCCACACGCCGGTCGAGACGGAGCTGCTCGGTAAGCTTCTCGCGGCCCATGAATGGACCGACGCGGCGCGCCATCTCGTGCCGGAACCAACCCGCATGTACACTTGGTGGAGCTACCGGAACCGCGACTGGAAAGCGTCGGACCGCGGCCGGCGCCTCGACCATGTGTGGATCACCCGCGACCTGAAGCCGCTCGTCGCCGGCGTGCATATCCTCAAAGGGGCGCGTGATTGGCGGCAGCCGTCGGACCACGTGCCGGTGGTGGTCGATATCAAGCCGTAGATTTTCGACGCCGCGCGGCGGCGAAAGACTCACGCCCGAGCGGGCTTGCGATAGATGAAATACCGGCCGGCCGCGACGCCCGTCGGCAACCGCTCGCTCAGCCAGCCGGAACTGTTCGGCGCCATGTTCTGGTCCGACACGACGATGGCGCCGGGCGCCACCAAGGGGTCGACGAGGCCGGCCAGCATCCGTGCCTGGGCGCGTGACGCCTCCTCGTCGCCCGATCCGGTGTCGGCGTGAACCAGGGCGACGACGGGACCCAACCGCCGGGCCAGGGCCGGGAGCGTCTCGCGAAAATCGCCGAGCATCAGATGGTCCTGATCGGGCGTGCACGCCGGATGGGCGGCGAGCTGCCGGTCGAGGGCGAAGATGCCGCGCACCTCACCGAGCTTCGAGCGGAGGTGGTCGTAGGTGCGGCCGTTGCCGAGGCCGAGCTCCAGCACCGGCCCCGGCAAGTCGCGAACCGCCTCGATCGACCAGTCGAGGCACGCTCTCTGTGCCTCGAGGCGGCGAATGAAACTATCGAGCCGGCTCACGTGGCGCCATCATCGCTCGTCGATGTCGACCGGAACCTCGACCGGCCCGGCGAAGGCGAACACGAGTGTCAGCGGGAACGTGCTGCCCTTGACCAGCGGCTTGGCGAGGCCCTGGAGCTCGACATGAATGCGCCCCGGCCGGAGTGTCACGGGGCGGCGCGGCCTGACCTCGAGATAGGCCACTTGCTCGACCACCCCGTTCTGCGGATCGTCTTCGATGAAGCGGGCGGTGCGGGCGACGGGGGAGCGGACGCTGAGCAGCCGTTCGCTGTCGGACCCGCGGTTTTCGATGATCATGTAAACCTTGGCGACGGTGACCCCCGGGCCGGTGGGCGGGGCCCAGGCGTCCGAGACAGCGAGCGTTCCCCAATAGAATACGCGCGCGAGCACTGGCGTCCCGGCGACGGAAGCACCCGCGAGAAGCGCCGACTGCACCACCCGCCGGCGGCTGAGTTCCATGGCGCGTCCTCCGCGACTTTGCGGCGGGCCCAACGCAGCTTCTCTACCCGAGGTCCGCCTTGTCTTGGCGGCTATCCTAGACCCCTTAACCGGACGTGCAAATAGGCGCGCTCATTTAACCGTCACAAGGTCCCTAAGTATCTTCTAATATTCATTTAATTACAATATCATGGGCCAATCCGCGTGCGGTACCGGCCAGGCTCCACGAATGTCAAGAAATCTTGGCTTTTGACCGAGTTTTTTGGTGTGTCATAGTCTGCCACCTCAGGGGAGCCACAGTCGTCCCGAGGGAGTCAACCCTTGGCCAATAATCACGCAGCGAGGCCGGGCCGGTCCGGCGGAGGACCACGCGTCCTCATTTATAGCCACGACACGATGGGTCTCGGCCACCTGCGCCGCTGCCGCGCCATCGCGCACGCGCTCGTGGAGCGCGACAAAGACCTGTCGGTGCTGATCCTGTCCGGCTCGCCGATCATCGGCAGCTTTGACTTCAAGGCCCGGGTCGATTTCGTGCGCATGCCGGGCGTCATCAAGCTGCGCAACGGCGAATACACCTCGCTCAATCTTCACATCGACATCACCGAGATGCTGAAGATCCGTGCCTCGATCATCCGCCACACCGCCGAGGCCTTCAAACCGGATCTGTTTCTCGTCGACAAGGAGCCGCTCGGCCTGCGCGGCGAGGTCGCCGCCACGCTCCACATGCTGAAAGCCAAGGGCGTGCCGCTGGTGCTCGGCCTGCGCGACGTTATGGACGATCCGGCCTTGCTCGAACCCGAATGGCGCCGCAAGAAGGCGCTGCCGGCGCTGCGCGACTATTACGACGATATCTGGGTCTACGGATTACCGCAGGTGTGCGATCCGCTGGCCGGATTGACGCTGCCGCGCCATGTCCAGCGCAAGATCAGCTACACCGGCTATCTCAAGCGCTTCGAGCCGCCGGCAATCGCCCGGAGCTCGTTTCCGGCCCTTCCGGACTTCCCTTACATCCTGGTCACCACGGGGGGCGGCGGCGACGGCGAGGCGCTGATCGATTGGGTGCTGCGGGCCTACGAATACGACAGCCAGCTGCCGCAGCGCGCCCTGCTGGTACTGGGACCGTTCATGCAGTCGGAGCTGCAGTCGGACTTCCTGCGCCGCGCTTCGAAGCTGAGCAACGTCGAAGCGATCACCTTCGATGCGCATCTCGAACTGCTGATGGCCCGCGCCTCCGGCGTTGTCGCGATGGGCGGCTACAATACGTTCTGCGAAATTCTGTCCTTCGATCAGCGGGCGATGATCGTGCCGCGCACCGCACCCCGCCTTGAGCAGTACATTCGCGCACAGCGGGCGCAGGATTTCGGGCTGGTCAGCATGCTCGTCGACGACGGCGCCCGCGATGCCGCCCAGATGGCGGCCGCGTTGCGCTACCTGCCGCAACAGCAAAGGCCGTCCGAGATCGTGGTGCCGGGACTGCTCGACGGCATGGACAACGTCCATCGCCTGGCCCGGCGCTGGCTGGGCGGCGGCGAAGCCGAACGGAAGATGCCGGCGTCCCGGCGCCTGACGGTCGTCAGCGGGCAACGCGCGGCGGCCGGCCGGTAGCCCGTCTCCGGGTCGCCCGCGCGCGGCGGACCACCCGCCGGTCTACAGGACTTTGCGCGGCGGCCACGGTATAAGCGTCGAGAGATGGCCGACAGCCTGCCTTATGCCAATCCGAGACGCCGGTCGCCGGCGGTGGCGGTCATCCTCAAGGGATGGCCGCGTCTCTCCGAGACGTTCATCGCCCAGGAAGTGCAGGCACTCGAACGGCGTGGACTTCGGCTGCGGCTCTATTCGCTGCGCCATCCGACCGACCGGCACATCCACGAGGTGAATCGCGCGGTCGGCGCCCCGGTCGTCTATCTCCCGGAATATCTGTGGCAGGAGCCGGGGCGCGTGTTCCGCGGCTGGCTCAAGGCGCGCCGGCTGCCCGCCTATCACGCCGCCAAGCGAATCTGGCTGCGCGACCTTCGCCGCGATCTGACACCCAATCGCGTGCGGCGTTTCGGCCAGGCGCTGGTGCTCGCCGCGGAGCTGGCGCCCGACATCGAGCATCTGCACGCCCATTTCCTGCACACGCCCGCTTCGGTTGCGCGCTACGCGGCGTTGATGCGCGGCCTGCGCTGGAGCGTCTCCGCGCACGCCAAGGATATCTGGACGATTCCCGACTGGGAGAAGACCGAGAAGCTCCAGGACGCGGCGTGGGCGGTGGCCTGCACCGCGGCGGGACGGGACCATCTCGGCGCCTGCAGCCCCGGCCGCACGGTGGAGCTGGTCCATCACGGCATCGATGTGACGCGGTTTCCGCCGGCGCCGCGGCGCGGGCCGCGCGACGGGCGCGACCCGGCGCAGCCGGTGATCCTGCTCTCGGTCGGCCGCGCGGTGGCGAAGAAAGGCTATGACGATCTGCTGACCGCCTTGTCGCTGCTGCCGCGCGACCGCCACTGGCGGTTCGTCCATGTCGGTGGCGGCCCGCTGTTGCCCGCGCTGAAAGACCAGGCGAAGCGTCTGGGGCTCGGCCGCTTGATCGACTGGCGGGGCGCGCAGCCGGAGGGCGAGGTGCGCAAGGCCTATGCGGCGGCCGACCTGTTCGTGCTGGCGAGCCGCGTGACGGCCGATGGCGACCGTGATGGTATCCCCAACGTGATTGCCGAAGCGATGAGCCAAGGGCTCGCGGTTGTCGCCACCACCGCGGGCGCCATTCCCGAGCTGGTGATCGCGGGCGAGAGCGGCGTGCTGGTGCCGGCGCAGGATCCGCCGGCGCTGGCGGCGGCCTTGGCCGCGCTGATCGCGGATGCGGGGCGGCGCAACGCGCTGGGGCTCGCTGGCGAGGCCCGGGTTCGCCGCGATTTTCCTGCGGCGCGCGGCTTCGACCGAATTGCCACTCTGCTGTCCGGCTCGCTCGCGTGCGTATCGCCTTCTATGCCCCGCTGAAGCCGCCCGATCACCCGATCCCGTCGGGCGATCGTCGCGTGGCCCGCCACACCCTGGCCGCGCTGAGCATGGCCGGGCATGAGGTTGAGCTGGCGGCGCGCCTGCGCAGCTACGACGGCGGCGGCGACGTCGAGCGGCAGGCCCGGCTCGGCGCGATCGGCGGCCGGCTGGCACGGCGCTACGTGCATCGGCTCTACGATCGACCGCTGGCCCAACGGCCGCAGGCTTGGATCACCTATCACCTGTATCACAAGGCGCCCGACTGGATCGGCCCGCGGGTGACCACGAAACTGGGCATTCCCTATGTCGTGATCGAAGCCTCCGTCGCCGCCAAGCGCGCCGGCGGGCCGTGGAGCCTGGGACACGAAGCATCGATCGCGGCGCTGGCGCGCGCGGCGGCCGTGATCTCGCTCAATCCGGCCGATGAGCCCGGCATCGCCCCCCATGTCGCCGACCGGCAGCGGCTTCACCGGCTCAGGCCGTTTCTCGACAGCCGGCCTTATGCGCGCGCCGCCGCCGAGCGCGCCCAGCTGCGGGCGGCACTCGCCGCGCGATACGGACTCGATCCAGGACACCCATGGATCCTGGCCGTCGCCATGATGCGCCCCGGCGACAAGCTCGATTCCTACAAGCTCCTCGCCGAGGCGCTCGGCCAGGTTGGGGCCCGGCCGTGGTCGCTGCTCGTGGTTGGCGATGGACCGGCGAAGGCCGACGTTCGCGCCGGCCTGGCGCCGCTCGGCGCGCGCGTGGCATACACGGGCGGCCTCGACGACGCGGTTCTGCCCGAGATCTATGCCGCCGCCGACCTGTATGTCTGGCCGGCGGTGAACGAAGCCTTCGGGATGGCGATCCTCGAAGCCCAGGCCGCCGGGCTGCCGGTGATCGCCGGCGATAGCGGCGGTGTGGCCGGCATCGTGCGCGATGGCCAAACGGGTGCCGTCGTCGCACCGCGCGATGCGGCCGCACTCGCGGCGGCGATCGCCCCGCTGCTCGACGATCCCGGCCGACGGCAGGCGTTGTCGCGGGTGGCCCTGGCGACGGTTGCCGCCGAGCACGACCTGGCCGTCGCATCACGAAGCCTGGACGCGATCCTGGCTCGTGCGATGCAGACCAGGGGCCAGGCATGACCCTCCTGGCCATGCTGCGGCATGCTCCGACCGACTGGAATAAGGCGCGACGCCTGCAAGGCCGTGCCGACGTTCCTCTGGCGGACATCAGCCGGGTCGAGCTCAAGCAGCGGCGCCTGCCCGCGATCGTCGCCGGCGTCCACGCCTTGTCGTCGCCGTTGAAGCGCTGCCTCGAGACCGCGGCACTGTTGGACCTCAAGCCGACCATCGAGCCGCGGCTGATCGAAATGGATTGGGGCGCCTATGAGGGGCACAGGCTTCGTGACTTGCAGAAGAAGTTCGGATTCGATCTGGCCGCCAACGAAGCGCGCGGCCTCGACTTTCGGCCGCCCAACGGCGAAAGCCCGCGCGAGGTCCAGGTCCGGATCGATCCCCTCCTCCAGGAGATCGCGGCGGCCGGACGGCCGACGATCGCGGTCACCCACCGCGGCGTCATCCGCGCGGTCTACGCGCGCGCCACCGGATGGGACATGAAAACCAAGGCGGCGCATGAGCTCGACTTCTATGCCCTGCACCTCTTCCGCCTGGATGCGGACGGACGCCCGAACGTGGAGCAGCTGAACCTCGCATTGGAGCACGGCTGTCCGGTTGAGCGATTCAAGTGATTCAAACGACTCATATCGGCAATCGCCAGTCCAGAGTGCCAACGCAATGCAGCGACTCGGCGTCAAACCAATGCATTGCTTCGACTCGCGAATTCCTCAACCGGACAGCCGTGGCATTGGAGCGGCGATGACGGGCCGCGTCTTCATCCACGTCCAGCATCTCCTGGGATCGGGCCATGCCCGCAGGACCGCGGCGATCGGAGCGGCTCTTGCGGCCCGCGGGTTCGACGTCGAAATCGCCTCGGGCGGCCCGCCGGTCCCCGGGTTGACGACGGGAGACGCGCATTTGTTCCAGTTGCCGCCCCTGCGCGCCCGCGACGCCAGCTTCAAGACCCTTATCGACGAGAACGGACGGCCGGTCGACGACACGTGGCGGGCGATGCGGCGCGACCGGCTTCTCGCGTGCTGTCGGGCGCATCGGCCCGACGTGGTCGTCACCGAGCTGTTCCCATTCGGCCGCCGCGGGCTCGAATTCGAACTCCTGCCGCTCATCGACCTCGTCCGATCGATGCGACCGCGGCCGCTCATCCTGTGCTCGCTGCGCGACGTGCTGGTGGCGCCGCGCGACCCGGAAAAGACGGAGCGTACGATTCGCCGAGCCCGCGACTGGTTCGACGGTATCCTGGTTCATGGCGACCCCCGCCTCATCGAGCTTCCCGCGAGCTATCCGGCGGCACAGGCCCTCGCGGACCGGATCACCTACACCGGCTATGTCGCGTCGCCGCCCTGTGCCGAGGCTCCTTCCGGAGACGGCGCGGGCGAGGTGCTGGTGTCCGCCGGCGGCGGAGCCGTGGGCGCCCGACTTTTCAGCGCAGCACTCAGCGCGCGGCAGGCCGGCGCGGCGGCCGGGCGGGCTTGGCGACTGCTGCTCGGAAGCGATCTTCCGGCCGCCGACCGGGCCCGGCTCATAGCGGACGCCGGACCCGGCTTGGTGGTCGAACCCGCCCGCCCCGACTTCGTCAGCCTATTGCGGCGCTGCCATGTTTCGGTCTCGCAAGCCGGCTACAATACGGCCGTGGACCTGATGGAGACGAACGCACGCGCGGTGCTGGTACCGTTCGCAAGCGAGGGCGAAACCGAGCAGACCCAGCGCGCCCTGGCCTTGCAGGCACGGGGGTGGGCGGAGCTGGTCGCCGAAGCGGAACTCAGCCCGCAACACCTGGCCGCGGCGATCGACCGCGCCGCCACGCAACCGCCGCCGGCCCTCAATACCCTGAATTGCGCCGGCGCGCTCGAAACGGCGCGGACCATCGAACGCCTCATGTCTCGAGCGGCGCTGCCGTGACGGACTGGGCCGTGACCGGCTGGGACGACCTGAGCCGCGAGCTGGACGCCTGGGCGAAGAGCGGGCACACCGCCGAGTTCTGGTGGCGCGACGACGACGCGGTGATGGTAACGCCGGCCCTCGAGCGGCTGATCGAGATCCAGCGCCGGACGAATGTCGGGCTGGCGCTCGCCGTCGTTCCCGCCCGCGCCGATGAAGATCTGGCGCGCCGGCTCCAGAGCGAGCCGCATATCGCCGTGGTTCAACATGGCTGGGCCCATCTGAACCATGCGCCGCCCGGGCGACCCAAGGCGGAGCTCGGGCCGGATCGGCTACCGGCGTATGTCCTGGGCGAACTCGGCCGCGGCTGGCTGGCGCTCGACCGGCTGTTCGGGCCCGACTGGCTGAAAATCGTCGTTCCGCCGCATAACCGCATCGCATCGCGCGTTATCGCTGGCCTGGGGCCGGCGGGCTATGTCGGGCTGTCGGCCGACAAGCCCCGGCGCGAGACGCTCCAAGGCCTCATCCAGATCAACACGCATATCGACATCATGGAATGGACGACGACGAGGGCATTTCTGGGCGACGGCCCGTGTCTCGCCCAGGCGATCGCGCATCTGGGCGCCAAGCGCGACGGGCGCGCCGACCCGGCGGAGCCGACCGGCTTACTGACGCACCATCTGGCCCATGACCCGCCGGCGTGGCGGTTCGTGGAGCGATTTCTCGCCCATACCGCG
>DASWFO010000150.1:0-14614 GCA_036394195.1 Alphaproteobacteria bacterium | reverse complement strand
CATCTTCTCGACGGCGAACTGTGGATCGACGAGCGCAAGCTCTCACCGGGCGACTACAACTACGGCGCCCCAAGAGCAAGCGACCAACGCGTCTGGAGCGAGACCGGCTGCACTTGCGTTCTCGTCACTAGCACCAAGGATGTACTGCGGTGAATATGTTGAGAACTTCTGCCCATCAACTTGCCTGGCCAGGCGATCCTTTGCCTCCTCTCAAGAGAAGCAGCCGCTTCCTATAATTGTAACGCCTGCATGAACTGATACGGAGGAAGAGATGTCAACGCTTGATATGACGCGCGTCTCCAATGTCACACCCTCGCTGCCCGACGATCTCGATGACAGCCTTCTGTTGGAGAGCCTTCCCGTCGGTGTGTACGCTTGCGATGCCGACGGAATAATCCTTCGCTACAATCGTGCGGCCGCCGCTTTGTGGGGGCGCGAGCCGCGGCTGGGCGAGACCAACGAACGGTTCTGCGGTTCGTACCGCCTGTTCGACTTGGGAGGCGTGCATATCGCGTCCGCGGGATGTCCCATGGCCACAGCCCTCGCAACCGGTCGAAGCTACCGTGATGAGCGCATACAGATCGAACGGCCCGATGGCAGCCGCATCGTGGCGCTGGTGAACATAGAGGTCCTGAAGAACGTCCACGGCCAAGTGACGGGCGCGGTAAACGTCTTCCGCGACAGCGGATTCCCGGGCCAGGAACGCCGGCAGGCCACCGGTCATGTGGTGGACGTCGAGGCCATCCTGCAATCTCTTCCGGCGGCGCTCTACACAACCGATCCGGAAGGCAGGATCACATTCTATAACGAAGCCGCCGCCGAGCTGTGGGGCATGACGCCCGAAATCGGCCGGAGCGAGTTCTGTGGCTCGTGGAAGCTCTACTGGCCCGATGGAACGCCCCTTCCGCATGATCAATGTCCCATGGCGGTCGCCCTGAAGGAGCGAAGAGCAATCAATGGCCAAGAGGCCGCGGCGGAGCGACCCGATGGAACACGCATCCCGTTCCTCGCCTATCCGACCCCCTTGTTTGACGACGCCGGCAGACTGGCTGGCGCCGTGAACGTGCTCGTGAACATCAGTGAGCGCAAATTAGCTGAGGTTGCCAGCCAGCGATTGGCTGCGATCGTCGAATCTTCCGACGATGCGATCCTCTCCAAGGACACAAATGGCATCATCACCAGCTGGAATGGCGGCGCTCAACGCCTCTTCGGCTATTGTGGACATGAAGTTATCGGCAAGCCCGTGACGATCCTCATCCCGTGCGATCGGCAGGACGAAGAGCCGGAAATTCTCAGCCGCATTCGGCGCGGCGAGCGCATTGAGCACTACGAGACGATCCGTCAGAGGAAGGACGGCAGTCTCGTTGACGTCTCGCTGTCAGTCTCACCCATTCTGGATTCGAGCGGGAAGGTCGTTGGCGCTTCGAAGATCGCACGGGATATTTCGGACCGGCGGCGTGCCGAGGAGCAGAAGGATTTGTTGCTCGGTGAGATGAATCACCGCGTGAAAAACCTCTTCGCGTTGGCTGGAGGCCTGGTCAATCTGAGCGCTCGCGGCGCTGCGTCCGTTCCGGATTTGGTCTCTGACCTCCAGGGCAAGTTCTTGGCACTTAGTCGAGCCCATTCGTTGACCCTGTCGGGCACAGAGACCAACCCTCACCAGATTGCGACACTCCATACGCTCATCGCCGAGGTGACAGAGCCTTATCATCACGAGGGGACGCCCGAACGCCGGATTGTTGTATCTGGCCCGGACATTCAACTCGGGCGCAGCGCGGTTACGAACATTGCTTTACTCCTTCACGAGTTCGCGACAAACGCGCTCAAATATGGGGCTCTGGTAGATCCCTCCGGCCAAGTGCAGATCGAATGCGTTGAACAGGAGCATGACTTTTGCATTACTTGGCGAGAAGCTGGAGTGGTTTCGCGCGCGGGAGAATCGGCGCGTGAAGGATTCGGCAGTCGCCTCGCACGGGCAGCAACCACCGCCCTTAGCGGCAGTTTTTCTCGGGACTTCACGAACAGTGGACTGGAGATTCGGCTGACCCTGCCACAGGCCAAACTACGCGAGTGATCGCCGAACCATCGGCTGACAACGCGGCAAGGGCCACTTACGTTCGTTCGTCTCAACCCTTTGCAGTGAAAGCAAGATCATCTTGAGAGAGAGGGAGCAATCGTATCGCCGTTGAAGAGCCGGAGGCTCCCGCGTCTAAGCTCTAGACGATCGCATGCCGCAAAGTCCTTTCAGCCTTCGTTTTGTCACCTATCGGTATCTATCGGCCTCGATCAGAAACCCATCGCATTCAAGGTATCCCACACTATCCGGGAATATGCTCCCTTACTCCCACTCGATCGTGCCGGGCGGCTTCGATGTCACGTCGTAGACGACGCGGTTGATGCCGCGCACCTCATTGATGATCCGCGTCGCGCACGCGGCCAGGAACTCGTGTGCGAACGGATAGGAGTCCGCGGTCATCCCGTCGGTCGAGGTGACGGCGCGCAGCGCGCAGACGTAATCGTAGGATCGCGCGTCGCCCATGACGCCGACGGTCTTCACCGGCAGCAGCACGGCGAACGCTTGCCAGATCGCGTCGTACAGCCCGGCGCGGCGGATCTCTTCGAGATAGATCGCATCCGCCTTGCGCAGGATGGCCAGCTTCTCCGGCGTGATGTCGCCGGGGATGCGGATGGCCAGCCCCGGCCCGGGGAACGGATGGCGGCCGACCAGGCTGTCCGGGAGCCCGAGCTCGCGGCCGAGGGCCCGCACCTCATCCTTGAACAGCTCGCGCAGCGGCTCGACCAGCTTCAGGTTCATGCGGTCGGGCAAGCCGCCGACATTGTGATGCGACTTGATGGTGACGCTCGGCCCGCCGGTGAAGGAGACCGATTCGATCACATCGGGATAAAGCGTTCCCTGGGCGAGGAAGTTGGCGCCGCCGACTTTCCGCGCCTCCTCCTCGAACACATCGATGAAGGTGGCGCCGATGGTCTTGCGCTTGGCCTCGGGATCGACGATGCCGGCGAGCTTGCCGAGGAACAAGGCACTGGCGTCGCGATGCACGAGCGGAATGTTGTAGTGGTTGCGGAACAGCTCGACCACCTGCTCCGCCTCGCCCTGGCGCAGCAATCCGTGGTCGACGAAAATGCAGGTGAGCTGCTCGCCGATCGCCTCGTGAAGCAGCACCGCCGCGACCGATGAATCAACGCCGCCGGACAGGCCGCAGATCACCTTGCCCCGGCCGACCTGGGCGCGGATGCGCTCGATCGCCTCGCGGCGGAACGCGGCCATGGTCCAGTCGCCGCGGCAGCCGGCGACATGATGCGTGAAATTCCGGATCAGGTCGCCGCCGTGCGGCGTGTGCACCACCTCGGGATGGAACATCACGCCGTAATAGTGGCGCGCATCGTCGGCGATGATCGCGAACGGCGCGCCGTCGCTGATCGCGACGCGGCGGAAGCCGGGGGGCATCTCGACCACCCGGTCGCCGTGGCTCATCCACACCTGCTCGCGCGCCCCCTGCGGCCACAGGCCGGCGAGCAGGTCGCATTCCTCGATGACGTCGATGAAGGCGCGGCCGAATTCGCGGTGGTCGGAGCTTTCGACCTTGCCGCCGAGCTGGGCGACCATGGTCTGCTGGCCGTAGCAGATGCCGAGCACCGGCAGGCCGGACTTGAAGATCTCGTCGGGCGCGCGCGGGCTGGCGCCGCCGTCGAGCACCGAGGCCGGGCCGCCGGAAAAGATCACGCCGCGCGGCTTCAGCCGCCGCAGCGCCTCGGCACCTTTGGCGAACGGATGGATCTCGCAGTAAACGCCGCTCTCGCGTACGCGCCGCGCGATCAGCTGCGTCACCTGGCTCCCAAAATCGAGAATGAGAATCGTATCGGTCACGACCGACACTCTACCGGGTCATGCCCGCGCAGGACAGGCCGCGGGAGCCGGGTTTCGACGGGCGAGGATCTGATGTGGCGGCGAGAGCGTCCCGGCCGGATCAGCCGCCGGTCTCGCATGAGCCGAGCCGGTCCAGTGCCTGGGTGAGATCCGGCCAGCCATAGGCGATCTCATCCAGAAGGCAGCCCCACAGCCGTTCTCGCCGCTCGGCGATTGGCTGGCCGCCCATCCGTTCATAGAAATACCTGGATGGGTTGTCCCGCAGCACCCACAGGAATCCGCGCTCATAGCCGCGCTCCTGCATCGCCGTGAAGGACGCGGCGAGGAGCCGCCGGCCGATACCGCGCTCCTGCAGTTCCGGGCGGACATACAGAGTGAAGAGTTCGCCGACATTCGATCCGCCGGCACCCGAATACGGGCCGCTGGCGGGCCGGTCGGCGATGCGGCTCAGCCCGAAACTGACAAAGCCGACCACACCCCGGTTCGGCTCGGCGGCGACGATGACCGGCTGGGCGTCGGCCCGGTTACGGATGACCCAGGACCACTCACGGGCTTGGCGCTCATAGGACATTCCGATCAGAACGCGGTTGGGGAGCAGCCCTGCGTAAGCACTCCGCCATGTGTCGACGTAAACCTTTGCGATACCGACAGCGGCCCGATCCGTAGCGAGTCCAATCGTTGTCATATAAATAACCTACCACGATTCGCTCCCCATGCCAGCGTTTCCGACTCAGAAAGTTGCGCGTCAGGCATGCGGAAATACCGATACGCGGTACGATGCTCAGTCGCCTTCGGCTGATGCAACAGCGGGCGGTTCGCCGGCGATTTCCCGGATCAGTTTGTTCAGGATCGCGCTCGCGAACGAAGAAAAGTTCTCGGCCACGATGAGGAACGCGCCCGGCCCGCCGATCACGTGTTCGCGATAGAAGATGTCGAGGTCCGCCTCGGGCGGGCGGCCAAAATTCGGCCGGTCGTTGACGATGGGCAGGCCGTTGATCGTGACCCCGGCGGCCACCGCCTCGTCGCGGGCCTCGTCGGCCTCGCGGCCCTCGTTGTTGCGCCCGTCGCCCGAAATATCGATGACACGGCGCGTGCTCTCGAAGCCCGCCGGGTGCTGGAACATGTCCATGGCGTAATCGATGGCGCCGCTGATCGACGTCCAGTTGCGCGACATGTAGGCGGCTTCCGCCAGCTTCTCGATGAACGGCCTGGCGCTGGCGTCGCCATCGATGACGCTCCAGTCGACCACGGTCCGCTGATAGCTCGAGCCCGCCCATTCCACATAGGTGACCGCGATCCGCCCGAACGCACCGGAGCGGATCGCCTGGAGCACCTGCGGATGAGCCAGGGCCGCGAGATATCCCTCCCGCTGCAGCCTCGCCTCCTCTGCATCGATGCTGCGCGATACGTCGACCGCGAGCACGAGCTGCAGATCGACCGGCAGGGCGGCAGCCGGACGCCCCGCGGACATCACCGCCAGCAGGATCGGCATGAGGAGCCAGCGTGTCACTCTAGCCTCCGCCGGCATTCTCGCTCCGGCGCTCAAAAACCGCGACAAAAAATCCATCGGTGCCGTGACGCTCCGGGGACAGGCGGAGATACGGATCGGGCGGCGGACATGCGCCGCCGATGGTGCCCGCCCACACGGTCGAGATCGGCACCGGCGTGAACCCCGGCTGAGCGGCGAAGACCTCGGCCTGCCGCTCGTTCTCCGCCGGCAGCAACGAGCAGGTCACGTAAACGAGCCGGCCCCCCGGCTTCACGAGGCGGCTGGCGCTGGCGACGATGCGCGCCTGGAGCTCGCGCAGCTCCGCCACGTCCTGCGCCGTCAACGTCCACCGCGCGTCGGGATTGCGCCGCCATGTGCCGGTGCCCGAGCATGGCGCGTCGATCAAGACGCGGTCGAACGCGCCGGCATGCCGCTTGACCCACGGATCGCGCTCGCCCTCGAGGTGGCGGCGCTCGACATTGTGCACGCCGGCGCGCCGCAGCCGCTTGGTGGCGCTGTCGAGACGCGGGCCCGACACGTCGCAGGCGACGACATGCCCCTTGTTCTGCATCGCCGCCGCGATCGCCAGGCTCTTGCCGCCGGCGCCGGCGCAGAAATCGCAGATCCTAAAGCCCGGCTGCGCGTCGACGAGCAGCGCTGCCAGCTGCGAGCCCTCGTCCTGCACTTCGACCAGGCCAGTCTTGAAGGCGTCGTGCACCGGCAGGTTCGGCCGACCCTCGACGCGCAATCCCCACGGCGAGAGCTTGGTCGGCGCCGCGGTGATGCCGCCCGCCGCCAGCGCCTTCACCGCGGCGGCGCGGGTCCCCTTCAGCACGTTCACCCGGAGATCGAGCGGCGCCGGTTCGTTCAGCGCCTGCATCTCCCGCGCGAGATCGCCGCCGAAGCGCTGACGGAGCTCCGGCAGCAGCCACTCCGGGCTGTTGAACCGCACCGCCTCCGGCTGATCCGGATGATCGATGCTGCGCCCCGCCAGGGCGGCGGCGAGGTGGCCCTCTGCCCGGTCCAGGATCGCCGGCCGGAATTTCGAGCCGTCGAACGCCTCGGCGATCTCGGAGGTCGGCCAGCGCTCGAGGATGGCTAGGGCCGCGATGGCGCGACGGCGGGAATCCGCGCCGTAAGTTCCGCGGTGCGCCCCTTCCCGCGCGTACCCAATCCACCAGTCGAGCTGCGCGCGACGGCGCAGCACTGAATAGACCAGCCCGAGGATGGCGGCGCGGTCTTTGGAGCCGATATAGCGCCGTGCCCGCACATACAGGTTCACCACCGCGTCGGCCGGCGCGCCGCCGCGTCCCGATCCACCCGCGGCAATGGCATCGAGGATTTCGATGGCGGCCTGAACGCGGGCGCCGGGAGTCATGGGCTGTCCATATTGGTCAAATGCGCAGGCGCGTGTTGTCGCCGCGCTGACAAATACAGATGTTAGCCCCGGCGCGCCAGACGGCTCGCGGCGGACGCTATTTCCGGTGCCGATCGAGCCATTCGGTGGCGGCTCGGATCTTATCCTCCCGCCGGTGGAAGCTCCGGTTCCCGACCAACGCCAGGGTGTGAACCGCGTGCTCGCGCCGGTGCACGGGAAGTGCCGCGTTGCGGATGATGCGGGAGATCGCCCGGACGTCCCGCCGCTTGCGCCGGCGGAGGAACCGCGCAAAATCGCCGCGGACCCCGGTCCGCAACGACGTCACCTTGTCCAGATCCGCGATCGAGACGTGCAGAACATGGAAATGATCGAGCAAGCGCTCCCAGGCGCGCTTCAGCGCCACATAGAGACGCGCGATCGGCACGAGCATCCGCGGCAGACCTTCCATCGCATCCGCAATCAGGTAGGCGCGCAAGGCCTGCAGTGCCTTGTGGTGGGGGCTCTTGCCGAAGGCGTGCTCCTCGACCTCGGGATTGGGTGCGGCCAGCTGGTCGGCAGTCAGCTCGATGCGGGCGATAGTGTCGTGGGCGGGGCGCGGCGTTCGGCGGGTCAGCGCCACGCCGATGCTGATCGCCTCCGCCGCGCGCCTCCCCATGGGGTCGAGGTCCCATTTGTCGATCAGATATCTCAGCACGCTGGTGTGATCGAACTGCATCGTCTCGGTGCGCCGGTCCATCCACGGCGACACCAGCAGGGCCGGCACCCGCACGCCCAGCCGATCGAAGCTGTACTCGTCCCGGCGGTCGTCAGGCCGAACGGCCGGCGGTGGCACGACATGATCGTAAAACCCGCCATGTTCGTCGCAAAACACCACCAGTAGCGTCGATTCCCACAGCTTCTCGTTGGCGCGCAGCGCGTTATAGACGTTTGCCAGCAGGCGCTCTGCCTTCATCACGTCGTGCGGCGGGTGATCGTCGTTCTCATTGACGCCGTTGAAGTCCGGCTCGATCAGGCAGAACTGCGGAAACTCGTCCTCGCGGCCGCGGGCGTCTTCGAAGAACTCGTCGATGTAGAAGTAGCGCGAGACGTTCTCCGGCTTCCGTTGATGGCAGTGGACGGCGCTTTGCGGCACGTCATGGAAATACGATTTCCAATGAATGCCCTTCTCGGTGAGGTTGTCGAAAATAGTCGTCTGGTCCTGTTCGAACCAGCCGGCGAGATCAATCGTGTGCTCCCCGTCGCCGGGCATGTTCACGCGCCCGTTGGACGTGCCGGTCAAGGCGAAGGAGCGGTTCGGCCAGGTGGGACCCGGCAGCGACGAGAACCAGTGGTCGCAGATCGTGAAGTCCTGCGCCAGCGCATGCAGCGCCGGAAGGAAACCCCGCGGGTAATAGCTCATGATCAATTGGCGCGCGTCCGGCGGACTGTCCGGGTAACAGGCTTCGAAATCGAGGACGAAGCCGCCGTTGTTGCCGTCGAGCTGCGTGCGGACATGCGCCACCTCGTGATGCGGATCGAGCAGCATCTGCCGCACATCGGTCGGGGCCTGATAGTACGGACGGCCGGCCCGGTCGCGGTTCATCCCCGGCACCCCCGGATCGATCCCGTCGACCGCCGGATGGAAGCAGCCGAGCATCTGGTCGAACGACCGATTCTCCATGATCAACAGGACGACGTGGCGGATCGGATCGTCCCGGCGGCCGGGTTCAGCCATTTCGCTCTCCTTACCGACGGTTGAGATTTATTCAATCGTCTCTACCATTGAGAGCAGACGAACGCGAGCGTGATCGCAGCGCCGCCACGGCCGGCTTGCGTTACAGCCCCGGCCGGTAGTTCGGCGCTTCGCGGGTAATGGTTACGTCGTGGACGTGGCTTTCGCGCAGGCCCGCCGAGGTGATTTTCAGGAATTCGCAGTTCTTCTGCATCTCGGCGATGGTGCGGTTGCCGGTATAGCCCATCGCCGCCTTGAGGCCGCCGACGAGCTGATGCACGACGTTGACGACCGGTCCCTTGTACGGCACCTGGCCCTCGATGCCCTCGGGAACCAGCTTCAGCGTGTCCTTGATGTCCTGCTGGAAGTAGCGATCGGCCGAGCCGCGCGCCATGGCACCGACCGAGCCCATGCCGCGATAGGATTTGTACGACCGGCCCTGATACAGGAACACCTCGCCGGGGGCCTCGTCGGTCCCGGCAAACAGCGAGCCCAGCATCGCCACGTCGGCACCGGCGGCGATAGCCTTCGCGAGGTCGCCCGAGTATTTGATGCCTCCATCCGAGATCACCGGGACGTTGCGCTTGTGGCAGAGCTCGACCGTATCGAACAGCGCCGTCAGCTGCGGCACGCCGACGCCGGCCACGACACGCGTCGTGCAGATCGAGCCTGGGCCGATGCCGACCTTGACCGCGTCGGCGCCGGCGTCGATGAGCGCCTGGGCGCCGTCGGTGGTGGCGACGTTGCCCGCGACGATCTGCGAGTAATTGGACAGGCGGCGCACCCGCCGGACGGTGTCGAGCACGCCTTGCGAGTGGCCGTGCGCCGTGTCGACAACCACGACGTCGACTTCGGCGTCGAACAGCGCCTCGGCGCGCACCACGCCGTTGTCGCCGGTGCCGGTCGCCGCCGCGACGCGCAGCCGCCCCTTCTCGTCCTTGGTCGCGTTCGGGAAGCGCTGCGCCTTCTCGATATCCTTGACGGTGATCAGGCCGATGCACCGGTAGAAGTCGTCGACGACCAGGAGCTTCTCGATCCGGTGTTGATGCAGGAGGCGCTTGGCGTCGTCGCGCGACACGCCCTCGCGGACGGTGACCAGCCTGTCCTTGGTCATCAGCTCGCGCACCGGCTGGTGCGGATTGGAGGCGAAGCGGACATCGCGGTTGGTGAGAATGCCGGCCAGCTTGCGCGTCGCCGGCTCGACCACCGGCACGCCGGAGATGTTGTTGTCCGCCATCAGCTGCAGCGCGTCGGCGAGCGTGGCGTCCGGCCCGATGGTGACCGGATTCACCACCATGCCGGATTCGAATTTCTTGACCTTGCGCACCTCGTCGGCCTGCCGCGCCACGTCGAGATTGCGATGGATGACGCCGAGCCCGCCCGCCTGGGCCATCGCGATGGCGAGCCGGCTTTCGGTCACCGTGTCCATGGCCGCCGACAACAGTGGGATCCCGAGCTCGATGCGCGGCGTCAATCGCGTGCGCGTGTCGCACTCGGCCGGCAATACGGATGAGGCCGCCGGCTTCAGCAGCACGTCGTCAAAGGTCAGCGCGTCGCGGATTTGCATGCCATCTCTCGGGTTTCAGAGGTGGCCCGCCATCATACACATTGGCGACCGGATGCCAAGGCGAATAGCGGCCCGCGCTACCGCGCGAAAACCGCCACCCCGTTGATCTAGATCAAGGCATGCGGCGGCCTCGACGGTAGGATTTAGCGCGATGCGGCTCCGCGGAACCCCGTACCAACGACGAAAAACTCGGCCGATTCCGGCCGGCTCGCGGGCGGCTTTACTCGCCGCGCGGCGGCGAACCGGCGCCGGAGCTCGGCAAAGAATTCGGGCTCGCCATTTCCTTGCCGCAACTTCGCGACAAATGCCCCGCCCGGATATGAGCCTTGAGCCGGCTTCAACACCTCATCGGCCAGGGCGAGTGCCGCCTCGGCTAGACTCATGATCCGCAGATGGTCGATATCAGGCTGACCCATCGTCGGCGGCGCCATATCGGACAGCATCACATCGACCGGCCCGCCCAGCGCCTCGCGTAGCCGTGACGGCGCATCGGGGGCGAGGAAATCCCCGTGCAGGATGGTGGCCCCGGGGATCGGCTCCATGTCCAGGACATCCAGGGCAACGACCTGCGCCCCGCCGCCCAGCGCGGCCTTGGTGCGCTCGACCGCGACCTGAGTCCATCCGCCCGGTGCCGCACCCAGATCGAGCACGCGGAGGCCGGGACGCAGCAGGTGCAGTTTGTCGTCGATCTCGATCAGCTTGAACGCCGCCCGCGACCGGTAGCCGCGCCGCTTCGCCTCGCCGACATAGGGATCGTTGATCTGGCGGTTGAGCCAGCGCTGCGATGATGTCGAGCGCCCCTTCGCCGTCTTCACCCGCTGCGATAAGCGGCGCCCGCCCGGGCCGCCGCCCGGTTTTGCCGCGCGCGCCATCCGACGTCTCTCAGGCCGACGCAAAGGCCGGCAGCGCTGCGCGCATCAGATTGAGCAGGATGCCCTCGCGCAGGCCGCGGTCGGCGACGCGCAGCCGCGGCACCGGCCAGACCTTGAGGATGCCCTCGAGGATCGCGCAGCCCGCGAGCACAAGGTCCGCGCGCTCGGTTCCGATGCACGGATTGGCGGCCCGACCGGACCGGTCGAGCACGCGAAGCGATGCGCAGATGCCGCGGATCGCCGTCAATTCGATCCACGAGCCGTCGACAAGGGCCCGCTCGTAACGCGGCAGATTCATGTGCATGCCCGACAACGTGGTGACGGTGCCCGAGGTGCCAAGCATCTGGACCTGCCTAGCGGCGAGCTTGTCGCGGATGCGGTGCGTCGCCTCGAACGCGGCAAGGTGCGATGCGGTCTCCTCGACCTGCCCCTCATAGGCGTCCGGCGCCACGAGATCGTGGCCGAGACGCTCGGCGAGCACCACGACGCCGAGACCGAGAGAGAGTGAATCGACGATTTTCCAGCCGCCGTGACCCTCAGGCGCGGACCGATCGTCGGCACGGCGCAGCCACGTGACTTCGGTGCTGCCGCCGCCGATGTCGAACAGCAGCGCATACGGAACGTCGGGATCCAGCAGGGCCGCACAGCCGGTCAGCGCCAGCGTCGCCTCCTCGCGGGCCTCGATGATCTCGACCGGCAGTCCGGTCTCGGCCGCTATGCGCGCCACGAAGGCGCCGCCGTTGCGCGCGCGGCGGCAGGCTTCGGTGGCGACGCCGCGAAATGACGTGACGCCCCGCCGGCGGAGCTTGCTCGCACACACCTGCAGCGCCTCGACCGTGCGGTCCATCGCCGTCATGGCGAGTTCGCCGGTCAGCGCCAGGCGGTCGCCCAGCCGAACCACCCGCGAGAACGCGTCGATCACTCGAAATGACTGTCTGGATTGAATGGGGCGAGAGGGTCGCGCGACCAGGAGACGGCAGTTATTCGTGCCCAGGTCGAGGGCGGCGAAGACGGGCGCCCCGCGCCCATCCCAACTGCCACCCAATGTATCGTCGCACCCCGTGGGGCGCACACCGACATGAACCACGCAAAGCCCCAAACCGGCGGAGGGCGGCCCATTTCACATGGATCCGGCGGATCCGCGCCTTGTTATGGGCGCATGTAACCACAGATAAGTGCAATTGCGAAGCGGCATATTTGGCCGCTGTCGGCCGGATTTGGCCGCTCGGACGGCGCTACACAACCCGGGCCGGCCTGTGCTAAAAGCCGCCACCCAGGGCCTGTCGCCGGCCCCATTGGGGGATCGTTCAACGGTAGGACAGCAGACTCTGACTCTGCTTATCTAGGTTCGAATCCTAGTCCCCCAACCAGCCTTCGCCGCTTCGCGGCTGCGGCTGGCAAGCCAGCCACCGGAATCCGCCGCGCCTCCTACGCCGCCGGCTTTTCCGCTGCCTGCATCTTGGCCCAGCTGTCGCGCAAGCCCACCGTGCGGTTGAAGACGAGACGGCCAGGACCGGCGTCCTTGTCCAAGCAGAAATAGCCGTGGCGCTCGAACTGCACGGCCTCGCCCGACACGCCCGAGGCCAGCGCCGGCTCGACCTGCGCATCGGTGAGCACCTCGAGCGAGGCCGGATTGAGGTCGGCGATGACGTCGCCGCCGGCCCCGGGATCGGGCCGGGCGAAGAGTTGGCTGTAGAGCCTGACCTCGGCCGGGACCGCGTGCTTGGCGCTCACCCAATGCAGCGTCGCCTTCACCTTGCGTCCGTCGGGCGCGCTGCCGTCGCGCGTCGCCGGATCGTAGGTGCAGCGGAGCTCGACCACCTCGCCGGCGGCGTTCCTGACCGCCTCTCGGCAGGTGACGAAATAGCCGTAGCGGAGCCGCACCTCCCGCCCAGGTGACAGGCGGAAGAACTTCTTCGGCGGGTCTTCCATGAAGTCGTCGCGCTCGACGTAAAGCTCGCGCCCGAACGGCAGGCGTCGCGTCCCGGCGCTCGGATCGTCGGGGTGATTGGCTGCTTCCAGTTCTTCGATGCGATCGGCCGGATAGTTCTCGATGACGAGCTTCAGCGGCCGCAGCACCGCCAGGCGCCGGGGTGCCGTCTTGTTCAGCGCTTCGCGGATCGTGTGTTCGAACAGCGCCACGTCGACCACGCTGTTGGCCCGCGCCATTCCGATCCGCCGAACGAAATCGCGCAGCGCCGCCGCGGGCACGCCGCGCCGGCGCAGGCCCGCCAGGGTGGGCATGCGCGGATCGTCCCAGCCGCCCACATGGTGGTGGCGGACGAGGTCGGTTAGGACCCGCTTGGACAGAACGGTGTAGGTGAGGTTGAGGCGCGCGAACTCGTACTGCCGCGGCCGCGACGGCACCGGCAGATTGTCCAGGAACCAGTCATAGAGCGGCCGATGGTCCTCGAATTCCAACGTGCACAGTGAATGCGTCACATGCTCGATCGCGTCGGACTGGCCGTGCGCGAAATCGTAAGTCGGATAGATGCACCATGAGGTACCGGTGCGCGGATGCGTCGCGTGCAGGATGCGGTACAGCACGGGATCGCGCAAATTCATGTTCGGCGCGGCCATGTCGATCTTAGCGCGCAGCACCCGCGCGCCGTTCGGAAACTCGCCGGCGCGCATGCGTCGGAACAGGTCTAGATTCTCGGCGACGCTGCGGCCGCGATAGCGGCTGTCCCGCCCCGGCTCGGTCAGGCTGCCGCGCATGGCGCGCATCTCCTGGAGCGGGGTGTCGTCGACATACGCCTTGCCGGCGTTGATCAGGTGCTCGGCCCAGGCATAGAGCTGCTCGAAATAGTCGGACGCATGGTAGAGGTGCTCGCCCCAGTCGAAGCCGAGCCAGCGGACGTCGGCTTCGATCGCGTCGATGTACTCCTGCTCTTCCTTCGTCGGGTTGGTGTCGTCGAAGCGGAGATGACAACGGCCGCCGAACTCCCGGGCGACGCCGAAGTTCAGGCAGATCGACTTCGCATGCCCGATATGGAGATAGCCATTAGGCTCCGGTGGAAACCGGGTGACCACCGTCGCGTGCCGCTTTGCATCGAGATCAGCCTGGATGATGTCGCGGATGAAATCACGCCCCGCATCCGCCGCCGTGTCGCTCGCCATACCTGTCTCCGGCCCGTCCGCTCCAGTCCCGTGGGGCCGGACACTAGCGGGACTGGGTGCGGGAGACAAACCCCTCGTGCCGGGTCCGAGACCGCCCGCGAGCGTCAGGAGAGACGGGACGGCGCCGAGACGGCGCTCGGACCGCCGAAGACGATCCGGGCCGGGGTGTGGATGACGTGCAGCCGGCCGAGCCAGAACAGATGCTCGCCCGCGCGGCTTTGATGCGCGTAGAACGGCGGCGCCGCCCGCCGCGCCGTGTGGTACTCGATGAACAGCGCGCCGAACAGACGGCTCACGAAATGCGTCCGCATTGACCCTGCCCCTGTGCTCCCCAGCCGGGCGCAACTTGGGCCAAGGCGAGGCGAGGCTCCATCGATTTATTTGCCGGTGCCTTAACGATTTTTTAGCCGTCCCCACGGCCCGGCGCCTTGCGGCCCAGCCTGAATTGCGATGTGATGCCCGTGCTGGCACCGGCTTTCCGCCATCGCGAGGGGGACTATGCGCACCCAATTTCAGATGATCCTTGTCCTGCTCGCGGCGGTCGCCGGCTCGGCCGCCCCTGCCCCCTTCAACGCGGCCCACGCCGAG
>DASWFO010000149.1:0-1718 GCA_036394195.1 Alphaproteobacteria bacterium | reverse complement strand
CGCTCGAGGCCGCGGGGGCCCACCCTGCGGTGGCTCCGCCCCCTGCGACGACGACCGCGCCGCCCGCGGTGACGGCGCCGCCCGCCGTCGCCGCGCCGCCCGCCGCGGTCGAGATTCCCGCCGGCGCCGGCGGTGCGGGGGGACCGGTCGGATCGCTGCCGGTCTATGGCAACACGTCCGCGCTGTCCAAGATCTTCAATCCCGATATGGCGGTGATTGGCAACTTTGTCGGCGCGACGGGCAAGAACCCCGTCCACCCGATTCCCGCACTGCGCCTGAACGAAGCGGAGCTGAGCTTCCAGGCGATCGTCGATCCGTATGCGCGCGCCGACTTCTTCCTTGGGGCCTCGCCGGATGGACTCACAATCGAGGAGGGCTTCCTGACCTTCCCGACGCTGCCCGCCGGGCTGCTCATGAAGGTGGGCAAGATGAAGGCGCAGTTCGGCAAGGTCAACACCATGCACAGCCACACCCTGCCCTGGGTCGATACGCCGCTGGCGATTCAGAATCTGCTCGGCGGGGAAGAAGGGCTCAACGACTCGGGGATCTCGGTCTCCAAGCTGCTGCTGAACCCCGTGCTGTTCCTGGAGGCGACCGGCGAGATCTACGACGGCAACAATTCCGTCTTCAAGAGTTACCGGCGCAGCGATCTGAACTACCTCGGGCGCCTGCGCGGCTATCGTGACATCACCGAGTCCACCAACCTCGACCTCGGGACCTCGTTCGTCGTCGGTCACAACGACGCCGGCCCGGACTCGAAGACCCGGGTCTTCGGTGCGGACGCAACGATCAGATACCGTCCGCTGCGCCGCGCGATCTACAAGCGCTTCATCGGACGGACCGAGCTCTTCTGGAGCCGCCGGGAGCAGCCGGTGCTCAGCGTGAGTGCCTTCGGCGCCTACGTCAGCGGCGACTACCAGTTCGCTCAGCGCTGGTTCGCCGGCGCGCGCTACGACCTCTCGGACCGTGCGACCGACGCATCGCTCCGCGACAAGAGCGGCTCGCTGCTGGTCACCTACTGGCCGAGTGAGTTCAGCCAGATTCGCGCCCAGTACCGCCGCACGCTCTACGCGGAAGGTCCGCGGGCGAACGAAGTGCTGTTCCAGTTCCTGTTCTCGATCGGCGCCCACGGCGCCCACGTCTTCTAGTCCGCGGACATCAAAAGGCAAGTCATCATGAAAACATTGACCACCATGGCGGCGGCCGCCGTCGGCTCCGTGCTGCTGACCGCCGTCCCCGTGCGCGCGGCGCTCAACGTTGTCACCACCATCCAGGACATGGCGTCCATCGCCCAGGAAGTGGGCGGCGACAAGATCAAGGTCACGGCGCTGGCCAAGGGCTACCAAGACCCGCATTTCGTCGAGGCGAAGCCGAGCTTCGTCCTGATCCTGAACAAGGCGAACTTGCTGATCGTCGTCGGCCGCGATCTCGAGATCGGCTGGCTGCCGCCGCTCATCACCCAGAGCCGGAACGCGAAGATCCAGCCCGGAGCGGAGGGCTATCTCGATCCCTCGACGTCCGCCAGAATCCTCGATCTGCCGACCGGCGCCATCACCCGGGCGGAAGGGGACGTGCACCCGCTGGGCAATCCGCATTACTGGCTCGATCCGGAGAACGGCCGCCGCATCGCGAAGGCCATCGAGGGGAAGCTGTCGCAGCTGGATGCGGCCAACGCCGCCTACTACGCGCAGCGGGAAGAGGACTTCGAGAAGCGGCTC
>DASWFO010000148.1:0-29725 GCA_036394195.1 Alphaproteobacteria bacterium | reverse complement strand
CGGCGCGGCCGCAATCGCGCCCGGCATCTCCGGCCGCAACCCCGCCGGCGGCACCGCCGGCCGCCCCCGCGGCCCCCGGCACGGACGGCTGACCGCGCCCCGTCCGCGCGGCCTCTGTCCGCGCGCGCCGGCCTGTGGTTTGATCGGGCATGCTCACCGGCCACGGGCGTTATCCGTACAGGGCGATCGTAGAGCGCCCGGCCTGGGATTGGCCGAACGGCGCCAGGCTCGCCGTGTACATTGCGGTCAACGTGGAACATTTCCCGTTCGGCGAGGGCATGGGCGTGCCGCTGGCGCCGGCGCAGCCGGAGCCCGACGTCGTCAACTATTCCTGGCGCGATTACGGCAACCGCATCGGCGTGTGGCGGCTGCTCGAGCTGTTCGATGAGCTGAAGCTGCCGGCGACCGCGATGGCCAATGCGGCGATCTACGATCATGCGCCGCAGATCATGGCCGCGTTCCGGCGGCGCGGCGACGAAGTGGTCGGCCACGGGCGAACCAATGCCGAGCGCCAGGGCCAGCTGCCGGAAGCCGAAGAGCGGCGCCTGATCGCCGAGGCCGCCGCGAGCATCGAGCGCCACGAAGGCAGGCGCCCGGCGGGATGGCTGGGGCCGTGGGTCTCGGAGAGCCGGACAACGCCCGATATCCTGCAGGAACTGGGATTTTCCTACGTCATGGACTGGGGCCATGACGACCAGCCGGTGTGGCTCAAGACGCGCGGCGGCCGCATCCTGTCGATCCCCTATCCGCGGCCGACCAACGATCTGCCGGTCCTGCACGGCTACGGCGTGCCGCCGTCCGACTGGGCCGACATCCTGGTCGACCAGTTCGACGAGATGCTGCATCAGAGCCGCACGCATGCGCTGGTCTTCAACCTGTCGCTGCATCCGTTCCTGGTCGGGTTTCCGTTCCGGCTGCGTCAGCTGCGGCGCGCGCTCACCCACGTCCTGGCACAGCGCGACAAGATCTGGCTGACCCATCCCGGCAAAATCGCCGAGCACGCGACCGGCCTGCCGCCCGGGATGATTCCCTAGGCGCCGGTGCTGCCGGCGCACAGCGCGCGCAGATCGGCGCGCAGACCCTCGGCATTAGCGCTCGGCAAGTCGCGCTCGATCTCCGCATGGATGCGCTTCCACGTCGGCAGCGCCGCGGCGAGCCGGACGCGGCCGGCCGTGGTGAGTGTCAGCCGGCGGCCGCGTTTGTCGGCTGGGTTGCGCGACACCGTGACCAGCCCGCGGCGGACCAGCGGCTTCACATTGGCGGTCACTGTCGTGCGGTCCATGCCCAGCACCGCCGAGACGCTGGCCAGCGTCGCCGGCTCCGGACGGTTGAGCGACATCAGCAGCGAGAACTGGCCATTGGTCAGCCCGTGCGGGCGCAGCTCCTCGTCGAAGCGGCGCGCCACCACCCGTGCCGCCCGCTGCAGATGCAGGCACAGGCAGATGTCGCGGACGTGGATGGTGGTCGCGAACGGCAGCGCGTTTCTGCTCGACATGGGGCAATTATGTTGATATCAACTAAATTGTTCAAGTCACAGTATCGGCACTGGCATGCCCACCGTCTGCTTCACCTCGGCGCTGAAGCGGTTTCTGCCCACGCCCTCGGCGTCGGTCGACGGCGCCACGGTGGGGGCGGCGCTGGGTGCCGTTTTCGCCTCGCATCCGGCGTTACGGGGCTATGTGCTCGACGATCAGGGCGCCGTGCGCCGGCACGTGGTCGTGTTCGTCAACGGCCAGCCGATCAAAGACCGGGTGCAGCTGACCGATCCGGTGGGCGCCCACGATGAAATTTACGTCTTTCAGGCGCTGACCGGCGGCTAGTGAGGGGGAAAACCATGTCGGATCGTCTGCTTGTCGGAACCCGCAAAGGCCTGTTCGAGATCGCGCGGCGCAACGGCACCTGGGTGGTGAGCGAGGCGCATTTCCTGGGCGAGCCGGTGAGTGCCGTCCTCGCGGACGCCGAAGGCACGGTTTATGCGGCCCTCGATCTCGGCCATTTTGGCGCCAAGCTGTGGCGTCGCGACCGCGGCGGCCACTGGCGCGAGCTCGCGGCACCGGCGTTTCCGCCGAAGCCCGACGATGCCGTCGACGATCCTCATCCGTGGTCGGTCGGCAAGATCTGGACGCTCGAGCCGGGCGGCGTTCCGGGGCGGCTGTTGGCTGGGACGATGCCCGGCGCGCTCTTCCGTTCCGACGACGGCGGCGCGTCGTGGGCCTTGAACGAGGCGCTGTGGCGAATGCCGGAGCGCCGGCAATGGGGCGGCGTCGCCGGCGGCGAGCAGCCCGGCATCAGCTCCGTGCTGGTCGATCCGCACAATCCCTCGGACATCCGCCTCGGCATCTCGACCGCGGGCGTATGGGCGACCACCGACGCCGGCGCCTCGTGGCGACTCATCAACCACGGTATGTACGCCGAATACATGCCCCCGGAGCGGCGCGACGACCCGATCGTCCAGGACGTCCACCAACTGGCGCGCTGCGCGGCGCGTCCGGAGGTCGTGTGGTGCCAGCACCACAACGGCGTGTTCCGGTCCGAAGATGCGGGGGCCACCTGGCGCGACGTGCCGGCAATACGTCCCTCGAAGTTCGGGTTTGCCGTGGCCGCCCATCCGCGCGATCCGAACACCGCGTGGTTCGTTCCGGCGATCAAGGACGAGCGACGGATTCCCGTCGACGGCAAGCTCGTGGTCGCCCGCACCCGCGACGGCGGCCGCAGCTTCGACGTGCTGACCGAGGGCCTGCCGCAGCGCCACGCCTACGACTTGGTGTGGCGGCATGCGCTGGCGGTGGACCGAACCGGCGCGCGTCTGGCCTTCGGCTCGACCAGCGGCGGGTTCTGGGTGTCAGAGAACGGCGGCGAGTCCTGGACCATGCCCGAGGCCCGCCTGCCGCCCGTCTCGGTGGTCCGCTTCGCGACCTGAGGTCGCGGGGTCCAAAAAAAGTTCGCTTACCTGTCGGATCGTTGCCGGTGGGCGCGTCTTTCAGATATGCCGCTTCCGCCGGGCGCCGAGGCCCGGTTTGCCAGGAGCTTTTGCGCAAAGGAGATCTCCATGGGTAACCCCGTCGTCCATTGGGAACTGATGTCAAAGGATCCGGCGAAGGTGGCGGCCTTTTACGAGAAGATCTTCGGCTGGCAGATCCAGCACCGGCCCGACCTGAATTACCGGATCGTCGACACCGGCGCCAAAACCGGCATCAATGGCGGCATCGTCAAGCCGGATCGCCCGGAGCCGTGGCCCGGGAACATGCTCTTCTATATCGCGGTCGACGACCTGGCACCCTACCGCGACAAGATCGTCGCCGCCGGCGGCAAGATCCACGTCGACGAGCAGACGGTGCCCGGCATGGGCTCATTCTCGCTGTTCACCGATCCCGAAGGCCGCATGATGGGCCTGTGGAAAAATGCGGTGGCGACATGACGAGGCTTGCCCGCAGGGCTGCCCCGCCGGCGCTGCACGGCGGCCCCGCATAATCGGTCATTGCCATGTCAATTTCCGCTGTCAGGCTCGGCTCCCCACCACTTGAGACGCAAAGCATCGTCATGATTTCGAGCTACGCAAAAAACGCAATTACTCTCGGCCTGCTGGCGGCGATTGGCCCGTTCGCGATCGACATGTATCTGCCGGCGCTGCCGACGATCGCGGCCGATCTCCAGGCCTCGACGGCGGCGACGCAGATGACGCTGATGGCCTTCTTCGTGGCCTTCGGCCTGTGCCAGATCGTGTATGGCCCGGTCTCGGACATGGTCGGGCGCAAAGCGCCCCTCTATGTCGGCCTGACGCTGTTCACTATCGGCTCAATCGGCTGCGGTGCCGCACCCAGCATCGAGTGGCTGATCCTGTTCCGCTTCGTTCAGGGCATGGGGGCGTCGTCCTCGATGGTGATCCCGCGCGCGATCATTCGCGATCTCCACACCGGCGTCGAGGCGACGCGGCTGATGGCAACGGTCATGCTGGTGTTGAGCGTGTCGCCGATCCTGGCCCCGCTGACCGGCAGTGCGCTCATCGTGCCCTTCGGCTGGCGCGCCGTCTTCGCCGCCGTCACCGTGGTCGCGGCCCTGGGCTTCGTGCTGGTCGCGGCGTGTCTCCGGGAGACGCGTCCGGCCGAGGACCGCATCACGGTGAGCCTCGGCAGCGTGCTCGGCGGATTCGGGGAACTCCTGCGCGACGGGCGTTTCATCGGACTGACGTTCATCGGCGGCCTCGGCATGTCGAGCTTCTTCGCCTTCCTGGCCAGCTCGTCGTTCGTCTATATCGGCCATTTCGGTCTGACGCCGACCGAATACGGCTTGGCCTTCTCGGCCAATGCGGTCGGTTTCATCGGCGCCTCGCAGTTTGCCGCCAGGCTTGGCATGCGGTTCGGCATGTCGCGGGTGGTCGCCACCGCCGCCTTTTTGTTCGCGCTGTTTGCGGTGGCCCTGTTCATCGTCACGGCGGCCGGCGTCGACAGTCTGGCGGTGCTGATCGGGATGCTGTTCGTCGCCTTTGCCTGCCTTGGCCTGGTCATTCCATCGACCATGGTGCTGGCGCTCGAGGATCACGGGCCGATCGCCGGCATGGCGTCGGCGCTCGGCGGCACGCTTCAGATGGTCGCCGGCGGCGTCATGATCGTCATCGTCAGCCTGGTGTTCGACGGAACGGCGTTCCCGATGGTGACCACCATCGCGCTGTGCGCGGTGGGGGCACTGGCACTCGCCTTGATGACCTTGCGCCCGCGCGAAATCCTTCCTCAAGCCGCCGACTAAAAGGAGCCGACCATGCAACTCAATCCCTATCTGGCGTTCAACGGCGATTGCGAAGCCGCCTTCAAGTTCTATGAACAGGTCTTTCGCGGAAAGACTCTCATGACGATGCGATACGGGGAGTCGCCGATGGCGACGCAAACCCCGCCGGACTGGCGCAATAAGATCATGCATACCCGCATGAGCATCGGCGACGTAGCCCTGATGGGCTCCGACGCGCCGCCCGACCGCTATCAAAAGCCGCAAGGCGTCATGGTGTCGGTGGGCATCGACGCCCCGCCCGAGGCCGAGCGCGTGTTCCAGGCTCTGTCCGAGGGTGGTGTCGTGACCATGCCGATCCAGGAGACCTTCTGGGCCCAGCGCTTCGGCATGCTGACCGACCGCTTCGGCATTCCGTGGATGGTCAACTGCGAGAAGCCGCAGTAAGCCGTACGCTGTAACCGCCGGGCCGGGGCGCTATTGCGTCACCCCGCGCTCGGCGGGCGCCGGCAGATAGGCGGCGCTGAACACCTCGTCCGGCTTGATCTTGCGCGGGAGCTGAAAGCCCTCCGTGACCAGGTCGATGTTCTTCTGCAGTCGGGCCGGCTCGACGTCGCCCATCCCGCTTCGCCGCACATGCGAGGTGAAGATGAAGTCGAACGCCATCTTCAGCCGCTCGATCTCGACCGCCTCATCCGTCAACGGATCGCGGCGTTTTAGCGCCGCGATGGCGGCGGCGGGGTCGGCATACGCGTCGCGCCAGCCGTGAATCGTCGCCTTGACGAATCCGCGCACCGCGTCCGGCCGCGCCTTCAGAAACGACGGTGCCACGATGACGACATTCGAATACATGTCGACGCCGTGGTCGCGATACATGAGGGTGCTGATGGCGGCGTCGGGAACGCCGAGGCCGCGCAGCGACAGCTGCGAGGTGAAGCTGAATCCGGCGATGGCGTCGGTCTCGCCCCGCGCCAGCATCGGCTCGCGCAGCTGCGGGGCCACATTGGCCCACTGGACGCCGGCCGGATCGAAGCCGTTCACCCGCGCGAACACGTTGAACAGCCGGTAGGTCGAATCGAACGATGGGGCCGCGCCCTTGTTGCCCTTGAGGTCGGCCGGTTTGTTGATCCCGGCCTTTTTGAGCGACACGATGGCGAGCGGCGCCTGATCGTAGATCATCAGCACGCCCATCATCTCCTTACCCGGGTTCTTGGCGTTGAACTCGATCAACGCCCCCAGATCGCCGAACCCGATCTCGTAAACGCCGCTGGCGACCTTGCCGATGGTGTCGGTCGATCCGCGGCCGGCATCCAGCGCCGTGAGGTTGACGCCGGCCTGGCGGTAGTAGCCGCGCTCCTGGGTCAGGATGAACGGCGCCTGCTGGCCCTGGAGAAGCCAGTCGAGCGAGAACTTCACGTTAGCGGGTTCGGCGGCACCCGCGGGCGAGGCCGCTGCCATCGCCAAGACGATCACCGACGCCGCCAGGCGCCCCCACCACATGATCATATCCGCCCCTCTCTGATGAAGTCGGTTGTGTCTCAGGCCTTAAATTCGACGATGTCAAGCCCGTTCAGCCGGTCGAGCACGTAGATCAGGCCGGTCTTGCGGTCGTAGAACACGTCGTTGCTCTGCACGATCGATTGGCCGGCGCCCGGCCGTGGCATGAAATGCCCGACCTCGCGCGGCGCATAGGGATCGCTGATGTCGACCGCGCGCAAGCCCCCGGCGAACCAGGTCACGAACAACACATTGCCGTCGACCTGCTCCTGCGGCTGATGGGCGCCGAACCAGCATTCCTTGTCGAACGGCTTGTCGTGCGGCACGCGGAACGTGGCGACCGGAACCGGCTTGGTCTCGTCGGTCACGTCGACCACCCACAGGAAGGCGTTGGGCGTCGGCGTCAGCCGGTCGGAGACCTCCTCGTCGGTGGCCACCAGGAACTTCCGTCCCCCGATCTCGTGCGGGATCGGCAGCGCGGTGTGGGTCGGGCAGGGGTAGGGCGGGCTCCAGTCGAGGTGGCCGACCAGCTTCGGCTTGGCGATGTCGTCGATGTCGAGGATGACGAAGCCGCCGTGCCAGTAGCTCGTGTAGAGGCGGTTGCCGAGCCGGAGCGGATGATGGCAGCGATGGCGGGCGTTCTGCCAGGTCGGCTTCTCGCCGCCGGCGACCCACTGGCCCGGCATCCACCACTTCGACACCTCTTGCGGCCGCTTCGGGTCGCGCATGTCGACGATCATCATGATGTTGCCGTACCACCCGTGCACCTGCGGTGAGATGTAGGCATAGGTGCCGTCGTAATCGAAGCGGTGCATGCCGCCGCCGTCACATTGGAAGAACGCGATCTCGGATGGTCGCGACTTGTTCGAGATGTCGAACACCTTCATCCCGCCGCGGAACTCGGGATCGAGCCGGCCGAACTGCTCGTAGTTGATCAGCATCACGTCGCCGTGCACCCGCACCTTGTGCGAATGCGTGTGCTTCGCCACCTCGAGCGTGCTGAGCAGCCTCGGGTGCTTGGGGTCGGACACGTCGATGACCGACGTGCCGTGCGGCGGCCCCATGTGACCGACATAGGCATGGTTGCCCTGCACCGTGACCTGGCCGCCGCCGGGCAAATCGAGCCGTCCCACTTCGCGAAAACCTCTGCTCACGCTCGTCTCCTCATCGTCTATGTCTGGTGTGTGCCGTCAGATCCAGGTCCGGCGGCGAATCTCGGTTTCGGCCACGACGCGGCCACGCTTGACGACCCACCGGCGCGGCGCCTGCAGCCGGATCGCCTCGGCCGCATCCGGGGCGTCGAGGATCACCGCGTCGGCCGCGCAGCCGGGCCGCAGGCCGTAATCCGGCAGCCGCAGCACCTTGGCGGCGTTGACGGTCGGCATGGCGAACAGCTGCTCGATCTGCGGCGGCTGGCTCAGATGCGCGGCATGGGCGGTGATCATGGCGACTTCCAGCGGATCGTCGCGGCCGAACGGATAGAACGTATCGCGCACGCAGTCCTGGCCGAACGAGACGTTGATTCCGGCCGCGAGCAGCTCCGCCACGCGGGTGATGCCGCGCCGCTTCGGCTCGGCGTCCAGGCGGCCCTGCAGCATGAGATTGGTCGCCGGGTTGGTGATCATGTGGAGCCGGGCGCGCTTCACCTTGTCGATGACGACGCGGGCGTAGTCGGCGGGATAGGCCGCGAGGGCACAGGTATGCCCCGCCGTGACGCGGCCCTCGTAGCCGTTGGCCATGGTCTGCTCGGCCAGCATCTCCAAGGTCCGCGCCTTTGGGTCGTCGGTTTCGTCGACATGCATGTCGATGTCGGCGTTGAAGCTTTTCGCGATCTCGAAGGCGATCGCGATGTGCCGGGCACTCTCCACGGGGCTGTCTTCGTTGAACGGCATGCCGCCGACGACATCGGCCCCCATGTCCATCGCCTTCCACATCAGCTCTTCGGTGCCCTTGTCGCGCAGAATGCCCTCCTGCGGGAAGGCGACGATCTGGATGTCGATCGCGTCACGATATTTCTCGCGCGCCGCCAGGACCCCTTCGAGCGGCCGCAAGCCGCCGATCGTGTCGACATCGACATGGGTGCGGAGCCGCGTGACCCCGTTGGCCACCGCCGATACGATGACCGCACCGGCCCGTGCCACGATGTCCTCGACCGTGTATTGCCGTTTCTTCTCCCAGATGATCTCGATCGCCTCGGTGAGCGTGCCGGTCCGATTCGTCCGCACGTCGCGGTTGATCATCACCTTGTCGAGATGGATATGCGGATCGACGAAGCCCGGAACCGCAAGCCGCCCGCCGGCATCGATCACCTGCTTGGCCTGGATGTCCGGTGTGGCGAGCACGAATTTGCCGTCGACCGCGGCCAGGTCGAGCGTGCCGGTGTGGCGCCCGCCGGTCACACCCCACGGGCGCAGGTTGCGGATCAGGAGCTCGGCGGCGACGGGCGGCATTGAAGGGTCCTTGGGCGGCGTGGGCAGCCGGGGCGCGTCGACGCGCGCTGGTGCAGACTGAACCTGAACGGGAGCCGCGCAGCGGCGGGCACGCGCCTTGCGCGAAAGCGGCGACCGCGGACGGCGGCGCCGTATTCAGCTCTTAGGTCGCCAGCGGCCGCGGGCGCGGCGCAGGCCGTCGGACCGTCCGGGGCGCCCGGTCATCGGCGGTTGGCCTTTGGGTCGCATTTCCTCACCCTCAGCCGCGATTGTAGCAACCGCGACAGGGGCCGCAAAGGCCGTTCGCGCCGGCTATTCCGCCGCGGTCACGATGTTGGCGCGCGGCGCTCCGACCGGGCCGCTGCGGCGGATCTCGGTCTCGCCGTGGGCGGCGAGCAGGGCGAGGAACTTGCGCCGCATGATCAGGCCCGGCTTGTCGGACGGCATGTTGAGCTCGCCCGCACCGTCGAGCGGCACGTCCTGGTCGACGTTCTCGAGGATGAGCTTGTCCTCGATCGTCACCTGTCGGTCGAACGCCACGATATCGGCCGCCTTGGCCTGCTCCTCGGTGTCGTTGCGATAGACGAATTGCACGATCATCGACCGCTCGTCGTCGATCGGCGTCGCCGAGGTGATCAAGACGTGCTTCAACCCATTCGGGTAGACGATGCCGAGCCGGCGGGTGAACGGCATCCACCAGGCGTTGTTGCGGATGCGGGTCGTGCGCTCGGACTGGATGTTCAGCACCTTCTTCGACAGGTCGGGGTTGATCACCTCCGAGGTGCCGACGGCGCGGAAGCCCCAATCATGCTCTTCGATGGTGAAGTCGAAGGGTTGCGGCTTGTTGATGTCGCCGAACGTGCCGCGGTGCACGAACGGCTGGTGCGACGCATCGAACGAGTTCTCCATCAACCGGAGCCCCGAGCAGCGCCATTCCTCGTAGAATTGCGGAATGCGGCGGAAAGCCGGGTCGTCGGCCTCGGGAACCTCGGGGATGCCGGTCAGCGGCTCGTCCAGCGCCACCCAGGCATAACCGTAGCGCGCCTCGCAGCGATAGCCGTCGATGCGGAAATTGACCTTGCGCGCGGGGTCCTTCGCCTGCGGCATGCGCAGGCACTTGCCGTCGCGGTCGAACGTCCAGCCGTGATAGCCGCAGACGATATTGCCGTCCTCGACGAAGCCGCAGGACAATTTCGCCGTGCGGTGGCAGCAGCGGTCGATCGTCGCCGCCGGCTTGCCGTCCGCGTCCAGCCACAGGACGATGTTCTCGCCGAGCAAGGTGAAGGGCTTGGGGCCGTTCGCGAGATCCTCGACCGGAATCACCGGATACCAGAAGCGGCGCAGAACGTTTTGCTTGGTCGCGAGCATGGTCGTGTCTCCTGTGGCGCTGTGGCGGCGTCAGTTCGTCGCCAGGCCGTGGCGCTTGTTGATGAATTGCAATGAGTAGCCCCGCTTGTAGTCGAGGTCGGCGGGATACAGCCCCGCTTTGACCGTCGACTCGAAGAACGACGCCCACCGCGCGTCGGTCATGGCGCCGACGCCAAGCGTCTCGGCGTCGAGGCCGGTCATCAGCTTCTGCGCCCGCATCACCTTGATGCTGTTGGCGATGATTTCCGGGGTCATCTGCGGATTGGCCTCCAGAATCAGCTTGTTCGCGGCCGAGGGATCGCCGTTCAGATAACTGTAGCAGCCTTCAATGGTGGCGTTAACGAAGCGCTGCGCGAGATCGGGATTCTTCTCCGCCAGCTCCTTCGAGGTCTCGATCGTGTAGGCGTAATCATCATAGCCGTGGTCGGCGAGCAGGAAGAAATTGACCTTGGTGCCGGCGAGTTCGGCCTGGTAGGGCTCGTTGGTGACGAAGCCTTGCTGGGCCGCCGTCTTGTCGTTGAGGAACGGCGCCATGTTGAACGTGTAGGGCCGCATCTGCTCGTCGACAAAGCCGTATTTGACGCGCAGGAACGGCCACCAGGTCACGCGCGAGACGTTGGAGACATAGACCGGCGTGTCGCCCTTCAGCGAGGCCAGCGTGTCGTGGCCGACGCCGATATGCGCCAGCAGCCCTTGCGGGTCTTTCTGCAGCACCGCCGCGATCACCACCATCGGGATGTTCTCGCGGACGTAGTTGAAGGCATTGAACGAATTCGAGCCCATGGCGAACTCGACCTTGCCCGAGATCAGGATCTGCTGGGTGGCGATCTGCGGACCGCCCTGCTCGATGGTCACGTCGAGGCCGTGCTGCGCATAAATTCCGGCCGCCACCCCTTGATAGTAGCAGCCATGCTCGGCTTGCGCGCGCCAGCTCAGCTGAAACTTGACCTTGTCGGCGGCGTCGGCGGCGAGCGGCCATGCCGCAGCGCACAGCGCCGCCGCGATCAAAAATCCGGATCTACGCATGGTGAGTCTCCAGGGTAACGTTGTCGGCGACGGCTGGTTCGGGCGCTGGCTTCTTGCCGCGGATCTTGGCCAGCTTGTCGGCGAGGTGCTCGCCCGATGTCACCGGCCGGTACTTCGGCCGCTCGCCGGGGGCCACGCAGGTCGGCAGGCATTCGATCAGCGCGTCGAAATTCGGCTGGTGAAAGAACACCATCGAATGCCGCCGACTGTCCGCCGCCACCTCGCTCGGCGGATTGACCACGCGGTGCAGGGTGGAGCGCCAGCGGTCGTTCGTCCACTGCGCCATCAGGTCGCCGAGATTGACGATGTAGGCGCCCTTCACCGGCACGATGTCGTGCCATTCGCCGTTCGGCATCATGACCTGCAGGCCGCCCGGCGTGCCGTCCGTCGCGAGCAGCGTCAGGCTTCCGAAATCGGTATGGGCACCGGCGCGCAGTTGTCCCGGCAGCGGCGCCTCCGGCTGGGCCGGATAGTTGACCGAGATGAGCTGGGTGATGTGGCGGTCCACCTTGTCCTCGAAGAACCACTCCGGCAGGTCGAGCGCCAGCGCGAACAGCCGCATCAGGTGCGTCGCGAGATGCGTGCACACGTGATAGTAGGCGCGCCAGACCGGCGCCAGCGACATCGGGCGCTGCGGCCACACGTTCGGCGGAAAGAACGCCGCGGCCCCCGGCCGCTGGTAATACGGATCGCCTGCGGCCGCCTCCTGTCCGCTGACGATCTGCTCGCGGAGATCGGGCGGGGTGTCGGTGCCGAGGCTGCCGGCGAGCGCGCTGGTGGCTATCCGCCGGTAGCCGCGCTTGCCCGTCCCGATGTCGATCTTCAGCTTTTCATCGAGCGGGAGATCGAAGAACTCGCGCGACAGCCCATCGGCGTCGTCGATGAGATGCTGCGACACGCCGTGGCCGGTGATCGTCAGGAAGCCGATGGTCTCGCAGGCGCGCCTGATCTCGCGCGCCACCGATTGCCGCGCGGCCGCCGTTCCCCACAGCGACGGGGCGATGTCGATGACCGGCACGGGCGTACTCATGGGCCCGGACAATTCAATTGCTGTGCCATGGAAGCGGCGATTCCACGCGCGATTCCAGCGGGTAAGCGTTGAGGCGCGGGGCCGGTCGTTCGCGTCTGCTGAAAATTGCGGCGGGCGCCCAGAAAACAGGCCTCGCGAGCGACTGCTACTCCGCCGCTTCGGACCGGGCGAGACCGATATTTCCGGTGACCTCGCGCTCGCCGTGGGCCTGCAGCAGATCGAGGAAGCGCCGGCGCATGATCAGGCCCGGCTTGTCGGACGGCATGTGGAACTCGCGGCCGCTCGCGCGGTGCAGCGGCACGTCGAACTCCGTCGATTCGAGCACCGGCCGGTCTTCCGAGGTGACCTTGCGGTCGAACGCGATCACGTCGGCCGCCTTTACCTGGTCTTCGGTGTCGTTGCGGAAGACGAATTGCACGATCATCGACGACGCGTCGTCGATCGGCGTGGCACTGGTGATGATCGAATGCTTGAGGCCGTTGGGATAGGTGATGCCGAGCTTGCGGGTGAACGGCAGATACCATTTGGCATGCGTGTGGCGCACCGTGTTGCCGCCGCCCGTACCGGTGATGGCGCTGCCGAGATCGCGGTTCACCACTGGAATCTCGGATTTGAATTCGAGGCCGGCCGGCGTCTCGGTGACCTCGATCGAGGCTGGCTCCGGCTCTTCGACATTGCCGAAGGACTCGCGGTGGACGAACGCGATATGCGCGTTGTCGAACGAGTTCTCCATCAGCCTAAGGCCGGCGCAGCGCCATATTTCGTAGAATTGATCGATGCGGCGGAATCCGGGCTGGTCGGCCTCCTCGAAATCCGGGATGTCGGCGAGCGGTTCGCCGAGGCACACCCACACATGGCCGTACCGCTCCGCGGCGCGGAAGCTCGGCACCTTGAAGTTCACCTTGCGGCTCGGATCCTTGGCCTGGGGGATGCGGATGCAGGCTCCGGACCGGTCGAAGGTCCAGCCGTGATAACCGCACACGATGGCGCCGTTGTCGATGAAGCCGCAGGACAGCTTCGCGGTCCGATGACAGCATCGGTCGGCCATGGCGCAGGGCGCTCCGCCGGCATCGAGCCACAGCACGATATCCTCGCCGAGCAGCCGGAACGGCTTGGGGCCCGCACTCAGCATCGCCACCGGCATCACGGGGTACCAGAACCGCCGCAGGACCGGCTGTTGGGTGACCAGCATCGCCCGAAACTCCTTAACGTCCGCGCCGAAATCAGCAATTTTCCTGCCACGACACCCGCGGGGCATGGCATGTCGCTTGCTCTATTTACCTCAAAACGAGGCAGTGATGGCGCTCCGAAGATTCTGGCAGGAAATGACGACCGAGGACTTCGCGGCCCTGGATGCGGCGCGTGTCATCGCGATCCTGCCGGTGGCGGCGATCGAGCAGCACGGACCGCATCTTCCGGTCGAGGTCGATGCTCGCATCAACGAGGGCGTGCTCAGCCGGGCGATGGAGCTCATGCCCGCCGAGCTGCCGGTCACCGTGCTGCCCGCGATGCCGGTCGGTAAAAGCAATGAGCACACCGCGTTTCCCGGCACGCTGTCCCTGTCCGCCGAAACGCTGATCCGGCTGTGGACCGAGATCGGCGACAGTGTCGCGCGCGCGAAGATCCGCAAGCTGGTGCTGTTCAACAGCCATGGCGGCCAGCCCCAGGTCGCCGACATCGTCGCCCGTGACCTGCGCGTCCGGCACGGCATGTTCGTGGTTACCGCGCACTCCTATGCGCTCGGCAAGCCGCCCGGGATGTTTCCGGACGACGAGCTGAAACACGGCATCCACGGCGGTACCGTTGAGACGTCGATCATGCTGCATCTCCGCCGCGAACTGGTGAAAATGGACAAGGCGCGGGATTTCGTGCCGCTCTCGGTGAAGATGGAGAGCGAGTATGAAATGCTGACGCCGGAAGGGAAGGTCGGATTCGGTTGGCAGACCCAGGACCTCAATCCCGACGGCGCCTGCGGCAACGCGGCGGCGGCCGACGCCGCCCGCGGGGCGAAGCTCGTCGACCATTACGCGCAGCGCCTGGTTCAGCTCCTGCGCGAAATCGACCGTTTCCCGCTGGCGACCCTGAAGACCGCCTAAAAGGCGGTCAGTCGCCGCACTCAGTCTGCTCAAATATTCATCAATATAGGCTTGGCGGCAACGTCGGTGCCGGCCAAACGGCTTGGTACGCGCTTTGCTGATCTCTCCTCAAGCCACACGCGTTTTTGCGAGGAGGTATCGATGCGCTATTGCCAAATTTTCCGCCGGGCCGCCCTCGCGTGTGTCGTTGTGCTGGGGCCTCTGGGGATCGTCGGCGGCGCCCAGGCTGATGATAAGGCGATCTTCCAGACCAACTGGCGCGCCCAGGCCGAGCACGGCGGCTTCTATCAGGCGCTGGCGACCGGCCTTTACAAGAAATACGGCCTGGATGCCGAGGTCCACATGGGCGGACCGCAAATGGACGTGAACGCGCTGCTGCTCGCCGGCAAGGTGGACTTCGTCATGAGCAACGCGCTCGCCGGCTTCAATTACGTGCGCGAGAACCTGCCGTTCATCGTCGTCGCGTCGTCGTTCCAGAAAGACCCGCAGGTCCTGATCTCGCATCCCGGCGTGGGTAACGACGCGCTGGCCGATCTCAAGGGCAAGCCGATCATGATCGGCGCCGCCGGGCGGACCAGCTACTGGCCGTTCCTGCGCGCGAAGTTCGGCTACACCGACGATCAGATCCGGCCCTATACCTTCAATCTGGCGCCGTTCCTCGCGGATAAGAACGCGATCCAGCAGGGCTTCGTCACCAGCGAGGTGTTCGCGGTCCAGCTTGCCGGCGTGAAGCCGGTGGTCCATCTGTTTGCCGACGCCGGCTACGACAATTACCAGACGACGATCAACACCTCGCGCGAGAACGTCGAGAAGCGCGCCGACTACGTCCAGCGCTTCGTCAACGCCTCGATCGAAGGCTGGAAGAGCTACATCTTCGGCGATCCGGCGCCGGCCAACGCGATGATCAAGGCCGACAACCCCGAGATGACCGACGAGAAGATCGCCTATGCGATCCAGGCCATGCGCGACTCCGGCATCGTCGACTCGGGCGATTCGAAGACGCTGGGTATCGGCGCCATGACCGACGAGCGCTGGGAGCGATTCTTCAAGCTGATGTCGGGCGCCGGCGTGTACCCGCCCGATCTCGATTACAAGAAGGGCTACACGTTGCAGTTCGTGAACAAGCGGGTGGGGATGTGAACGCTATACTTGCCCGGATGGCGCCGCCACCGCCGCCGGCTTCGCCCGCCGACTCATCCCGCGAAAAACCGGTCATTCAGCTGCAGCAGGTCAGCAAGCGGTTTTCCAATGGCACGCTCGCGGTCAAGGATTGCAACCTCGCTGTCGAGCGGCACAGCTTCGTGAGCCTGCTCGGGCCCTCGGGTTGCGGCAAGAGCACGGTGCTGCGGATGATCGCGGGTCTGGGCGAGCCGTCCGCCGGCGCCATCGACTGGCCGAGCGCCCAATATGACGCAGCCGGCAAGCCGATCCGCGATCTCGGCTTCGTGTTCCAGGAGCCGACCCTGATGCCGTGGGCGACGGCGATCAAGAACGTGATGCTGCCGCTGAAGCTCGCCGGAGTTCCGAAGCCGGAGACGCGGAGCCGCGCCCGCGAGGCGCTGGCCAATGTCGGCCTGGCGGGCTTCGAGAACGCCTATCCGCGCGAGCTCTCCGGCGGCATGAAGATGCGGGTGTCGATCGCGCGGGCGATCGTGACGCGGCCGAGTGTTCTGCTCATGGATGAGCCCTTTGCGGCCCTCGACGAGATCACCCGCTTCAAGCTCAACAACGACCTGTTGGAATTGTGGCGCAGCCACCGCTTCACCGTTCTCTTCGTCACCCATTCGGTGTTCGAGTCCGTGTATCTGTCGCAGCGTATCGTGGTGATGGCGGCGCGTCCGGGGCGAGTGATGGCCGACATCACCATCGACGCGCCGTATCCCCGCGACGAGGCGTTCCGCACCTCAGCCGTCTACAGCGACTTCTGCCGCCGCGTGTCGCACACGCTGGGCGAGGCGATCGCCGCATGACCCGCCTTCGCCTTGCTCCATTCGGCTTCGGCGGGCTCGGCCGCCATAGCTCCGTCCGCGGAGCGACGGCGGCATGAGCGCCATCGACGTCAACGCCTTCCAGGGCACCGACGCGGAGGCCGTCGTCGTGCCGCGCGAGCGGCGGGTGCTGGGCCTGGCGGTTTCGACATGGCCGAAGATCCTGGCGCCGCTGGCGATCGGCGTCGTCATGCTGGGCCTGTGGGAGCTGGTGGTGCGGATCAACCACATCCCGGTTTTCATCCTGCCCGGCCCGATCCTGATCGTGCAGACCCTGATCAAGGATTGGGGCACGCTCTCGACTTCGCTATGGATCACGCTGCAGATCACGTTCATGGCGCTCATCGTCGCGGTGGCGCTCGGCGTCTTCATTTCGGTCCTGTTCAGCCAGTCGAAATGGATCGAGCTGTCGTTCTTCCCCTACGCGGTGATTCTGCAGGTGACGCCGGTCGTGGCGATCGCGCCGCTGATCATCATCTACGTGAACGACGTGCGCCTGGCGCTCCTCATCTGTGCCTGGATCGTCGCGTTCTTCCCCATCCTGTCGAACACGACGCTCGGGCTGAACAGCGCCGATCACAACCTGATCAATCTGTTTCAGCTCTACGGCGCCTCGCGCGGCCAGGTGCTGCGCAATCTGCGGCTGCCGTCGGCCATGCCGTATTTTCTGGGCGGCCTGCGCATCTCGGGCGGCTTGTCGCTGATCGGCGCCATCGTCGCCGAGTTCGTGGCCGGCACGGGCGGGCGCGCCTCCGGCCTCGCGTACCGGATCCTCGAATCCGGATACCAGCTTCAGATTCCGCGAATGTTCGCGGCCTTGCTGCTGATCTCGCTCACCGGTATCGTCATCTTCCTGTGCCTGTCGCTGATCTCGCATCTCTGCCTGCGCAAATGGCACGAGAGCGCGATCCGGCGCGAGAACTAACCGCGAGTATCACGATATGGGTTTCGTTGCCATTCCCCCGGGCGACGTCCGCCTGCGCCGCGCCCGGACGCCGCAGGCATTGCTCGAGGCAGCCGTCGCCGGGCCGGTCGATGCCGACGGGCTGATCGAAATCGATCTCGAGATCCGCGGTGGGCGCATCGCGGCGGTGGCGCCGGCGGGAAGCTTCGCGGCGGCCGGTGCCGTAGATCTGCAATTCGGCCAGGTGTGGCCGTGCTTCGTTGACCTGCACACCCATCTCGACAAGGGCCATATCTGGCCGCGCGCCGCCAATCCCGACGGCAGCTTCACCGGCGCCTTCACGACGACCAGCGCCGACCGCGAAGCCAACTGGAAGGCCGAAGATGTGCGCCGGCGCTTCGAGTTCGGTCTGCGCTGCTCGTATGCGCACGGGACGGCGGCGATCCGCACCCATCTCGATTCCCACGGCAATCAGGCGCCGATCTCGTGGGGCGTGTTCCGCGACCTGCGCGAGCGCTGGGCCGGCCGTATCGATCTTCAGGCGACGTCGCTGGCGCCGATCGATTTCTTCGGCACTCCACCCGGCGAGCGGCTGGCCGACATCGTGGCCGAATCCGGCGGCCAGCTCGGCGCCGTCACTCGCCTCAGCGGCCAAGACCACAAGAACATCCCGCCGGAGTTTCCGCTGCTGCTCGATCGCGTCTTCGAGCTCGCCGAGGCGCGCGGGCTCGATCTCGACCTGCATGTCGACGAGAGCGGCGACCAGGGTGCGGTGGCGCTCGGCTACATCGCGCGAACCGCGATCCGCCGCCGCTTCAAGGGTCGCATCCTGTGCGGGCATTGCTGCAGCCTTGCCGTTCAGCCGGAGGCGCTGATCAACGACACGCTCATGGCATGCGCCGACGCGGGCATCGCCGTGGTCAGCCTGCCGATGTGCAACCTTTATCTCCAGGACCGCCAGCCCGGCCGGACGCCCCGCTGGCGGGGCGTCACCCTGCTACATGAGATGAAGGCGCGCGGGCTCTCGGTATCGGTGGCCAGCGACAACTGCCGCGATCCGTTCTACGGCTTCGGCGATCACGACATGCATGAGGTTTTCACCCAGGCCGCGCGGATCGCGCATCTCGACCGGCCCTACGCCGACTGGCCACGCGCTGTCGCCGCCGCGCCGGCGGCCGTCATGGGTTTGCGCGATCGCGGGACCATCCGCGTCGGAGCACCCGCCGACCTCGTGCTGTTCCGCGGCCGCAGCATGAGCGAGCTGCTGTCACGCCGCCAGCACGACCGGGTGGTGCTGCGCCAGGGTCGCGCGATCGACACGACCCTGCCCGACTATCGCGAGCTCGACGATCTAGTCATTCGCGCCGAGGCCGCCGAGTGATGCCGACTCCGGCGGCGAATGACGGCCCGGCATCCCTGCCGCGGCCGTCGCCGGCGACCATGGCCGCTCTGAAAGCGGCGCTGGAGGGGGTCCCGCTTCTCGACGATCCGGCTCTGGTGCGCCTGAAAAGCCGCGATTTCTTCTGGTACAGCCCGATCCTCAAAGCCGAGCTGCGCGGTAAGGCGGCCGATCTCGTGGTGATGCCGCGCCATGAGAGCGACGTGCTGCGCGTCGCCCGCGAATGCGTGGCGCGCCGCGTTCCGCTCACCGTGCGCGGCGGCGGGACCGGCAATTACGGCCAGATGGTGCCGCTTGCCGGCGGCGTACTGCTCGACGTCAGCAACATGAGCCGCACTCTCTGGCTCAAGGACGGCGTCGGGCGCTTCGAGGCCGGCGCCAAGCTGATCGACATCGACATCGCGGGAGCGGCAAGCGGCTGGGAGTTGCGCATGCACCCGTCCACCCGCCGCACGGCCACGGTCGGCGGCTTCGTGGCCGGCGGCTCGGTCGGCGTCGGTTCGATCCGCTACGGACAGCTGCGCGAGCCCGGCAATGTGGCGGCTTTGCGGGTCGTGACGATGGAAGACGAGCCGCGGGCCCTCGAGCTGCGCGGCGCCGACATTCAAGGCGTGCTGCACGCTTACGGCACCAACGGCATCATCACCGAGGTCGAGATGCCGCTGTCGCATGCCTGGCCGTGGGTCGAGGCGATCGCGGCGTTCGAGGACTTCATGCAGGCGGCGCGGTTTGCGCAGACGCTCGGCGAATCGTCCGGCATCGTCTGCAAGCTCGACACGCTGATCGCCTGGCCGATCCCGAGCTACTTCAAGCCGTTGCAGGGCGCGCTGCCAGAGGGCCGGCATGTCGTGTTCGCGATGATCGCGCCACCGTCGCTGGAAAGTTTCCGCGCCCTCGTTGCGGCGGCGGGCGGCACGATCACGCTCGAGCGTGTGACGCCGGCCGCGGGCGACACGGCCGAAGTCCCGCTCTACGAATACGCGTGGAACCACACGACCTTGCAGGTGCTCAAGGTCGACAAGACGGTAACGTATCTGCAGTCGATCTTCACGCCCGGGCAGAACCTCGCCCAGGTCGAGCACATGTTCCGGACATTCGGCGACGAGGTCATGATGCATTGCGAGTTCCAGCGCCGGCCCGCCGGAATCTCGTGCAGCGCCCTGCAGGTCGTGCGCTATACCACCGCCGAGCGGCTCTACGAGATCATCCGCTATCACGAGGAGCACGGGGTCAGGATCTCCAACCCGCACACCTATATCCTCGAAGACAAGGGGCCGAAGATCGCGGATGCCGATCATCAGCTCGCGTTCAAGCGGCAGGCCGATCCCTACGGGCTGATGAATCCCGGCAAGATGAGCCGCTGGACGCCGGCCTAAAGGGGGGCGCCCCCCGCGAACCGCCGCAATTCTGCAATTGTTTCTGCAAGCGGTTGAACCGTCTCTTGAATTCAGCCGAAGAAGAATTGCACCCGTGAAAATCATGCGTGCAATTTTGCAATTCTTTGCGCCCGGCATGCTCGGTCGTTGATATGACCCCGGAAAACGGATCAACGCGTCAACGGTTCCTGAAAGTGCTTGAGATCGCTCCATAAAGCGGCCATCGAACCATTGACGTGAGCGTTGACCGTTGACGCAGAGCCCGTTCCATCTGCTCGGGATGGGATCTACAGCCGCGCCATCGCTAGCCTGACGCGATTCAGAAACCGCTCGCGTTGCTGCGCCGTGGCGCGGTTCATGTCGTAGAGCGCCAGATAGCTCGCCGGCGCGCCGCCGCCCAGCGACCGGAAATAGCCCGTGATCTGCCGGCGCGGCAAGTCGCCGACGATCAGTCGCACGTGCCACCACGGCCGGCCGTAGGTCGACACGCCGACGATGCGACGGACGTTCTTAAGCGCCGGACGGGCAATCCCGTCGTCGCCCAGCGTGAACGACACGCCGGGAATCAGCACGCGATCGAACCAGCCCTTGAGGATGGCGGGCAATCCAAAGCTCCAGGTCGGGAAGACGAAGACGACCGCTTCGGCGCGCTGCAGGCGGTCCACATAAGACGCCACGGGGGCGCGGTTCCGCCCGAGATCGTGATAGTGGCGGCGCTCCTCCGCACTCAGCACCGGCTGGAAATTCTCGGCGTAAAGGTCGAGGTCGTCGACCTCGTGGCCCGCCGCAGTGAGGCTCTCGATCGCGGTCCGGTGGACGGCGGCATTGAAACTGTCCGGCAGCGGGTGCGCGTAAAGGACCAGGACCCTCATCCGGCTGAGCGGCTCAGCGGATCAGGCGGGCTCGGGTCAGCACCGCCTTGTCCTCGGCGTCGAGCGGAACGGGTGTGCCGCGTCGGATCAGCGCTTCGAACTCCTCGTCCGGGGTCTGAATGGTCAGCGTATAAAGTTTTCCGGGCCCGGTGTTCTCGATCACGTGGGTGGTCCCGGGGCGCACCAGCAGCGCATCGCCGGCCTTCAGGGGCACCGGCGGCTCGTCATCGGCGTAGGCCAAGCCCGCGCCCTCGAGCACGAAGAAGTACTCGTGCGCGCGCTGGTGGACGTTGGGCGGCGTCTTGCCCTTGGCTTCGAAGATCTCGACGACGCAGGTGAGATCGACCCCGTCGGCCTTGGGATCGAAGACGATCGCCAGGTAGTTCGTGTCGCCCGGCGAGATGCGATACGCCCGGCACTCTCCCATCGCTTTGGCAACGACCGCCATGTCAGCCTCTCAACGCGGCGCGAAGGTCATGCGATCCGGTGACGAACCCGAAGCATTGTTTCACGTTATAGAGGGTCGCGTCCCAGCAATAGCTGGGCGACGTCGTCGCCGTGCAATCGCTCACCAGCACGCAATCATAACCGAGGAAGTTCGCGTCCTGCAGCGTGCACAGGACGCATTGATCGGCGTTGACGCCGCCGAACAGCAGCGTGGTGACGCCGAGATTGCGCAGGATGCTGTCGAGCTCGGTGTCCCAGAAGCCGCTCATCCGGTATTTCGCAACATGGATGTCTCTGCGGTCGGTCTTGAGCCCGTTGACGATCGCGGCCGCCCAGCTTCCCTTCTGCAGCACCGGCGCCTTGCTGCCGGGCAGCTTGTCGCCGAGCCCGATGCCTGTCCCGGTCGGCTTGTAGACGTGCAGCAGCGACGGACTGAGATTCAGCTTGTCGGGCCGATTGCCCCAGTTGACCCAGATCACCGGCACGCCGGCCTTGCGCAGCGCCGGCAGGAGGCGGTTGAGGGCCGTGATAGGCCGTCGCGCCGGGCTCACGTCCACGCCGATATGCGCGAGCCAGCCCTTGGGCGAACAGAAGTCGTTTTGCATGTCGATCACGATCATCGCGGTGCGGGCGAGATCGACGACGATCGATTGCGGCTGCGCCACGATCGAGATCGGCCGGGGCGGCACGGGCGACCGCGTCATGTCGACTTTGTCGGCCGAGACGCGCCAGGCGGTGGCGGGGGCCGAGCCGAGTGGAATCATTTTCGTGCGTGCCACCAAACGAACCTCAATTTGCCCAAAAATTAGGCGCGGCAGTGGAAACTCAGCGCGGCGCGCCAGCGATCCCTTATATTCCGCCAAGGGCTTGCGGGTGGCGAGAAATTTGCAATTCCGATGCCGTCGCAAACGGCCGATTCTGCCGCCGAGGAGTTTTCGATGCTGGTGACCCGTCAAAAAGTGCTGCGCCGGTTCTGGTATCCGGTCATGCCGGTGAGTGCCTTGGCCGACGGTCCGAAGCCGTTCACCTTGCTCGGCCAGGCGATGGTCTTGTGGCTCGATGCCGACGGCCAGCCGGCCGCGTGCATCGATCGCTGCTGTCACCGTACGGCCAAGCTGTCGCTGGGCTTCGTCAGGGACGGCGTGATCTCCTGCGGCTATCACGGCTGGACGTTCGACCGGAACGGGCGCTGTGTGCGGATCCCGCAGGCGAAGCCGGATGCGAAGCCGCCGAAGTTCAAGATCGACTCCTATCGCACAGAGGCGCGTTACGGCTATGCGTGGGTGTGCCTGGACGAGCCGCTCGGCGACATTCCGGACATTCCGGAAGCCGCCGAGCCGGGGTTCCGGCAGATCCATGAGTTCTACGAGGTGTGGAATTGCGCGGCGCTCCGCGTGATGGAGAATTCGTTCGACAACGCGCATTTCTCCTACGTGCATCGCGCGAGCTTCGGCGATGTCGAAAATCCCGAGCCGGCGGATTTCTCGTTCACCGAGCACGACTGGGGATTCGAGACGCACTCGTTGGTACCCGTGAAGAACCCGGATCTGCAAAAGAAAAATCTCAAAGTCGAGGGCGACCGGCTGGTCCGCGACAACCTGCGGATCTGGTGGCTGCCGTTCTGCCGCAAGCTTCGGATCAAGTATCCGACGGGGCTGCAGCACGTGATCGTCACCGCGGCCACGCCGATCGACGACCATCGCTCGCAGCTGATCCAGTTCGCCTTCCGCAACGATCGCGAAGAGGACGCGCCGGCCAAGGACATCATCGCCTTCGACCGCCAGGTGACCAACGAAGACCGGATGGTTCTGGAGGCGACGGCGTACGATTCGCCGCTCAACGCCACGTCGGGCGAGGAGTTTCACATGCCGTCCGACAAAGCCAACCTGCTCATGCGGCGTAAGCTGATGGCGCTCCTCGCCGAGCACGGCGAGACCGAGAAGCGGCTGGCCGACGCCTGATCGTCCCATGCGCGATTTCCTCGGCGCCTTCTGCGACTTCCACGACGTTTCGATCAAGGGGCACCGTGGCGGCCCGCTGGCCGGCCTGACCTTCGGCGTCAAGGACGTCTTCGACATCGCCGGGCATCGGACCGGCGCCGGCAATCCCGATTACTTGCGCGACGCCGCGCTGGCCGGCTCGACAGCGCCGCCGGTCCAGGCGCTGCTCGATGCGGGCGCCGATCTCGTCGGCAAGACTCATTGCGACGAGATGTGCTTCGGCGTCGAAGGCGAGAACCATTTCTACGGCACGCCCGAGAACGTCAATGCGCCCGGCCGCATCCCGGGGGGCTCGTCGAGTGGCTCGGCGGCCGCCGTCGCCGGCAAGCTCGTCGATTTCGCGATCGGCACCGACACCGGCGGCTCGGTGCGGCTGCCCGCCAGCTTCTGTGGCATCTACGGGCTGCGGCCGTCCCACGGGCGCATCACCACCGCAGGCCTGGTGCCGCTGGCGCCCAGCACCGATACGGTGGGCTGGTTCGCGCGCGATGCGGGAACGATGGAGCGTGTCGGGCGCGTGCTGTTCGGCGAGGACCCGATCGAGTTCGTTCCGCGACGCCTGTTCCAGGCCGCCGAGGTCATGGCGCTCGCCGAGCCCGACGTCATGGCCGCGATCCGGCCGGCGGTCGAGCGTCTTGCGTCCCGGCTCGGCGCCGCGCAAACCGTGGATGTCTGTCCCGACGGGATGAGCGAGTGGGTGAGCTGCTTGCGGACCATCCAGGCGATCGAGACCTGGCGCTGCAATGCGCCGTGGATCACGGAGAAACAGCCGACCTTCGGACCGCGAGTCGCGGCGCGCTTTGAATGGACCAGGACGGTCGACCCCTCGCTCGAAGGGGCTGCCCGCGAGCGCCGGCAACGGTATCGGACCGCGTTGCAGGATCTCCTCGGCGGCGATGGGCTGATCGTGGTGCCGACGGGGCCCTGCATTGCGCCGCGCCGCAATTCGCCCGATATCGACGATATGCGCATGCGGGCGCTCACCATGCTGTCGATCGCCGGCGTTACCGGGGCGCCGCAGATCAGCCTCCCGCTGGCCACGTCCCAGGGCTGCCCCGTCGGCGTGTCGCTGATCGGGCCGCCGGGTGCGGATCGGGCGCTGTTGTTGTTCGCCGCCGCCCTCGACTGGGGCTAAGCGCCTCATAACGCCGCGCAACTGGACTGTGGTCCGACGATTTTAATTCCTATATAAGTCTTAGGACACACCCGCCTTTCGCGGAGAGGTTCATGACAGTCAGGGCTTATCGGCAGATCATCCGTCGCAAGTGCCGGCAGATTCACGTGGGCTCGGTGCCCGTCGGCGGCGACGCGCCGATCACCGTGCAGACGATGACCAACACGCCCACGTCCGACGCCAAGGCGACGATCGACCAGATCCGCCGCGTCGAGGAGGCGGGGTGCGACATCGTCCGCGTGTCCTGCCCGGACGAGGAATCGACCGCGGCTCTGAAAGAGATCGTTCGTGCGGCGAAGATCCCGATCGTGGCCGACATCCACTTCCACTACAAGCGCGCCCTCGAAGCGGCCGCTGCCGGTGCCGCCTGCCTGCGCATCAATCCGGGCAACATCGGCAGCCGCGAGCGCGTGCGCGAGGTCGTGAAGGCCGCGCGCGACCATGGCTGCTCGATGCGCATCGGCGTCAACGCCGGCTCGCTGGAGAAGGACCTGCTCGAGAAATACGGCGAGCCGTGCCCGGAGGCGATGGTCGAGAGTGCGCTCGACCACGCGAAATATCTCCAGGACGAGGACTTCCACGAGTTCAAGATCTCGGTGAAGGCGTCGGACGTGTTCCTCGCGGTGGCCGCCTATCAGCAGCTCGCGGAGGCCGGCGATTTCCCGCTGCATATCGGCATCACCGAGGCCGGCGGCCTGCGTTCGGGCACGATCAAGTCGGCGATCGGCCTCGGCTCCTTGATGTGGGCCGGCATCGGCGACACGATCCGCGTCTCGCTCTCAGCCGATCCGGTCGAAGAAGTGAAGGCCGGCTACGAGATGCTGAAATCGCTGGGCCTGCGCCGGCGCGGCGTCACCGTGATCGCGTGCCCGTCCTGCGCCCGCCAGCAGTTCGATGTCATCAAGACCGTCGAGGTGCTCGAAGAGCGGCTGAGCCACATCACCACGCCGATGACCGTGTCGGTGATCGGCTGCGTGGTCAACGGCCCCGGCGAGGCGCGCGAGACCGATATCGGCTTCACCGGCGGCGGCAACGGCACGCACCAGGTTTACGTGGCGGGGCAGCCCGACCACCGGCTCAAGGATGCCAACATCGTCGACCATCTCGTAGGCATGGTCGAGAAGAAGGCGGCCGAGATCGAGAAATCCAAAGCCGCCGAGACGGCCTCGGCTGCGGAATAGATATGCCGCCGCGCTTCATCCGCGCATCTGCGTGCGGATGAAGGCGGGCAGCCGGACGACACGCGACCTATGTCCTCTCTCCAGCCGGTCCGCGGCACGCACGACATTCTGCCCGAGGAGATGCGGCGCCACCGCCACGTCGCCGACGTGGCGCGGCGGGTCGCGGCCCTGTACGGCTTCCACGAGATGGCGACTCCGATCTTCGAGTTCACCGACGTGTTCAAGCGCACGCTTGGCGACACGTCCGACATCGTCACCAAGGAGATGTACAGTTTCGAGCGCGGCGGCGATGAGCTCACGCTGCGCCCGGAGAACACCGCCGGCGTCGCGCGGGCGGTGATCTCGGGCGGCCTCCTGCAGCAGGCGCCGCTCAAGTTTTTCTATTATGGGCCGATGTTCCGGTACGAGCGGCCGCAGAAGGGCCGGCTGCGCCAGTTCCACCAGATCGGCATCGAGACCATCGGCGTGGGCGAGCCCCTCGCCGACGTCGAATCGATCGCGGCGGGGGCGCGGGTCCTCGATGCGCTGGGAATCCTCGAGCGCACGACGCTTGAGATCAATACGCTAGGCGACACCGAGAGCCGCAGCGCCTATCGCGCGAAGCTGGTCGATTATCTGCGACGCCACGAATCCGGCTTGTCCGAGGACAGCAAGCGCCGCCTCGACCGCAATCCGTTGCGCATCCTGGACTCGAAAGACGAAGGCGATCGCCGCATCGTCGCCGATGCGCCGCTGTTCGACGATTCGCTGACCGACGGCGCCCGCGACTTCTTCAAGAAGGTCTGCGACGGGCTGACCGGGCTCGGCATCAAGTTCAGCCGCAACCAGCGCCTGGTGCGCGGACTCGACTACTACTGCCACACGGCGTTCGAGTTCACGACGGACGAGCTCGGCGCGCAGAGTGCGGTGATGGCCGGCGGGCGCTATGACGGGCTGATCGAGCAGATGGGCGGGCCAGCGACGCCCGGCATCGGCTGGGCCGCGGGCGTGGAGCGGCTGGCGTTGCTGGTGCGCGACGTGCCGCTGCCGGCGAGACCCATCGCGATCGTGCCGGTCGGCCCCGAGGGCGAAGGGGTCGCACACGCGCTCGCCGAGCAGCTGCGGCGGACGGGCTTCGCGGTCGAGCTCGGCTATCGCGGCAACGTGTCGCGGCGGCTGAAGGCGGCGAACAAGCTCAACGCGCGGGCGGCGGTGATCATCGGCGAGGATGAGCTGAAGCGCAACGCAGCGACTGTGCGCGATCTCGATTCGGGTGAGCAGGCCGAGGTGCCTCTCGAGGCTCTGAAGGACCGGCTCGCCCAGTTCCGATAGCGGGGGACGCGCCGTGAGCGGCGTCTCCGAGACAGCATTGCGGCCGGTGGTGGTGGGCTTCACCCACCGCACCGCGACGCCGATGTTGCTCGACCGGCTGTTCGTCCAGGACGGCGAGATGGCCGGCTTCCTCGCCGACCTGCGTGCCGCGGGGCTCACTCAGGCAATCGTGCTGTCGACCTGCGACCGCGTCGAGGTGCAGGGTGCTGCGTCCGATCCTGCAGCGTTTGCCCGCAGCTTGCTGTCGGTGTTTGCCGCGCGGACCGGGCTCGGCGCCGACGCGCTCGGCGGGCAGATCCGTTTTCTCGAGGGCGACGAGGCCTTGCGGCAGATCTTCGCGGTCGCGGCGGCGCTTGACAGCCAGGTGATCGGCGAGCCGCAGGTCCTGGGCCAGGTCAAGGAGGCGCATCGCCGCGCGCGCGACGCGGGCCTGATCGGCCCGGAGCTCGATTCGGCTCTGCAGGCCGCCTACGGTGCGGCCAAGCGCGCCCGCAGTGAGACCGCACTCGGCGAGCGGCCGGTCACGCTGGCCTCAGCCGCGGTGCAGGTCGCGCACGACGTGCACGGCCAGCTCACTGGCTGCGCTGCACTTCTGGTTGGGCCGGGCGACATGGGCGAGCTCTTGATCGAGCATTTCCGCGGCGCCGGGCTGAAGCGACTCACCGTCACCGGCCCGAACGCGGTGCGCAGCGAGGCGCTGGCGCGGCAGCTCGACTGCCACGTCGCCGCGTTCGAGGCGCTGCCCGCGGCCCTGGCGCCGGCCGATATCGTGATCACCGCGGCCGGCACCGGCCGGTTCAGCATCACGGCGGCGATGGTCGACGCAGCGCTCCGCCTGCGCCGCCGCCGCGCGATGCTGCTGCTCGATCTGGGCGTGCCGGCGGACATCGACCCGGCCGTCGAGCCGCTCGACGGCGCGTTCCGTTACGACCTCGACGACCTGGAGAACGTGGCGATGAGCGGCCGCGCCTCGCGCGAGACGGCCGCCGCCGAGGCCTGGGCGATCGTCGAGGCGGAGCTCGCGGCGTTCGCGCGCGAGCGGGCGGGACGGACCGCGGCTCCGGCGATCACCGCGCTGCGCCGCCATTTTGAAACCCAGCGCGCGCGGGTCCTGATCGAAGCGGGCGGCGACGCGGTGCGGGCGACCGAGCTCTTGATCAACCGCCTGCTGCACGAACCATCGGAGGCGTTGCGGCGGCTGGCGGCCGAAGCGGCGGCCGATCCGGCGGCGCGGCGCGACGCCGAGCGGCTTCTCCACGAGCTGTTCGGGCTGAACCGCAAGCGGGGCGAGGAGTGACGACGTGAATCTCGACGAAAAGCTGGACAAGGTGGTGGGCCGCCATCACGAGCTCACGGCGGCGCTTGCGGCCCCCGACGCCGACCCCAAGACGTTCGCGAAACTGTCGAAGGAATACGCCGACCTGACGCCGGTCGTGCAGGCGGTCGAGGCGCTGCGCAAGACGCGCAGCGAGCTGGGCGACCTAGCCGGCCTGATGACCGAGGCCGGGGGCGATCCCGAGATGCGCAAGATCGCGGAAGCCGAGTTCTTCCAGCTGAAGGAGAAGTTGCCGGGCATGGAGCGCCAGCTCCAGATGATGCTGCTGCCGAAGGACGCCGCCGACGAGAAGAATGCCATTCTCGAGGTGCGCGCCGGCACCGGCGGCGAGGAGGCGGCCCTGTTCGCGGCCGTCCTGTTCCGGATGTATCAGCGCTACGCGGCCCTGCATGGCTGGCGCTTTGAGATCATGGAAATCTCGGAGACGGGGCTCGGCGGCACCAAGGAAGCCATTGCCGAGATCTCCGGTGCCGGCGTGTTCGCGCGACTGAAATTCGAATCCGGCGTGCACCGCGTGCAGCGGGTCCCCGAGACCGAAGCCAGCGGCCGCATCCATACGTCGGCGGCGACGGTGGCGGTCCTGCCGGAGGCCGAAGACGTCGACATCAAGATCGACGACAAGGACCTGCGCATCGACGTCTTCCGGTCAAGTGGCCCCGGCGGCCAGTCGGTCAACACCACCGACAGCGCCGTGCGCATCACCCACCTGCCTACCGGCCTGGTCGTGCAGCAGCAGGACGAGAAATCGCAGCACAAGAACAAGGCGAAGGCGCTGAAGATCCTGCGCGCCCGGCTGTATGAGATGGAGCGCGCGAAGGCGGAAGCCGAGCGGGCGGCCAACCGCCGCACCCAGGTCGGCAGCGGCGACCGCTCCGAGCGCATCCGCACCTACAACTTCCCCCAGGGGCGGGTGACTGACCACCGGATCAACCTCACGCTCTACAAGATCGACAAGATCGTCTCGGGCGAGGAGCTCGACGAGATCATCGACGCGCTGATCGCCGATGATCGCGCCACCCGCCTGGCGGAATTGCCATGATCGAGAGTGCGACCCTGCCGACCGTCGGCGCCGCGCTGGCGCGGTGCCGGACGGCGCTGGCGGAAGCCGGCATCGAGTCCGCGGCCCTCGATGCGCGGCTGCTCGTCGCAGAGGCGCTGTCCGTGCCCGTCGAGCGGGTCATCGCGTGGCCGGAACGCGACGTCGCGGCCGATGCCGCGACGCGGCTGGACACCTTGCTGCGCCGCCGCCTCGCCCGCGAGCCGATGTCGCAGATTTTGGGCCGGCGCGAATTCTGGAGCCTCGAGTTCCAGGTCACGCGCGACGTGCTGACGCCGCGTCCGGACAGCGAAACGATTGTCGCCGCCGTGCTGGAGCAGATCGCCGACCGCTCGCGGGCGCTCAGCGTTCTCGATCTCGGCGTCGGCACCGGATGCCTGCTGCTCGCGTTGCTGAAAGAACTGCCGTTCGCGACCGGTATCGGCGTCGACCGCAGCGCGGCGGCGCTGGCGGTCGCGCAACGCAACGCTCGGCGGCTGGATCTGCAGGGGCGGGTGCGGTGGGTGCACGGGAAT
>DASWFO010000147.1:0-2172 GCA_036394195.1 Alphaproteobacteria bacterium | reverse complement strand
GTGGGAGACTGCGCTGCTCCTCGTCAAGGAGCGCGGTCGCATCATGGCTCAGGCCGCGGGTGAGCAGGCGGGCGGGATGATCGCCATCGTTGGACTCGACGAGAAAGACGTCGAGCGCATCCGCGAGGAAGCCTCGGCGCGCGGCAAGCTCTGGGTCGCCAACCGCAACGCGGACGTCCAGTTCGTGCTGTCGGGCGAGGTGGCCGCCGTGGAGGAGGCCGAGAGGCTCGCCCTGGCCGCCGGGGCCCGTCGCGCTCTCATCCTCACGATCCCGCTCGCCGCGCACACCCCCTTGATGGCGGCGGCGGCCGCCGCATTCCGCAAGGTCGTGGACAAGCTGCCGATCAAGGCGCCGTCCATTCCGATCCTCGCGAACGCGTCGGGTGAAGCGCTTCGCACGGTCGCGAGCCTCCAGGACGAGCTGCGGCTGCAGATGCTGCGCCAGGTCGACTGGGCGCGCACGATGGTGTCGATGCGAGCCATGAAAGTGAAGACCGTCGTCGAGCTTGGACCCGGCCGGGTGCTGGCCAGCCTCGCCGCGAAGCACATCCCGGGCGTCGATACCTGGAACGCCGAAGAGCTCTTCATCGACTTCGCGGGCCCGACCACGGCGTAACCAGATGGGCGACCTCGAAGGCAAGACCGCGCTCGTCACGGGCGGCGGCAAAGGCATCGGCCGCGCCATCAGCCAGGCGCTGGCCGGCATGGGCGCACGCGTGGTGGTCAACTACCGGTCGGACAAGGCCGCGGCGGAAGAGACGGCGGCGTCGCTGCCGGACGCCAGCGCCCACATGGCCGATGTCGGCGACCCGGCTCAGGTCGAGGCGATGGTCAAGGCGATCGGGCGGGTGGACGTGCTCGTCAACAACGCCGGCGCCGTGCGCGACAAGCTCCTGATCCAGATGGCGCCGGCCGACTGGGAGGAGCTGATCCGCACAGACCTGATGTCGGCCTTCGCGACGACGCGGGCGGCCATCATGTCCGGCATGATGCGGGCGCGCTGGGGCCGCATCGTCAACATCTCATCGATCGTCGGGCTGACCGGCAATGCCGGCCAGTCGAACTACGCGGCCGCCAAGGCGGGCCTCATCGGTTTCACCAAGTCGGTGGCTCGGGAGTACGGGTCGCGAAGCATCACGTGCAACGCCGTGGCGCCCGGCTACGTGCGCACAGAGCTGACGACGGGGTCGCTCACCGACGAGATGGTGGGCGAGCTGGTCAAGATGACGCCGATCAAGCGTGAGGGGACGGCCGATGACATCGCCGCGGCCGTGGCGTTCCTGTGCTCGGAGCGAGCCGGGTTCATCACCGGGCAGGTGATCGCCGTCGACGGGGGGCTGTCGCTGTGAGCGTGCTGGCCAGGCCCGCAACCGAGGTTCGCATCGCGGGAAGCAAGCTGCCCGACATCCCTCTACCGAGCAACTGCCCGGGCTGCGGTGTTGGGCTCGACCTGGAAACGATGCGCAAGCACAACTATGTCTGCACCCAGTGCGGCCACCATTTCCGCCTGGGCGCCGACGCATGGATCGCCCTGATCGCCGACCGAGGAACGTGGAAGGAGCGATGGGGTGACATTCGATCCCACGACCTCCTCAACTGGAAGGTGCCCAAGCCCTACCAGGAGGTGGTCGAAAAGCTCATGGAGGATGGGCTGAACGAAGCCTTGCGCACAGGCACCTGCACGCTGGCGGGACGCCCGATCTGGCTTGCTGCTTTCGACTTCCGCTTCGTTGGCGGGACGCTGTCGATCGTCGCCGGCGAGCGTCTCGCTCGCGGTATGGAGCAGGCGGCCGGCTCGGGCATCCCCTACGTGCTGGTCTCGGCCTCGGGGGGTGCGCGCATGCAGGAAGGCGTGCTGGCCCTGATGCAGCTGGCCAAGGTGAACGCGGCCGTCGGCAGGATGCATGCCGCCGGCGTGCCCTATTTCTCTGTCCTCACCGACCCGACGTTTGGGGGCACGGCGGCATCCCTTGCGCTCCTCGGTGACATCAACATCGCCGAGCCGGGCGCCGCGATCGGCTTCACCGGGCCGCGCGTGATCAAGCAGGCGACGTATGCCGACCTGCCGCCCGGGTTCCAGAGCGCCGAGTTCCAGCTCGCGCACGGGCAGGTGGACATGGTCCTTCCACGCACCGAGCTGCGCCGCCTCCTGGCGCATCTGCTCGAGATGTA